>NZ_LSSV01000027.1:0-250628 GCF_001658045.1 Dietzia sp. 111N12-1 | reverse complement strand
CATCAATCCGCCGGGTCAGGACAGGTACGGACCCCGCAGACGGCCGGCCTGACCAACTCAGCAGTCGCCGACGCCCACCCATTCGGAGACGCCGTCGGTGAAGCGCTGCCGCTTCCAGATGGGCACCCCGTGCTTGAGCCGCTCGATGAGCTCCGAACACGCCGCGAACGCCTCGGCCCGATGCGGAGCCACGGCGACCACCACCACCGCGACCTCGCCCACCGGCAGCACACCCACGCGGTGGACGGCGGAGACGCGGACCGTGCGCCCGGAATCGGTTGGCGAGGTGTGCTCGGCCGCGACCTCGTCGCAGAGCCGGACGAGAGTGTCGCGGGCCGTTGGGTGGGCCGAATACTCGATGTCGTGGACCTCGCGGCCCCCGTCGTGGTCGCGCACGACGCCGGAGAACGTCACCATCGCTCCGTCGGCGCTGGTCCACACGGCCTTCTCGACCTCGCGCGGATTGATCTCCCGGTCGGTGATGTCCACCAGCGGACTGGAGACGCTCATCGGTGTCCTCCTCCGTGGGCGTGGACGTCGAGCAGATGCTCGAGCAGGTCGTCGAGTACCGCCAACCCGTCGCGGACCCCGCCCGTCGAACCCGGCAGGTTCGCCACCAGGGTACGTCCGGCGAAGCCCGCGAGCCCGCGGCTCATCGCCGCCGTCGGCGTGGCCGCCAGGCCGCGGGCCCGCATCGCCTCGGCGACCCCCGGCAGCTCCAGCTCCAGGTGCGGCGCGGTGGCCTCCGGCGTGCGGTCGTCCGGGGCGACCCCCGTGCCGCCGGTGGTGAACAGGACCGCGGGGGAGCGGCGGACGTGCTCGGTGACGGCCGTGGCGATGTCGGCGTCGGCTACCACGTGCACCTCGACCGGCGAGAAACCGCGCTCGAGGAGCCAACCCTCGATGGCGGGGCCGGTGGTGTCCTCGCGGTGGCCGTGCGCGGCGGCGGTGGAGGAGACGACGACGACACCACTTCGGCCGGAATCGAGCGCGGCGGGCCCGGTGTTCGCGCGCGTCACCTCGTCGTCGTCGTTCCCGGTCGCCTCCTCGGATTCTCGCGTCCAGTCACCGCGTTTGCCGCCCGTCTTGGCGGCGAGGCGGACCCCGTCCATGGTGGCGAGCGGGTCGACGGCCTTGACCATGTCGTGCAGCGTCAGCCCGGCCACGGAGACGGCGGTCAGGGCTTCCATCTCGACACCCGTCCTGCCCGTCGTCTTGGCGGTGGCCTTCACGTGAATCTCGCCGGCCTCGTCGTCGAGGTCGAAGTGCACCTTGACCGAGTTCAGCGGGATCTGGTGGCACAGCGGGATGAGCTCGGAGGTCTTCTTGGCCGCGCCGATCCCGGCCAGGCGGGCGGTGGCCAGGACGTCGGCTTTGCCCAGCGAGTCTCCTGCGACCATGGTCACGACGTCGGGGCGGGTGCGGAAGATCCCCTCGGCCGTGGCGGTGCGGGTGGTGACCGCCTTGTCGCCGACGTCGACCATGCGCACGCGGCCCTCGGCGTCGAGGTGGGTGAGCTTCGGCTCGGGTGATGAGCCCTGTCCGGTCGGCGCGTCAGTCATGCCGTTCACGGTAGTCGGCCGGGTGCGGCGGGCTCCGGGGGTGCGGCGAGGCGGCGCGTCACGGGGTGCGGGTTTAATCGCGGACATGGCGATGCTCTTCGAACCGATCCGTATCCGCGACCTCGAGATCCGGAACCGGGTGTGGCTCTCGCCGATGTGCCAGTACTCGTGCGAGGACCGTGACGGGGTGCCCACGCCGTGGCATCTCGTGCACCTGGGCGCGCGGGCGCAGGGCGGGTTCGGCCTGATCCTCGCGGAGGCCTCGGCGGTGGTGCCGGAGGGGCGGATCAGTCCCGAGGACGCCGGGCTGTGGAACGACACGCAGCGCGACGCGTGGGCGCCCATCGTGGACTTCGTGCACTCCCAGGGGGCGGCGATCGGCATCCAGCTGGCGCACGCCGGACGCAAGGCGTCGGCGTACCGGGCGTGGCCCGGATACCCGGTCGGCTCACTTCCGCCCGAGGAGGGTGCGTGGACGACGGTCGCGCCGTCCGCGATCGGCTTCGGCGACATGACCACACCGGAGGCGCTGGACGCCGACGGGATCCGCGCGGTGGTGACCGCGTTCGCCGACGCCGCCCGCCGCGCCGACCACGCCGGGTTCGACGTCGTGGAGATCCACGCCGCCCACGGGTACCTCATCCACGAGTTCCTCTCGCCGCTGTCCAACGAGCGGGACGACTCCTACGGCGGTTCGCGCGAAAACCGGGCCCGGCTGCTGCTGGAGATCTGCGACGCGGTGCGGCAGGTGTGGCCGGAAGGTAGGCCACTGTTCGTCCGGATCTCGGCCACGGATTGGGTGCCCGGCGGCTGGACCCCGGAGGATTCGCGCTGGTTGGCGGGCCGGCTCGCCGAGCACGGGGTCGACCTGGTGGACGTCTCCTCGGCCGCCAACACCCCCGACCGGCCGCCGGTCGAACTGGAGCAGGGCTACCAGGTGCCGCTGACCGAGGAGGTGCGCGCGTCGGGTGCAGTCCTGGCGGGCGCCGTGGGGCTCATCAGTGACCCGGAGTACGCCGAACAGCTGCTGGTCGACGAGCGCGCTGACGTGGTGTTCCTCGGGCGCGCCGCACTGCGCGAGCCCGCCTGGCCACAGCGCGCGGCTGCCGAACTCGGCCTGGACTGGCGGCGGGCCCCGTACCCGCCGCAGTACACGCGCGGGAAGTGGTGACGGCCGACTAGAGATCCAGCTCGACGTCCGAGCAGGCCAGCGCGGTGCAGACGGTGACCCGCTCCTGCGCGACGGCACCGGGCGCGCGATCGGCGGCCTCCGCGCGGATGGTGCCGCTGAGCTTGGGCGTCACACACGCTTTGCACAGCCCGCGCTGGCAGCCGGTGGGGACGGCGATCCCGGCCGGCCGGCCGCCTCGAGCAGGGTGGTGGCACCGTCGATCTCCACCGCCGTGCCGGTGCGGCGGAAACGGACGGTGTAGCGACTGCCGTCGTCGTCGGGCCGGTCCAGTTCGGGCGCGGTGAACGATTCGGCGTGGAACCGCCCGGCCGGCTGGCCCAGGTCACGCAGCCACCCGCGCGTCAGGTCGATGAGCGCGGCCGGGGCACACACGTAGGTCTCGCGATCGGCGGCGTCGGGGACCACGCGCTGCAGGAGCTCTGGGCCGAGTCGGCAGGTGGAGAGGTCCTCGCGCGCGGACGGTGCATCGGTGAACAGGTGCAGGGTGATGCCGGAGTCGCGGGCGAGCTCGCGGAGTTCGGACTCGAAGATGATCGAGCGGTCGTCGCGGTTGACGTACAGCAGCGTCGCGTCGGGGCGGGTACCGGTGGCTCCGTCGGGCTGGCCGCGGCGCGCGTCGCGGGCGATGCGGCGCAACAGACTGATGATCGGGGTGATCCCCACCCCGCCGGCGATGTGCAGGGATTTCGCACCCGGCGAGGGCGTCGGGAAGTCGCCCGAGGACTGCGGCACGCCGACCAGTGTCACGTGGTCGCCAGTGCGCAACGAGTCGTTGAGCCGGGTGGACACCCGCCCGCCCTCGACGCGCTTGACGCAGATCTCCATGGCGCCCCCGGCATCCGCCTCCGCGTCCGAACTGTCGCGGACCAGGCTGTACTGGCGGACCGACTCCTCGCCGCCCTGACCATCGCCGCCGTGATCGCCTCCGCCGGCGACCCGGAGCGACACGTACGCCCCGGCATCCCACCCGATGTCCTCCCAGCCGCGCGGGCGGGCCAACCGCACCGACACGGCCTGGCCGTCGGCGACGGGCGTCGCGGACAGGACCCTGACCGGCACGTTGTGGAAGCGCGGCTTGTCCAGGTACGGCGACTCGGGCAGGGGCCTGTAGGACAGCCCGGCGCGCACGCGGCGTACGAGTGAGGCGGGGTCGCGCAACAGTGTCGAGGGGCGGCCGAACTCGCGCTCGCCGAACGGGACCGACAGCCCGGTGAGCGTCTTGGCGATCAGCGGCACCGTCTCGAGTAGCGGCGTCTCGTGGTACGGCAGTCCGTACTTCGCGGCGATCGCCCGGACCTCCGGGGCGATCCTGCGCTGCATCGACGGTGGCAGATCGGGAAACAGGTGGTGCTCGACGTGGGTGTCGAGGCCGCCGTAGAAGATCCGCAGGTCGGGGCGATCGGCGAACGGCACCTCCTCCTCCAGGACCCGCGCGAGGGCGTCGTCCATCTGCGTGCTGGGCAGGAAGTTGCGGGTCGCCCGGATCTGCCGCTCGTAGTACTGGTCGGCGGTCTCATCGGGGCCGGGGTCGGTGAACAGCTCCAGCTCGCCGGCGTGGTGCTCGATGAACACCAGGAACAGCACCGCCATGTAACCGGTGACGCCGCCGAGGTAGTTGGCCAGCAGGGTGGGCAGCGGCTTCCACCCCGAGCGGAACGGCTCGTCGACGAAGCGACGTCGGAGGTCGCGTCCGGCGATCCGGGCGGGCGAGCGCAGGGTGTAGGCGCTGAAGAACGGGTCGCCGGAAACCTTGCGGGCGATGTTGGCCAGGAAGAACGGAGCCGCTGCCGGGGCCGCGGCCGCCAGCGCCGAGATGAGCGCCACCTGACCGAGGTGGTGGCCGTACCAGTCCTGTCCGGCGCTGCCGCGGAAGATGCTGTAGCCGAGGTCGTGGTCCTTGCCGACGATGTTCGTGTTGGGGTGGTGGCCCACGTGATGCATCGTCTTCCAGTGGTCGACGTCCACGTTGAAGTCCCACTCGTAACGGTCGGAGTGATAGTCGCCGTTGCCGGGCAGGTGGTCGTAGCTGCCGTGGACGATGTTGTGCCCGAGCTCGGAGAACTGCATGAGCCGGTACATCATCTCCAGCGCCGTGGCCCGCCGGATCGCCCGCGGCCCGCCCTCGCGCAGCAACTCGCGGCGACGGGCGTCGATCGCCCGGCCGTAGGCGGTGACGTTGCGGATGTGCGCCAGGTCGTCCTCGCCGACGGCGGCCTTGGCCCGCGCGTACAGCGCCCGGATCTCGTCGGCGAGGCCGGTGGGGCCGGCTGACTGGGCGGTTCCTGCGCGTGCGGCGAGAGTCATGACTGTGACGCTAGCCACCCGACGCGGGCGCGGGAAGGTCGCAAACGGGCGCAGAGTTGGCATTTTCGGACATCCGCCGCCCGGTGTTGCTACGGTCGGCCGATGGACTCCTCGCCGGTATGGGCGGTGCCGCGGGGCACCGAGGGCGTCCGCATCATGGTGGAGGGCGGGCTGGCCCACGGGATGACGACGACGGAGTGCCTGGCCGGCACGGGCCTCGATCCCGGCGACCTCCACGACGAGACCGCGCAGATCTGGGCGCACCAGGAGTTCACGGTGATCCGCACCCTGCTCGCGCGCCTCGGAGACCGGCCCGGGCTGGGGGCGGGCGTCGGTGCCCACTCCACCATCGGGCGGACCGGCGTCATCGGCTTCATGATGCTCGCGGGCCCCACCGTGCGGGCGGCGATCGATCGCGCGATCCCCTATCTCGCCTTGTCCCCGACCCACGTGCAGTTCTCTCTCGAGGTGGACGGCCCGGACGGCGGGGCGGTCCTGGTCGCCGCCGACGACCAGATCCCCGCCGACGTGCGCACCTTCGTCGTGGAGCGGGACCTGGCAGGGTTGGCCGCGGCGTTCCGCGGTGCCCGGATCGACCTGGGGCCGGTCTCGCTCGAGACGACCCTCGGCCCGGAGAGCGCGGCGCTGGTCGGGCACGCGTGGGGCCTGGCGCCGGACACGGTCACGCCGCACGCCGCGCGCAACCGGCTGACCGTCTCGCGACAGGCCCTCGAGGCCGAGCTGCCGCAGGGCGACGAGAACACGGCGCGAGTGTTCGAGCGGCAGTGCCGCGAGCTCCTCGCCGACAGGCTCGCGCGGGTCGGCGTGGCCGGCCAGGTGCGCAGCCGGCTCCGGCACGAGCGCGGAACCTGGCCGTCGATGGCGGACGTGGCGGCGGAACTGCACGTCGATGTCCGCACCCTGCGACGCCACCTCGGAGCGGAAGGGACCTCGTATCGGACGCTGGTCGACGAGGTGCGGCATCAGCGGGCGCTCGAGCTGCTGGTGCACGACGTCCCGGTGGCCGAGGTGGCCGCCGAGCTGGGCTACTCCGAGACCGCGACCTTCTCCCGCAGTTTCCGCCGGTGGGAGGGTGTACAGCCGAGTCGCCGACGGGGGAGGTCGTCGTGACCGGGGAGGTCGGAGCGGCGTACTCGAGCCGCGCACAGGAGTACATCGACCACCTCGGTTCCATCGCGTCGGTCCACCCCTCGGACCTCGAGCTGGTCGCGCGCTGGGCGGATCAGCTCGACGGGCCGCTGATCGATGCAGGCTGCGGCCCAGGGCACTGGACGGGCCACCTGGCGGCCCGGGGCGTCGACGTGCGCGGAGTCGACCAGGTACCGGAGTTCGTGAGTCACGCCCGCCGAGCTCATCCCGGGTGTCGATTCGAGGTGGGTGACCTCGACGCGTTACCCCGGTCGCCCGGCGAGGTCGCCGGGATTCTCGCCTGGTACTCGCTCATCCACCACGAGCCGGCCACCGTGCGACCGACGCTCGTGCGGATGGCGCGGTGTTTGCGCCCCGGTGGCGGACTACTGCTCGGGTTCTTCCACGGCGCGGAGGTCGAACGGTTCGATCACGCCGTGGCCGGGGCCTACCGCTGGCCGGTTGAGGCCCTGTCGGAGGAGTTGCGGATGGCAGACTTCGAGGTGATCGAGACCTACACGCGGACCGGGCCGGGAGCTCGACCTCACGGCGCGATCGTCGCCCGCCTGATGTCCGCCCACGACGGGAGAGCCGAGTGACCCTGTTCGAGACCCTGAAATACCGCTGCCGTCCAGAGTGGGAGGCCTATACCGAACACGAGTTCGTCACCGAGCTCGGGCAGGGCACCCTGCCGCTCGCGGTGTTCCAGGACTACCTGGTGCAGGACTTCCACTTCCTGGTGCAGTTCGCCCGCGCCAACGCGCTGGCCGCCTACAAGAGCCGCACCCTCGCCGACATCACCGCCGCCCACCGGGCGACAGGGGCGATCCTCGCGGAGACCGAGCTACACCTGCGGCTCACCGAACGCTGGGGGATCCCGCGCGCCGAACTCGAGGCCGCCGCCGAGAAGCAGGCCACCGTCGCCTACACCCGGTACGTGCTGGATTCCGGCATGGCGGGGGACCTGCTCGACCTGCATGTGGCGCTGGCCCCGTGCACGATCGGCTACGCCGAGATCGGCGCACACCTGGCGCCCCGGCTCGCCGAGTACGGCGGCGAGCATCCCTACGGCGAATGGATCTCCGAGTACTCGGGGGCGGAGTTCACCGCCGCCGCCGGCGCCGCGATCGAGCAGCTCGACGTGCTGTCCGACGGCGGGCTCACCGACCGCCGCCTCGACGAGCTCACCGCGGTGTTCCGCACGGCCACCCGGTTGGAGATCGACTTCTGGCAGCAGGCGCTCGACAGCACGGGATGAGGCGCGGGCGTGACCGGGCGCGATCGGTCGCGGACTCTGTGGGACGTGGGTACGCTCAGTCGTTCCTGAAAAATTACGGTGAAAGGACGACTACATGATCATTCTTGGCGCAATTCTCTTGATCCTCGGATTCCTCTTGGACATCCCCATCCTCTGGACGATCGGTCTCGTGCTCATCGCGATCGGCGTCATCCTCGTCATCCTCGGTGCGGCAGGCCGCGCGGTCGGTGGACGTAAACACTGGTTCTGACACGCCGGGTCACATCTGACCCGGGGTGAGCACGAGCGTCCGGCGCACAGTCCGCTTGTAGCGGGTGCGTCGGACGCTCGTCATTTACACGTCTGCTGTGCCGGGTCAGGACGCGGCGGAGTGTTCCTTCGCCTTGAACCAGGTCGACACGACGTCGGCCGCCCGTCGCACCGTGCCCCCGTCCGCACCGGCGGCGAGGTCGTTGAAACTGTCGCGCTCGTCGGGCAGGCCGGCTGGCTCGTGGGCCCCGGGCGTCCCGAATCCCATCCGCCAATCGGGGAAGCTGCGGTCGACGGTCGTCTCGGTGAGGATCACGCGGAGGTGGTGGTGCCGCTCATCGGCGATGATGTCGTCCAGGAGGGCATCGATCTCGGCCGGTGGGCCCTCGAGGAACTGGATGAAGCAGTTGTCCCGGAAGAGCAGGATGCCGGTGATTCCCACGCGACGATTGCGGTGCCTGGCAGTGCGCAGGATCGACTCGAAGTCCTCGGGCACCATCTGCCTGGTCGGCGTACTCGTGTACACGAGGTACTTGAGAAGGCCCTCGTCCGGCACCGCGGTCGGCTCGGCGTCGGAACGCATCGGGACCCCCGTTCTCGCCCGCGGCGAAGTACGACGTGCGCAGGCTGGTCAACGCACCTTCCCCCGGACTGTACGGCGTGCCCCTACAGCGGCAGGACGTCGACCTCGGCGCCGGACTCCAGTGAGGTGACGTCGGCGGGGATCTCGATCAACACGTCCGCCCGGGCCATCGAGGCCACGAGGTGCGAGCCGGGGCCCGAGACCGGATCGGCAGTGGGCCGGCCGTCGCCGTCCGCGGCCAGCGCCGCCCGCAGGTACTGCATCCGCCCGGCAGGCGAGGTGACGTCGCGGGACAGGCGGGCGCGGACGGGGCGGATCGGCGCGCGGCCGACGGCCTCGAGGATGACCGGCCGCAGGAGCACGACGAACGACACCATCGCGCTCACGGGGTTGCCCGGCAGGCACACCACGGGAGTGCCACGCCAGCTCGAGAGCCCCTGCGGGCCGCCGGGCTGCATGGCGATCGGGGCGAAACGAGCGCCCTCCCGGTCGGCGAGCACCTGGCGCACGACCTCGGCGTCGCCCATCGACACCGCGCCGACGGTCACCACGAGGTCGGCGTGCCCGGCGGCCGCGTCGAGAGTCGAGGTGAACGCCGCGCGGTCATCGCCGCTGATGAGCGTCGTGGTGACCTCGCAGCCGCACGCCTTGAGCGCGGCGGCCAGGGTGATCGAGTTGGACTCCCAGATCTGCCCGGGCGCGAGCGGCCGCCCCGGCGCCACCAGCTCGGAGCCGGTGGCCACCACCCCGACCCGCGGCCGCGGCCGCACATCGAGTCCCGACTCCCCGAGCGAGGCCGCCGCCGCAAGGTGCCGCGCCTGCAACCGCACCCCGGCGTCGATCACCACGTCGCCGGCCCGGACATCGTCCCCCGGGCGACGGATGAACTCGCCCCGCGACCGCGGCGCATGCACCAGGACGACAGTGGGGTCGGTCTCGCTCACGGTCGTGTCCTCGATCGGCACCACACAATCGGCACCCCGGGGGACGGGCGCTCCGGTCATGATCTTGCAGGCCTCGTCGTCGTCGACATCGGGTCCCGGCCCGTCACCGGCGTGCACCGCCCCGACCACCGTCAGCCGCGCCGGCGAGTCGGGTCCCGCCCCGGCCACGTCAGCGGAGCGCACCGCGTACCCGTCCATCTGCGAGTTGACGAACAGCGGCAGGTCGACCGACGCCCGCAACGCCGCCGCGAGCACCGAGTCCGCGCAGGCCGCGAGCGGCAGGTGCGTACTGCGGGCGGCCCGCTCGAGGACCGGCTCCAGGTGCGCACGCAGGAGCTCGCGGTACTCGGCGGGGGACGGGCGGCTCGGCCTGTCGGGCAGGGAGGTCATGTCACCACCGTAACCGCGTTGTACTGTGCCTACGGTCCGCGCGAGTGCGGCCGGACGCAGCGAGAGTGGGGAAGAAGTGGGTCTCTGGTCGGTACACGGCGACGGCAAGAACATCAGACCCGGCGAGGTGGTCGCCCCCATGGAGCGGTTGAGCTGGCCGCGGACCATCGGGATCGGCGCCCAGCACGTGGTGTCGATGTTCGGCGCGACATTCGTCTTCCCCATCATCATGGGGCTCAACCCGCAGCTGGCGATCCTCTTCTCCGGCGTGTGCACCCTGCTGTTCCTCGCGGTGGTCAAGGGGCAGGTCCCCAGCTACCTCGGTACCTCGGTGGCGTTCGTCGGCGCGGTCGCCGCCATCCGCGCGCAGGGCGGCACCAGCGCCGAGGTGACCGGCGCCATGCTCGTCGCCGGCGCGACGCTGCTGGTGGTGGGCCTGATCGTGCACGTCGTGGGCGGCCGCGTGGTCACCGCGATCCTGCCGCCGGTGGTGACCGGCGCCGTGGTGATGCTGCTCGGCTTCAACCTGGCGCCCGTGGTGGCGGAGACGTACTGGCCGCAGGACCAGTGGGTCGCACTGGCGGTGATGATCGTGCTGATCGGGATGACCGTGGGGCTCAAGGGCTTCGCCGGGCGGATCGCGATCTTCCTGTCCCTGGTCTTCGGCTACGTCCTGTCCTGGGTGCTCGACCTGGTCACCGGGCCCGAGAGCCTGCGCGTGGACTGGTCGGGAGTGTGGGACGCGCCGTGGATCGGGCTGCCGCCGATGACCGACGAGGCCGCCGGCGTGGTGGGTATCCACGCGCCCGACTTCTCGCTGGCGTTCGTACTGCTCGTGGTGCCGGGCGTCATCGCGCTCATCGCCGAGAACGCCGGGCACGTCAAGGCGATCGGCGAGATCACCCGCACCGAGACCGACGGCCTGATGGGCCGGGCGCTGGCCGCCGACGGCGCGGGAACCGTGCTGGCGACCTCGTTCGGTGGATCGGCGACGACGACGTACGCCGAGAACATCGGCGTGATGGCCGCGACCAAGGTGTACTCGACGGCCGCCTACGTGGTGGCCGCGCTGACCGCGATCGTGCTGGGGTGTTCCCCCAAGCTGGGGGCCGTGATCTCCGCGACCCCGGGCGGCGTGCTCGGCGGCATCACGGTGGTGCTCTACGGCATGATCGGCCTGCTCGGCGCCAAGATCTGGAAGGAGAACCGGGTCGACTTCGGCAACCCGCTCAACCTGGTGCCGGTGGCGGCGGGTGTGGTGATCGCGATCGGCGACACGACCCTGCTCATCACCGACGACTTCCAGCTCGGTGGCATCGCGCTGGGCACCCTCGTGGTGGTCCTGGGTTACCACCTGGGACGGGCGATCGCGCCACAGCTGCGCGACCAGGCCGAGCGCGACGAGATCCACGAGCTCACGCTCCTGGGTCCGAACCCGGACGTCCCCGCCCCGCCAGGGGCGCGCCGCGGACGGGGACACAGCGGATAGGTGACCGGACGGGGGTCGCACGCCGCCGGACGGTGCCCCCTACACTTGGAGTCACGCGACCGCGGAGGGAGGTGGGCGCCGTGACCGAACCGGACACCCGCAGCCCCTCCATGCGCCCCGCCACCCCGCTGCTCGTCGACTCCTTCGGCCGCGTCGCCCGCGACCTCCGCGTCTCGCTGACCGAGAAGTGCTCGCTGCGCTGCACGTACTGCATGCCCGAGGAAGGGCTGCCGCCCATCCCGGACGCCGCGCGGATGACCGCTGACGAGGTGATCCGGCTGGTCGCCCTGGCGCACCGCGAGCTGGGCGTGCACGAGGTCCGCTTCACCGGGGGCGAACCCCTCATGCGGGCCGACCTCGAGCGCATCATCGCCGGCACGCGGGCCGAGTGCCCCGACCTGCCGATCGCGATGACCTCCAACGGCGTGGGGCTCGAACACCGGGTCGGCGCGCTGGTCGAGGCCGGTCTGGACCGGATCAACATCTCCCTGGACACCGTCAACCGCCTCGAGTTCGCCCAACTCACCCGCCGGGACCGGCTGCCGTCCGTCCTGCGGGGCGTCCGGGCCGCGGTCGAGGCCGGCCTGGACCCGGTGAAGGTCAACGCGGTGCCCCTGCGGGCGACCCTGCCCGGAGCGCCCGACCTGCTGGAGTGGGCCCTGGCGGAGGGCGTGCAACTGCGCTTCATCGAGGAGATGCCGCTCGACGCCGACAACACGTGGTCGCGCGCCGAGATGGTGACCGCGCAGGACGTACTGGACTCCCTCGGCACCCGCTTCGACCTCGTTCCCGCCGGGCGCGAGGACCCGTCCGCGCCGGCCGAGATGTGGCGGGTCGCCGGACGCACCGTGGGAGATGCTCCCGCGACGGTCGGGGCGATCGCGACCGTCACCCGCAACTTCTGCGCCGCCTGCGACCGGACCCGCCTCACCGCCGAGGGGACCGTGCGGTCGTGCCTGTTCAGCGACGACGAGACGGACGTCCTCGGGGTGCTGAGGTCGGGCGCGCCCGACCACGAGATCGCCGAGGTCTGGCGCGGCGCGATGTGGGGCAAGCAGGCAGGACACGGCATCGGCGGCACCGCCTTCCACAGGCCGCGACGGTCGATGGGCGCCATAGGTGGTTGACGTGTCAGTGCCGGAGGATAGGGTTGACGTCGTGAGCAGGACACCGAGAGTGATCACCGTGGGGTACTACGCGGCCGCCGAGGACGCCGCGGGTACCGCCCGCGAAAGGCTGCACACACAGGCCACGACCGTCGGGGAGTTGGCGCGGGAGGTCTGCGAGCGACACGGTGAGCCGCTGGCCAGCATCGTGACGGTGTCGTCGTTCCTCGTGGGTGAGGAGACGACCCGCGACCCCCACGCCTCTATCGACGGCGTCTCCGAGGTGGACGTGCTGCCTCCCTTCGCCGGAGGCTGATCGGTGAACCGGGGCCGGGCTGTCAGCGCGTTCGCTCTCGTCCTGGCGTGCTCGGGAACCGTCGCGTGCGCCGAGCCGGAGCCCGGCTCCCCCGTCATGACCCTCGGGGTCGCCGCCTCGCCGTCCCTGTCCGAGGCGTTCACCGAGATGATCGACGTCTTCGAGGACGAGCACCCCGGGGTCCGGGTGAGCCTGGAACTGGGCCGCTCCGACACGATCGCCGAGGGGATACCCGCCCGCGACGACATCAACGTGTTCGCCTCCGCGGACGAGGGCTCCATGCGGTGGCTCGTCGATACGGGAGTGGCGGTCGATCCGGTGGTGTTCGCGCGCAACCACGTCGTCGTCGCGGTCCCGTCCGGAAACCCGCGCCAGGTCACCGGCCTCCGCGACCTGGAACGGCCCGACCTGCGGGTGGGGCTGTGCGAGCTGGACGTCCCCTGCGGTCGCGCGGCGGAGTCGCTGTTGGCCGTGGCGGGCGTGGCCACCCCGCCGGGGGTCCCCCGTGATCCGAGTTCGCGCGCGCTCGCGGCCCGCCTGGCGGATCATGAACTCGACGTGGGCATCGTCTACCGCACCGATGTCGCCGCGTCCCACGGCTGGGTGGCGCTGGCCGAGGTCGACCAGCGCGACAGGGAGCTGGCGCAGGACGCCGGCACGACGCGGTACACGGTGGCCAGGATCCCGGGTGCCGAGGACGGCCCCGACGCCGAGGCCGAGCGCGCGGCCGCGAGCGAGTTCCTCGAGTTGGTGACGTCGGACCGCGGCCGTCGCGCCCTCGAGATCGCCGGGCTGGCCCCGCTGCCGCAGTAGGCGTCTGCGTGGTCGGGGGGCGGACCTAGACTCGGCGGTATGGACACCGTGGCGCCCCGGACCCCGTCCCGACGGAAGGGGTCGTGGCACCGCCGGGCGACCCGGCCCGTGCAGCTGTGGATGATCGCCCTCGTGCTGCTGGGTGTGGTCCACCGGTGGGTGCCCGCCGCGACGTGGACGATCATCCACGTCTTCACCCTGGGCCTGCTCACCAACTCGATCCTCGTGTGGGGCCAGCACTTCACCGAGACCCTGCTGCACCGGCGACCCCCGGAGGCGTCACGCGCGCTCCAGGTGCGCAGGATCATGCTGCTCAACGCCGGGATCGTGGTCCTGGTCGTGGGCATGATCGGGTCGTGGCCGATCCCGATCGTCACCGGCGCCACGGTCGTGGGCGGCGCGGTGGCCTGGTACGTCGTGGACCTGGTCGGGCAGCTGCGGGCGGCGGAACCGACCCGGTTCCGGCCGATCGTCCGGTACTACGCCGTGGCGGCCGCGTTCCTGCCCGCCGGGGCGGTGGCCGGTGCCTTCATGGGGGTCGGGGTCCCGGGGGAGTGGGCCGTCCGCCTGCACGCGTTCCACCTCGCGGTCAACGTCCTGGGGTTCGTCGGGATCACCGTCCTGACCACCCTGGTGACCTTCTGGGCGACGGTACTGCGCACCCCCATGGCCGCCGGCCAGGACGCGGCGGCGGTCCGGTCCCTGGGGGTGATGTCGGTCGCGGTGGTGGTGGCCGCGGCGGGCTCGCTCGCGGGCGTGACGCCGGTGACCGCCACGGCACTGGGCGTGTACCTGCTGGCCGTGCTGTGGCACCTGGTCCACCTCGTCCGCACCGCGCGCACGGCGCCGCCGCGGGAGTTCGCCTCGATGAGTATCGCGTGTGGGCTGGTGTGGTTGCCGGTGTCGTTGGGGTGGGCGACGTGGCTCGTCGCGACCGGCCGGATCGGCGAACTGGGACAGGTGACGACCCCGCTGCTCGCCGGTGCGGCCGCCCAGATCCTCTTCGGGGCGATGAGCTTCCTCATGCCCACCGTGATGCGGGGTGGTCCGGCGGCGGTGCGGGCGGGGATGGTGGAGATGAACCGCCTGGTCGCCTTCCGCCTCGTCCTGGTCAACGCCGGCCTGGTTGTCTTCCTCGTGCCCGGTGGGACCAGTTGGACCCGGGTCGTCGGCTCCACGCTGGCGTTCGGAGGGTTCGCGCTGTTCCTGCCGGTGATGATCCGCGCCGTCCGCGCGCAGTTGGCCGTCATCCGGAGCGCGGCCGCGGCCCGCGAGGCCGGCGAGAAGCCCGCCCGCGTCACCCCGGGCACGTCCCGGCCGGAGATCGCGCCCGGCCGTCGGCGGAATCTGGTCGGCGCGCTGTCCGCCGCGCTGGTGGTGGTCCTCGCCACGGGGGCCGCGCTCGCCGCCGACCCGTCCTCGCCACTCCGCCGCACCGGTCAGGCCGCGTCGGTCACCCCGACCGGGAACACGACGACCGTGGAGGTCACGGCGGTGGGGATGAGGTTCGAACCGAACACGGTGACGGTCCCCGCCGGCGACCGGCTGGTGATCGAACTGACGAACGACGACGACACGACGGTGCACGACCTGTACCTGACCAACGGGGCCGGCTCGGGCAGGGTCGACCCGGGCGGAACCGCCACGGTGGACGCCGGCGTGGTCGGGCGTTCCCTCGAGGGATGGTGCACGATCGCCGGGCACAGGGCGATGGGCATGACCTTCCAGGTCCGGGTCGAGGGCGGTGATCCCGCCGCCGGGCACGACGCCCATGGTGGGGCCGGGGGCGCCGCGGGCATCGCCCCCGCCGAGGCGATCGACGTGCTGGCCCCGCCCTCCGACGAGTTCGTGACCCGCGACCCGGCCCTCGCGCCCGCCCCGACGGGCCGCGAACACCGGATCACCCTCACGGTCGAGGAGACCACCGGCGAACTCGCGCCCGGGGTGGTGCGGCCCGTGTGGACCTACAACGGCGGGCTGCCGGCCCCGACCCTCCGCGGCACGGTGGGTGACACGTTCATCGTCACCCTCCGCAACGAGGGGACCATCGGACACTCGATCGATTTCCACGCCGGCGACGTCGGTCCCGACGAGGTGATGCGGACGATCCCGCCGGGCGAGGAGCTGGAGTACCGGTTCACCGTGACTCGGGCCGGCGCCTGGCTCTACCACTGTGCGACCGCGCCCATGAGCGGCCACGTCGCCGCGGGGATGTTCGGCGCGCTCATCGTGGACCCGCCGGGCCTGACCGAGGTGGACCGCGAGTACGCCCTGGTCCAGTCCGAGTCGTACCTCGGCGCCGAGGACGAGCCGTTCGACTCCGGCAAGATCGCGGCCGGGCAGCCCGACCTGGTGATGTTCAACGGGCACGCGACCCAGTACCGGCGGGACCCGCTGACCGCCCGGGTCGGCGAGACCGTGCGCGTGTGGGTGGTGGCGGCCGGACCGAGTGACGGGACGAGCTTCCACGTGGTGGGCTCACAGTTCGACACCGTGTACAAGGAGGGCGCCTACCTGCTGCGGGACGGGCGGGACGCCTTCGGCAGTGGGAACGGGGGCGCACAGGCGCTCGACCTGGCCCCGTCGCAGGGCGGGTTCGTGGAGATGACCTTCGTCGAGCCCGGGCGCTACACGTTCGTGGACCACTCGTTCGCCGACGCCGAGAAGGGCGCGGCGGGCTTCCTCGACGTCACTGAGTAGACGCCGCGGAGTAGGCGCCCCGGCCGGCGGTCCCGCGGGGGTGGGTGACGCATCACGGAATAGGCGAGCGGGTGGGCCGGTTGATATAGATGACACATCACGCAACCGCGATGCCGAGAGCAAGGAGGGCACCATGCCCGTCTACGTCCAGAACCCCGATCCCCGCAGCCTGGCCGAGCGCCCGGCCGACGACCTGCTCGCGGCGGACACGCGAATGGGCGCGGTCGAACTCCTGGTCCGGGACCTGGACTCGATGATCGCGTTCTACGCCGACGGCGTGGCCCTGGACGTGCTCGAGCAGGCCGGCGAGACCGCCGTGCTCGGCCGGGCGGGTCGACCGATCGTGCGGATGCGCCGCATGCCCGAGCTGCCGCCGCGCAGGCAGGGGCAGGCCGGACTGTTCCACACCGCGGTGATGTTCGACGACGAGCTGTCGCTGGCCGCGGCCGTCGCCTCGGTCGCCCGGCATGCGCCGAGATCCTTCACCGGCAGCGCCGATCACCTCTACAGTCAGGCGTTCTACTTCGACGACCCCGAGGGCAACGGTGTCGAGCTGTACACCGACCGGCCCCGCGACACCTGGGCCACCGAGCCCCACGGGTTGCTGAAGGTGGCCACCAACCCGCTTGACCCCAACGCCTTCCTGCGCACGCACCTCACCCCGCCGGTCGCCGGTTCGTCGATCGGGACGTCCGCGGCACTGGGGCACGTCCACCTCCAGGTCGGCGACATCGGGACAGCCCGCGACTTCTACGTCGACGCCCTCGGCTTCGAGGTGATGAGCGACGTCGGTTCGGCACTGTTCATCGCCGCCGGCGGGTACCACCATCACATCGCGGTCAACACCTGGGGCACGGCCGGCGCCGGCCCGCGCGCGGCGGCCCTGGGCCTGGGCCGGGTGAACATCGAGCTGCCCACCGCGGACGATGTCGACGCACTCCGGCAGCGACTGGCCGACCACCGGATCGAGACACGTCACGACGGCGCGGTCCTGCGATTCGACGACCCGTGGGGGACCGTCATCGAGGTCGGGGTCGAGCGGGCCTGACCCCGGTCCCCCGGCGTGGTCAGACCCAGTCGACGGACAGCGGGGAACGACGTCCCCACCCGACGGTCTGTAACAGTGGTTCGTCCAGCTCCAGGGCAGGGTACCCGAGGCACAGGTAGGCCAGAGGGCGTGCGCCCGGCGGAAGCCGCACGCTGTCGGAGAGATGGCCGGGTTCCACGAGACTCACCCATCCCATACCGAGGCCTTCCGCCGTCACCGCCAGCCACAACAGGGTGATCGCGGCGACCACGCTGTACTCGGTCGCCGCCGGGACGCTGGTGGTCCCGAGGATCGGACCCGGCGGCGGCACATGGCTGACCACCAGGCCCACGGGCGCCTGGAGGATGCCCTCCAGGCGGAGCGAGTCGTACAGTTCGCGGCGTTCGCCGCCGAACCGTTCGGCCTCGGCGGCGCGGACCGCGCGGAAGCCGTAGTGGATGTGTTCCCGTACGGCGCGGTCCTCGACCACCGTGACGTGCCACGGCTGGCTCAGTCCGACACTCGGCGCGACCGCGAAGACCTCGAGCAGTCGCTCGATGGTCTCCCGCGCGACCGGTGTCGGGTGGAAGTGACGATGGTCGCGGCGGGTCGACAGGATGCGCCACAGGGCGTCGCCGTCACTTCTCATATCCGTACTCCTCGGACTCCACTCTCGGCCGGTCGCGGTAGGGGCCCACCGACTCTAGACTGGCGCCCCCGGACATGGAGGTACACGATGGCATTCCTACGCAATGCACTGAGGAGCGGGATCGCGCTCAAGGCCGTACAGGTGGTCAAGCGCGAGGCCTCGAAGCCCGAGAACCAGCGCAAGGCCCGCGAGTTCGCGGAGAAGATGCGCAACCGCCGGCGCTGACGGTTCGACCCGTCCCGCCCCTGACGGCGGGGCGGGTTCGGCACCGCCACTCCGGCCCGTCATGTCGGGACCCGCGTGACCCGTGGGAGTCTGGATCGGATCATGCCGACGAGCGCGATGAGCCAGGCCGCGACCGCGACCCACATCCACGTCTCGCCGATCCAGGCGACGATCGGCAGGTCGTCGGCCCGCCCGAGGTACATCCCCGCGACGGCGTACATGCCGAGCGGGAAGACGATCGACCACCAGGTGGGTTCGAATCGGAACGGCACCCTCTTGATCCCGTGACGCCACACCCCCACCGCCACCAGGGCCGGGATGAGCCAGGTGGCGAAGCACCAGAACACCACGACCAGGCCCGCGACGAGTCCTCGCACGGCGTCGACCATCGGGGCGCTGGCCATCTCCACGATCCGTGCGCCGGCGACGACGGTGATCGCCACCGCCCCCATCGAGACCCAGTACGGGGGATCGAGCTCCCGCGGATCCAGCGGGTAGAGCATGAGCCGGAGCGAGACGAACACCGCGCACGCCACGTAGAGGACGACGCCGACCGACCAGGACGCCACGGCCACGATCGCGAGGGCGTCGCGGGCCGACTCGACGTGGGGCTCCAGGGTCGCCGCGGCGACGGCCACCGACTGGCTGGCGACGACCCAGATGAACCAGGTGCCGTTGGCCTCCGCGACCACGGGGCGCTCGTCGCGGGACAGGACCGCGACCCAGGGGACCGTGTAGCCGAGCACGATCCAGACGGCCGCGCCGACGCAGAGGAGCGCCACGGACGCCACGAGCAGGTGCCGCCCCGCGAGCGCCACCGCGAGAACGTTCGTCCCCGCGACGAACGTGAAGAAGAGGAACGCGGTGCGGGAGTCATGCAGGTCGGCGACGACCTCGGCGCGGAAGGCGATCAGCCGCCACAAGGTGAGGAGCACGAGGATCCCGTACTCGATCGCGGTGAGCACGATCAGGATCACGGACACCGTCTCCCAGCCCCGCTGCCCGGCTCCCACGGCGACGATCCCCGTCGCCATGACCATGGCGAAGTACCCCGGAGACAGTCGCGCGGGCGTCGGGAGGCTGCGTGACCGGGTCACCTCAGTGACGTGGTACGCGGCTCGATCCGGACCGGGCCCGCCCGGCGCCGATCTCGCGGCTCACGTCGCCGACGTCCTCGCGCATCCAGCCCCGGCGGTACGGGCGGTTGCCGAACTGGCCTGCCGGACGCGACCGGTACACGACGTAGGGACGCCACAGGTAGCCGATCGGCGCGGAGAACACGTGGACCAGGCGGGTGAACGGCCAGATGGCGAACAGCAGGAACGCCACGATCGCGTGCAGCTTGAACGACATGGGCGCGGACAGCATCAGTGCCGGATCGGGCTGGAACCAGAAGATGCCTCGGAACCACACCGACAGCTCCTCGCGGTAGTCGTAGTGGCTGAGGATGTTGCCGACGATGGTGTTGGCCATGCCCAGGAAGATCGTCGCGGCCAGGAAGACGTACATGACCTTGTCGTTGACGGTCGTGGCGGAGAAGACCGGCCCGACCGTGCGGCGACGGTAGATGAGGATCACGAGTCCGACCACGGTGCAGAAGCCGGCGATCGCCCCGGTGATCACCGCGATCCAGTGGTAGGCGTCGTTGCTGATGCCCACGGCCTCGGTCCACGACTTGGGGATGACCAGGCCGATGATGTGGCCGCCGACCACGAAGAGGATGCCGAAGTGGAACAGCGGGCTGCCCCAGCGGAGCAGGCGCGACTCGTAGAGCTGACTGGAACGGGTGGTCCACCCGAACTTGTCGTAGCGGTACCGCCACCAGTGGCCCACGACGAAGATCGCCAGGCACACGTACGGCAGGATCACCCAGAGGAAGATGTCCAGGATCGTCACCTCGGCTGCAGTCGTTCCGATCATGGCCGGGCCCCGCTTTCCAGGTAGGACGAGGAGGTGAACGCCTCCAGGCCGACTTCCTCGTCGGGCGGCCCCTGGGCGACGAGTCTGCTGACGGCGTCGCGGTCGTGCCCGCCGATAGCCGGGAGGGTGGCCGAGACGGTCTCCAGCGCGCCGGTCCAGGGCGAGCCGCGGTCGGCCAACGAGATCCGCAGCAACTCGAGACCGGCGCGGTGCTGGACGAGCAGTGCACGGCAGCCGTCGAGATCGCACTGCGCACCGAACTCGAGGATCACGCCGAGGTGGTCGGGGAGCTCCCCGGCCCCGAGTTCGGCACCGGCCGCCTTGTACGTCTCGATGAAGTCGACGAGTGCGGTGCCGCGCTTGCGAGTGTCCCCGTACCGGTAGTAGGTCAGGTAGAGGCAGCAGCGGCGCCGCATGTCGAACGTCTCCACGTACTCCGACTGCAGGTCGTCGAGGGGAGTCGACTCCAGATGGTCGACCAGACCCAGCAGTGGCCGCGCGACGGCGCCCCGCTCCCCGGCCAGTTCGCGCACGAGCGGGAGCCGGTCGATCAGCTCGGCGGTCGGGTAGTCGATCAGCAGTGAGACGGCCTGGTAGAGCGCGGGGTCGCCGGGCGCGCCGCGGCCCACCGCCGGCCCGCTGCCGGGACCCACCGCCCGACGCACCCGCGCGAACAGGTCGCTCCCGAAGCCGGTTCCGGCCAGGAATTGTGCACCCATCGCGTTAGTCCTTGCTTCCGGGGAACAGGCCGCCCGTGCCGAGACCGTCCCAGTTGAGGAGGTTGACCCTTCTGGACTTGTCGCCCGGCGACGCGATGGTGTCCGAGGTCTGCCGCTGTTTGAGGGCGTGGAAGCTCTCGACGGCGATCGGCAGGGCCTGGTCACCCGAGCCCTCGCCGAACGGCCCGGACTCGCCCATCATCCCGGGCCCGCCCTCGTAGTCCAGGCTGCACTCGGTGGCCAGTTCCTCCAGCGAGTGGGCCTGTTCCTGGTGGGCGGTGGGGATCACGTAGCGCTCGTCGTAGTGGGCCAGGGCCAGGAGTCGGTACATGTCGTAGACGTCCTCCTCGGTCATCCCGACGGCGTCGCAGATCTCCGCACGGGGTTCGCGGCCGAGGTTGATGTCACGCATGTAGGTGCGCATCGCGGCCAGTCGGTTGAGCACCACCTGGATGGCGTCCACGTCGCCCGCGGTGAACAGCTCCGCGAGGTATTCCATGGGGATGCGCATGGTGTCGATGGCGCCGAAGAGGGTGTCGGCGTCCTCGCCGTCACCGCCGTCCGCGGCGACCCGGTCGACGATGGGCGACAGCGGCGGGACGTACCAGACCATCGGCATGGTGCGGTACTCCGGATGCAGCGGCAGGGCCACCTCGAACCGGGAGATGAGCTGCCAGATCGGCGACCGCTGGGCGCCCTCGATCCAGTCGTCCGGGATGCCGGCCTCGCGGGCCGCGGCGACCACCTCGGGATCGTTCGGGTCGAGGAAGCACGAGCGCTGCGCGGCGAGCAGCTTGTGCTCGTCCGGCTCGGAGGCCGCCTCGAGCACCCTGTCGGCGTCGTAGAGGATGAGTCCGATGTACCGCAGGCGTCCCACGCACGTCTCCGAGCACACGGTGGGGATGCCCACCTCGACGCGGGGGAAGCAGAACGTACATTTCTCGGCCTTGCCCGTGCGGTGGTTGAAGTACACCTTCTTGTACGGGCAGCCGGTCACGCACTGGCGCCAGCCGCGGCAGCGGTCCTGGTCCACCAGGACGATGCCGTCCTCGACCCGCTTGTACATCGCGCCCGACGGGCACGAGGACACGCACGACGGGTTGAGGCAGTGCTCGCAGATGCGCGGCAGGTAGAACATGAAGGTCTCGGAGAACTCCGCCTTGATCTCCTCGCTCACCTTGGCCAGGATCGGGTCGTCCTTCAGGTGGGTGGGGGAACCGCCCAGGTCGTCGTCCCAGTTGGCGGACCACGAGATCTTCATCGGCTTGCCGCTGATGAGCGAGTACGGCCGGGCTACCGGCGTGTGCTCCTGCAGGGGCGAGGACACGAGCGTGTCGTAGTCGTACGTCCACGGCTCGTAGTAGTCGTCGATCGACGGCATCGTGGGGCTGGAGAAGATCTGGAGCAGCTTCTTCATCCGCCCGCCGGCCTTGAGCCTGAGCTGGCCGTTCTTGCCGAGTTCCCAGCCGCCCTTCCACCGCTCCTGGTCCTCGTACGTCCGGGGATACCCCTGCCCGGGTCGGGTCTCGACGTTGTTCCACCACATGTACTCGGTGCCGGACCGGTTGGTCCACGCCTGCTTGCAGGTCACCGAGCAGGTGTGGCAGCCGATGCACTTGTCCAGGTTCATCACCATGGACATCTGGGCCATGACGCGCATCAGTACTGCACCTCCTGGGAGCGACGGCGGATGACCGTCACCTCGTCACGTTGGTTTCCGGTGGGGCCGATGTAGTTGAACGCGTAACTGAAGTGCGCGTACCCGCCGATGAGATGGCTCGGTTTGATGAGGATGCGGGTTGCCGAGTTGTGGATACCGCCGCGCTTGCCCGACGCCTCCGCGATCGGCACGTCGACCACGCGGTCCTGCGCGTGGTGCATGTAGACCGTTCCGGCCGGCATGCGGTGGGAGACGATGGCGCGGGCGACGACGACGCCGTTGCGGTTGACCGCCTCGATCCAGTCGTTGTCCACGACGCCGATGAGCTCGGCGTCCTCCTTGCTGATCCAGATGGTCGGCCCGCCGCGGGACAGGCTGAGCATGAGGAGGTTGTCCTGGTACTCCGAGTGGATCGACCACTTGTTGTGCGGGGTGAGGTAGCGGACGGTCAGCGCCGCGCCGCCGGACCCGTCATCCGAGCCGAGGACGGGCTCGCCGTAGAGCTGGTGCATGTTGAGCGGCGGCCGGTACACCGGCAGTTGCTCGCCCATCTCGGCCATCCAGTCGTGGTCCATGAAGAACTGCATCCGCCCGGTGAGCGTGTGCCACGGCTTGAGCCGCTCGACGTTGATGACGAACGCGCTGTACCGCCGGCCGCCGTGCTCGGACCCCGACCACTCGGGGGACGTGATGACCGGCTGGGGCCGGGACTGGGTGTCCGCGAAGGTGATGCGCTTGCCCTCCTCGCCCCGCGACAGGTCCGCCAGCTCGCGGCCGGTCCGGGCCTCGAGCTGCTCGAACCCCTGCGTCGCCAGCCGTCCGTTGGTCGTCCCGGACAGGGTGAGGATCGCCTCGCACATCCGGATGTCGGTGTCGAGCCGCGGTCGACCCTTCCCGACGCCCTTGCGGGTCTCGCCGTTTGACTTGAGCAGGACCCCGATCTCCTTGTCGGGTTTGAGCATGAGTCCCTTGACGGGCATGCCGACCTCCTCCGCGAGCGGGCCGAGCGACCCGAACTTCTCCCCGAGCAGGCGGTAGTCGCGCTCGACCGCGGTGATCTTGGGGAAGTTCTTCCCCGGGACGGGCTCACACGAGCCGTCCTTCCAGTCCGAGACCGTGCCGCCCGGGTTGGCGAGCGCGTCCGGGGTGTCGTGCCCCAGCGGCGTCGCCACCACATCGGTCCGGATGTCGAGGTGACCGTGGCTGAGCTCGGAGACCTTCTCGGCTAGGAGGCGGAACGTCTCGAAGTCCGTCTTGGTCTCCCACGGCGGGTTGATGGCGGCGTTGAACGAGTGCACGAAGGGGTGCATGTCCGTCGACGACAGGTCGTGCTTCTCGTACCAGGTGGCCGCGGGGAACACCAGGTCGGAGAACAGGGTCGTGGACGTCATCCGGAAGTCGAGCGTGGTGAGCAGGTCCAACTTGCCGTCCTCGGCGTCCTCCCGCCACACCATGTCCCGCCCGCGGTGGCCCTCCGGCGCCTGGTCGGCGCGCAGTGACGAGTCGGTGCCCAGCAGGTGCTGGAGGAAGTACTCGTCACCCTTGGCCGACGACCCGAGCAGGTTGGAGCGCCACACGGTGAGCACCTTGGGCGCGTTGCCGGGGCCGTCCGGGTCCTCGGCGGCGAACCGCAGTGACCCGTCCTTGATCCGGCCCACCACGTGATCGGCCGCCGGCACCCCGGCGTCGGCGGCCTCCGCGCCCAGGTCCAGCGGGTTGGCGTCGAAGGTCGGGTAGGACGGCATCCAGCCCAGCCGGGCCGACATCGCGACGAGGTCCGGGGTGCTCAGGCCGGCGAAGCGGTTCTCGCCGGTGGCGGCGGTCAGGACGTCGGCCCCGTAGGAGTCGTACTTCCACTGTCCGGTGTGCAGGTAGAAGAAGGCGGTGGCGATCATCTGCCGGGGCGGGCGCGACCAGTCCAGGCCCATTCCCACCTGCTGGAACCCGGTCAGCGGCCGGACCTTCTCCTGCCCGACGTAGTGGGCCCAGCCGCCACCGTTGACACCCTGCGTCCCGGTGAGGATGGTCAGCGCCAGGAAGGCCCGGTAGATGACGTCGGAGTGGAACCAGTGATTGGTGCCGGCGCCCATGAGGATCATGGACCGGCCGCCGGACTCGAGGGCGTTGCGGGCGAACTCGCGACCGATCCGCTCGGCCTGGGCGGCCGGCACGCCGGTGTGCTGCTCCTGCCACGCCGGGGTGTAGGGCTCGAGGTCGTCGTAACCGCTCGGCCAGCTGCCCGGCAGGCCCTGGCGGGCCACGCCGAACTGCGCCATCATCAGGTCCAGGACGGTGGTGACGCGCAGGTCCTCGCCGTCGTCACCCCTCACCGTCCGGTAGGGCACGCCGCGGGTGATGGTCCCGGCGTCGCCACGCACGGTGTCGAAGCGGGGCAGGACGACCTCGGCGGTGCCCTCCAGGGTGTCGAGCAGACTCAACGCGGGGTCGATGTCACCCAGGTCGAGGTTCCAGTTCCCGGCACCCTGCTCGCCGAACCGGTCGCCCAGGGTGCCGTTCGGGACCACCGGGCGCCCGGTCACGGCGTCCATGAGGACGGTCTTGTTCGCGGCGTTCTCCCCGGGGGCCGCCTCGAGCACGCCGTCGGCGAGCATGTCCGCCGTGACGAACTTGTGCGGGACCACCGACCCGTCCCCGCGCGTGCGCAGGGTGATGAGGAACGGCAGATCCGTGTACTTCTTGGCGTACGACTCGAACTCCGGCGTGGACCGGCGGGCGTAGAACTCGGTGAGGACGACGTGCACCATCGCCATGGCGAGGGCGCCGTCGGTGCCGGGGTGCGGGTGCAGCCACTCGTCGGCGAACTTGGTGTTGTCCGCGTAGTCGGGGGAGACCACCACCACCTTCTGGCCCCGGTAGCGGGCCTCGGTCATGAAGTGGGCGTCCGGGGTGCGCGTGACGGGGACGTTGGAGCCCCACATGATGAGGTAGGACGAGTTGAACCAGTCCGCGGACTCTGGGACGTCGGTCTGGTCGCCGAACACCTGGGGCGAGGCCACGGGCAGGTCCGCGTACCAGTCGTAGAACGACAGCATGGAGCCGCCGAACAGCTCGATGAAGCGGGAGCCGGCGCCGAACGAGGCCATGGACATCGCCGGGATGGGCGAGAACCCGGCGACGCGGTCCGGGCCGGAGGTCTTGGCCGTGTAGACGTGGGCGGCGGCGGCGATCTCCATCGCGTCCTCCCACCGGCAGCGCACCAGTCCGCCGTGGCCGCGGGCCCGCTTGTAGTAGGCGGTCTTCTCGTGGTCCTCGACGATCGAGGCCCACGCGTCCACCGGGTCGGAGTGCTCCGCGCGGGCCGCGCGCCACAGCTCCATCAACCGACCGCGGATGTAGGGGTAGCGCACGCGGGTGGGGGAGTAGGTGTACCAGGAGAAGGCGGCGCCGCGCGGGCAGCCGCGGGGCTCGTAACCGGGCATGTCGTCGCCGATGTCCGGGTAGTCGGTCTGCTGCGACTCCCAGGTGATGATCCCCTCCTTGACGTACACCTTCCACGAGCACGAGCCCGTGCAGTTGACGCCGTGCGTGGAGCGGACGACCTTGTCGTGACTCCAGCGGTCGCGGTAGAACACGTCCGACTCCCGCCCGCCGGAGTGCGTGACGGTCCGCAGGTCGTCGGAGGCCTCCCCCCGGCGGAAGAACCGGCCGGCCCGCAGCAGGGCATCGGAGGCGGGGCCGTCCATCCGACCGGACCCGGTGCCGCGGCCCTCCGGCGTCGGCGAGGCGGGGCGGGGGGAGTCGATGCTGGTCATGCCGGGGTCCTTTCCGTGGCGGCGGGCTCACTGCGACGGGTACGGAGGAACCACAGCCAGGTGAGGGCGGCGGTGGCGATCGAGAGGACGAAGAGCAGGAGCAGCCCGACGCGGTAGTTGCCGTGGGCGGTCCAGAAGTAGCCGAGCAGCAGCGGGGGGACGAAGCCGCCGAGGCCTCCGACGGCACCGACGATGCCGGTGACCGACCCGACCGCGGTGGGCTCGACCAGTTCGGCCACCAGGGCGAACACGGCGCCGGAGGCGGTGCCCAGCGACGCGGCCATGAACAGGAAGACCGCCGTCCCGACGGGGTAGAAGGTGCCGGCATCCGCGCTGACGAGCGGCATGCGCTCCGTCGCGGCGGCGGCCATCAACCCGGTGACGGTGTAGCTCACGATGAGCACCCAGGCGCAGGGGAACCTGTCGGCCAGCGCGCCGCCGAGGGGTCGGCAGGCCACCGCGATCACCACGAACACGGCGGTCCGCAGGGCCGCGTCCTCCGTCTCCAACTCGTAGAAGTTGTGCAGGTACGTGGGCAGATAGACGGAGAACGCCACGAACCCGCCGAAGCCCATCGCGTAGAGCCAGGCCAGTTTGAGGGTGACGGGACGGGCGAGGGTCCTGGCCGCCTTGACCACCCAGTTTCCCTGGGCGGGCGTCCAGGTCGGCGAGTTCTTCAGGAGCATCCGGGCGACGACCGCGTACACGGCCAGCAGGATCGCGACCAGGACGAACGGCGCCTGGTCGCCGAACGCCTCGCGGAGCCGCAGGGTCGTGAACGCGGCGATGGCCGTGCCGCCCATGCCGGCGCCGAAGATGCCGATCGCCGTGCCGCGCCGGTTCGGCGGGAACCAGGAGTTGACGGCGGGGACGCCGACGGCGAACGAGGTGCCGCCGATGCCCAGGAAGAATCCGCCGATGAGCAGGACGGTCAGGCTGTTGTCGACGAAACCGACGAACAGGGTGGGGAGGATCGTCAGCGCGGCGATCAGCGGGAACATCGTGCGGCCGCCGAGGCGGTCGGTGAGCGCGCCGACGGGGATCCGGCCGAGCGACCCGACCACGACCGGCAACGCCACGACGAGCGATTGTTGGAACGACGTCAGTCCCAACTGGTCCTTGTATGTCGCGCCCAGCGGTCCCATCAGGGCCCAGGCCCAGAAGGTGAGAAGGAATCCCGAGAAGCACAGGGCCAGTGCGAGGTTCGCTTTCCCGGGGTCGGGGACGACAGGGAGGCCCGCATCGCGGGTCGCGGAATCTGGTGCTGAGGACACCATGGGTCCTTTCGCGTCGGCTCTCGCTGCGTCGGATCTGTGTTTTGTCTCGCTGCGCCGGGCCAGTTCGAGGGGGAACCGCCCGGACCCCGAGTGTCTGCCAGATCGCGGCGAGTGTCCGCGAGTTCGTCCACACGCCCACGAGTTGTTACAGGTCAAATACACTCGGGCACGCGCCTTTCGGGGCTGCGCGTGGGCCCGGACGGAGGCCATCCGGGCCCACGCCGGCGGGACTACACCAGCCAGTCGTTCGGGGCGAACAACTCCGCGTGGAGCCGCTCGGCGGGCACGCCGGCCTCGAGGAACTGCGGGCGCAGTGACTGGAGGAAGCCGGTCGACCCGCAGAGGAAGACGTGCGCCCCCTCGGGGAGTTCGACCGTCGCCAGGTCCATGAATCCCGGGTGGACCGCGCCCGGGCCGGCGACGGTGTCCGCCCCCTGCTCGTACCAGGTGTGCACCTCGGCGTCGGCGAGCAGCGAGGACTCGCCCGCGACCTCCTCGGCGAGGACGTGGTCGGCCGGCGATCGGTCGGCGTGCAGGACGAGCACGCGACGGGTGTCCTCCGTCGCCGACAGGTGGGCGACCATCCCGAGCATCGGGGTGATGCCGATCCCGGCCGAGCAGAGGACCACGGGCGCGGCGTCCTGGTCGCGGCCGATCCCGGCGGCGTCCAGGACGAGGTCGCCGAACGGGAGGGTGACTTGGATCGTGGTGCCGACCTCGGCGTGGGCGTGCAGCCAGCCCGAGACCTCGCCGGCGGGGCAGCCGAGCCCGCCCCGGACCTCGGCGTCGACCCGGCGGACACCGATGCGCCACGTGCCCTCGCCCGGTGCCGTCGACAGGGAGTACTGACGCAGCTGGCGCGCGCCGTCGGGGAGGACCACGCCGACGGAGGTGTACTGGCCCGGGCGGAAGTCGGGCAGCGGCTCGCCGTCGGGACCACCGAGGGTGAACACGGTGACCGAATCCGTCACGTCCTCCCGGGCGATCACGGTGGCGATGCGGAAGACGTCCCCCGGTTCCACCTGCGCCTCGGCGTAGAGGGCCTTCTCGAAGTCCACCAGGACGGCGGCCATGATCCAGTAGACCTCGTCCCACGCCGCCGCGACCTCCGGGGTGATCGCCTCGCCCAGGACCTCCACGATCGCGCCGAAGAGGTGGTCGTGGACCACCTGATACTGGTCGGGGGTGATGCCGAGGCTCGCGTGCTTGTGCCCGATCCGGGAGAGCATGTCGACCGGGCTCCGGCCGTCCACCAGCAGGGTGGCGAAGGTCGCGATCGACGCCGCGAGCGCGCGCTGTTGGGCGCCCAGCTTCTGGTTGCCGCGGTTGAAGGTGTCGCGGAGGAGCTCGGGGTTGTCGGCGAACATCGTCCGGTAGAAGACGGGCGTGATCTCGTCGATGTGGGCGCCGATGACCGGCAGGGTCGCGCGGATGACGGTGGCGTGTTCCTCGGACAGCTCGCGGGGGTGCGCGAGGATCGACTCCAGGGTGGTGAGCGACGTGGTCATGGGGGATCTCCTTCTCGGGGCGTGACGGGGTGGCCCGGGCACCGTGGGGGCCGGACTGTGGGGTGGGGTGATGTGGGGTGGGGGGTGATGCGGGGTGGGGGGTGATGCGGGTGGTCAGGACCCCGGGCCGGGGTCCGGCCGTGGGGCGGTGGCGAGGCTGAGGGACACCTGGCGGGTGGGTGCCCGGACGATGCCCTCGACGGTGAGGGGGTCGAGGGCGGTGAAGAACGCCTCGCGAGCGTCGACGAGGGCTCGTCGCAGACCGCAGTTGCCCGCGAGCGGGCAGGGCGTCGGACCCTCGCACTGGACGACCTCGCCGGGGCCCTCCAGTTCGCGCAGCAATGACCCGACCGACTCGTGTCGGCCCGCCTCGGTGATGACGAGCCCCCCGCCCCGGCCGCGCCGGGACTCGGCGAGGCCCAGGTCGACGAGCCGGGAGACGATCTTGGCCACGTGGGAGGTCGAGGCGTTCACCGACTCCGCGATCGCCGCGGCGGTCATGCGGTCACCGCGCTCATCGGCGACGGCGAGGCGCATGAGAGCGCGGAGCGCGAGATCGGAGGACCGGGACAGCTGCACAACGCCGAGCGTGCCATATTGCGAGCTGGCCGGGCGCATTTGATGCCGGTGATCTCAAATACCTTCTGAACTGGTCATTTGGGGCCGCCCTCCGACCTGCGGGAACGCCTCACCGCGGGCCGGTCAGATCCAGTCGATGATCTCGACGAGGTCGTCGGCCCCGGCGTCGGCGTCGGGGCCCCCGCCCTCGGGCACCACGGCCAGGGCGGGCGCGCCCGCCAGATCCGCCAGGTGCGCGGTGCGCACGCGGTCGGCAAGGTGCCAGCCGCCGGCGCCGTCCGGTCGGGCGGGCAGGATCCGCGAGCGGCCCGGGGTGGCCAGGTCGGCCAGTCCGTGGACGCGCCTCGAAACGGGTGTGCGCTGGCGGCCGGTGAGGGCGTCGACCAGCGCCCGGCCCGTGGTCGCCGCCGCGGACACCGCCGCCAGCGGGTTGCCGGGCAGCCCCAGCAGGATGCGCCCGTCGGCGAGGACGGCCACGAGTTGCGACCCTCCCGGGCGGACACGGACCCCGTCGAGGACGATCCGCGCGCCCGTGCGCGCCAGGGCCGGGCGCAGGAGATCGGCCACCCCGCGGCCGGTGGCCCCCACCAGCACCACCACGTCGCCGGTCGTCGCGTCGACGGAGCCGGAGCCGGCGTCGAGCAGCGCGTCGAGCGCGTCCGGGGTGTCCGCGCAGTGCCCGGGCGGGCCGACGCCGACGAACCCCGCCCGCGCCAGGACCCCGCCGAGCAGCGGGCCGACCGTGTCGCGGATCCGACCCGGCGGCAGCGGCGACGGCGTGTCGGCGGGCAGGACCTCGTCACCGGTGGTGACCAGCGTCGCGCGCACCGGCCCCCGGACCGGGACCCCCGTCACCCCCGCGGACAGGGCCGCGGACGCCAGTGCGGCGTCGAGCTCGACGCCCGCCGGGGCCAGTTCGTGACCGACCGGCCAGTCCTCGCCGACGGGGCGGAGGTCGTTCACCCCGTCGCCCCCCGGCAGGGCGGCGACCACCGGGGGGCCGGAGGGGGCCGGGGTCACCGTCACCAGTTCGTGCCGCAGTACGCGGTCGCAGTCGGCGGGGGCGAGGGCGCCGGTCGCGATGGGCACCGCGGTGCCGTGGGTCAGCCTCGCCGACGAACCGTCCCCGGCGCGGCGGGCGGTACCGGACAGTCGCCACGGGCCGGGCCCGGCCAGCGCGTAACCGTCCATCGCCGACACCGGCCCCCGCGGCATCGGGTCCTCGGCGACCAGCGGTGAGGTGAGTACCGCGCCGACGGCTGCCAGGGGCGGGCGCACGTCCGCCGGCAGCGGGGTCAGCCCGGCGCGCAGGACGGCCCCCACGTGTGGGAGCGCGACCGGTCCGTGTCCGGCCAGGTCGGCCCACGTGTCCACGTCGCGTGCGGGGTCGCCGACGGGGACGCGGACGACCTCCTCGTCGTCGTACAGGGCCCGTACCGGTCGCCCGCTCACGCCGCCGGAGGCCTCCAGGGCGGCCAGGCGCGCGGCGAGGGCGCGGCGGTCCCACACGGCGAGGAGATACTGGTCGTGCCCGGCGACGTCGACGGCGAGTGCCGCGCCGGGGGCGTGGGTGGTGGCGGCGGGCCGGAGCGCGGCGAGGAGGGCGCGGAGGGTGGCGGCGTCGAGGTCCGGCAGGTCACAGGCGACGACGACGACGAGGTCGACCGACGGCGGGAGCGCCCGCAGTCCCGCGGCGATCCCGGCGACGGGTCCCGAGTGGGGCGGATCCTCGCGGGTGTCGCCCCCGGGGCCCACGGTGCGGACGGGGCCCGCCACCGCCCGGGCGGCGCCGAGCACCGCCTCGACCATCGGCCGACCCGCCACCGCCAGTCGCGCCTTGTCGACCCCGCCGAGGCGACTCGCGCGACCCCCGGTGAGGACGATCGCGCCGACGGCGACCGCGGTAGCACTGTCCGAGGTGCCGCCGTCCGTCATCCGGCGTCCTCGGCCAGGCGGCCGCGGAGGAAGTCGTCGACGAGTCGCTCCACGTCCTGATCGGTGTACGGGCGCAGGCCGATCATCCGGGCCAGGACGACGGGGCCGGCCAGCTGCGCCACGGCCAGATCGCGGTCGCCGGGGATGAGGGCTCCGGATTCCTCCGCATCGGAGAGGACGGCGTGCAGAGGCTCGGTATAGGACTCGACCACGCTGCGGCGGAGCCTGCCCACCTCGTCGTCGTCACCGGCGTCGCGGCCCATCGCCAGCCACCCCAACATCGACTGCTGGAGCGGCGCGTCCTGGATGAGCTGCGTCATCGAGGCGGCCAGGTGCACGAGCTGCTCCCGGACGGGCAGGTCGGCCGGGGGGCGTGTCGGGGTGGGCAGCAGTCGCCGGAACGCCGCGGCGATGAGCGAGTCCGTCGACGGGAAGTTGCGGTACAGGGTGGTGCGGGCGACCCCCGACAGCCGGGTCACCGCGTCGACGGTCACGGCCGCCGCGCCGCCGGACAGCAACAGCGACGCCGCCGCGTCGAGCAACTTGCCCTGCGAGCGGGCGCGCCGCGGATCCGGGGTCGACATGGCCTCCATTGTGGCCTGTCCGGTGCGCTAGGGTGGGCGCACCATGCGATACCGACGGTATCGTTTCCGTGGAGCGGAGGCAGATATGTTGGAGATGAGTGCGGGTCGGCGGCGGTGGCTGCTGGTCGTCAACCTCGTGGCCGTGTCCCTGGTGGTGGCCACGATGTCCGCCCTGTACACGTCCCTGCCGGACATCGCCGTGGACATCGGTGCCACCCAGGCCGAGCTGACGTGGATCGTCGACTCCTACACGCTGGCACTGGCGGCGCTCGTCCTCACCGCCGGTGCGCTGGGGGACCGCTTCGGCCGCCGGGCCACGCTCATCGTGGGCCTGGCGCTGTTCACCGTCTCCTCGGCGCTGCCCCTGTGGTTGGACTCGCCGCTGTGGGTGATCATGCTCCGTGCGGTGGCCGGTGTCGGCGCCGCCTTCGTCATGCCCTCCACGTTGTCCCTGCTCACGGCAAGCTTCCCGCCGGATCGCCGGGGTGCGGCCGTGGGCATGTGGGCCGGCTTCGCCGGGGTCGGCGGCATCATCGGCCTGCTCGGATCCGGGCTCATGCTCAAGGTGTGGACCTGGAAGGCGATCTTCGGCGTGTACGCCGTCATCGGCCTGGTCGTCCTGGTCGCCGCCTTCACCATCGGCGAGTCCGTGGCCTCCCGCGTCGGCAGGCCGGACGTCTTCGGGGCGGTCTTCTCCGCCCTCGCCGTGGGCGGGATGGTCTTCGGGCTCATCGAGGGCGCGCACACCAGCTACTCCGAGCCGCTGGTGATCGTGGCGCTCCTCGTGGCGGCGCTGAGCGTCGTGGCCTTCGTCCTGGTCGAGCTGCGCGTCGCGGACCCCCTGCTCGACGTGCGCTACTTCCGCCGACGCGGGTTCACCACCGGCTCGGTGTCGGTGGCGCTGCAGTTCCTCACCATCTTCGGGTTCTTCCTGCTCATCGTGCAGTTCCTCCAGCTGGTCAAGGACTACGACGCCCTGTCCGCCTCGCTGGCCCTGGCTCCGATGGTCGTGCCGGTCATGGTCTTCTCGCTGCTGTCCCCGCGCATCACCGCGGCCGTGGGGCTGCGGGCGGTGTCCGTGGTGGGCGTGGGGGCCATCGCGGCCGGGATGGTCTTCCTCTCCCGGCTGTCCGTGGACTCCGGGTACTGGGACATCCTCTGGCCCATGCTCGTCGCGAGTATCGGGCTCGGCTTGTCGACCGCGCCTGCCACGTCGGCGATCGTCTCGGACGTCCCGTCCGACGAGCAGGGCGTGGCCGCCGCCGTCAACGACGCGATGCGTGAGGTCGGCGCCGCGATCGGCATCGCGCTGTCGGGCAGCATCCTGGCCGGGCGCTACGCCGCGGGGATCGTCGACGTCCTGCCCGGCGTCCCCGAGGCCGGCCGGCAGGCGGTCGAGAGTTCCTTCGCCGGCGCCCGCGAATTCGGCGCCGCGGCCGGGCCGGCGGGGCAGGCCGTCGTCGACGCGGCCGCCGGGATCTTCGCCGACGGCATCTCGTCGGCGCTCTTCGCCCTGGGGATGGTGGCCGCGGGCGCGGCGGTCCTGCTGCTGTTCGTCGCGCCCGGTCGCGGGTACGTCGCGCTCGGGGACGCCGACACCGACACCGACACCGGCACGTCCGGCGACCCCGACCCCGGCGCCGATCCCGCCCCGGTCGGCGCGGCCGGTGGAACGAGTGGCTACCCGGTGGCCGGGTCGCAGGAGGTCAGGACGCGTCCGGCCCGGTGACCACGGGCCGTCCGCTCGCCGCCCAGGCCCTGGTCCCTCCGTCGACGCTGACGGCCGGAATGCCCCGGGCCTCCAGCGCCCGGCAGGCGGACTTGCTGCGATTGCCGGACGCGCAGATCACGAAGACGGTGGTCCCCTCGGGCGCGACATCCGGGGCGGAAGCGACGTCGCCCAGGGGGATCAGGCGCGCGCCGGGGACGTGGCCCGCGATGTACTCGTGGGGCTCGCGGACATCGATGAGCGGGGCGCCCTGCTGGTGGAGGGAGGCCAAGGTGTCAATGTCAGTCGTGGAAACCATGCCTGAAAGATACCCTGGGGGTATCTAGTTCGCCAGGGTTGGGGTGAGTCAATCGCGGATGCGTTCGGGGTGGGTGTAGATGGTGGCGCGGTCGACCCGGCTGAAGGCGGCCAGGGTCACGCCGGTTCCCGCGGCGAGGTCCACCGCCAGCGATGACGGCGCGCTCACCGCGGACAGGAGCGGGATCCCCGCCATCGACGCCTTCTGCACGAGCTCGAACGAGGCCCGGCCGGAGACCTGCAGGATGGCCCCGCGCAGCGGCAATCGCCCCTCGCGCAACGCCCAGCCGACCACCTTATCCACCGCGTTGTGTCGCCCCACGTCCTCACGCAGGCACAGCAGTTCGCCGGTGGGGGAGAACAGCCCCGCCGCGTGGACGCCCCCCGTCTTGTCGAAGACCCGCTGGTGCTCGCGGAGCCGGTCGGGCAGGGACAGCAGGACCGCGGGATCGATGAGCGGCTCCGCCGGCTCGGCCGGGAAGTGGGTCGAGCGCCGGATCTCGTCGATCGAGTCAACGCCGCACACGCCGCAGGCGCTGCTCATGGTGGACGCCCGCGCGGAGCGGGGCTCCGGGATGTCCGGTGACAGGGTCACGGTGAGGGTGTTGTAGTCCTGTTCCGTCCGGCCACTGACGGTGGTGCAGTAGCAGATCTCGGGCAGGTGCTCGCGGTTCCAGACGGCGCCCTCGGAGACCAGGTGGCCCGCCGCCAGGTCCATGTCGTCGCCCGGCGTCCGCATGGTCACGACGAACGGCTGACCGCCGACCCTGATCTCGAGTGGTTCCTCGACGGCGAGCGTCGCCACCTCTCGCCTGACGTCACCCGCGGCGAGAATCCTGCGCGCCGGGTGACGAGTCGTCCGCCGTCCCATAGTCGCGCAGCCTAGCGCCGTCCGGGCCGGGGCGTAGGAGCAGGAGGGCGGCGAGCCCCACCGCGGCCAACCAGGTCAGCGGGTAGGCGTTGGTGATCACGGTGTAGATGACCGGCGGGATGTCGCCGCCGAGCATGAACAGGCCCATCGCCACCCAGCGGTCGTCCGGGAAGTTCGGGTCGGGGAAGCTCTGCACCCAGTTCGCGGTGGCCGCCCAGAGCAGCGCCGGCAGCAGCCAGAGATACCAGCGCCGGGCGGCGATCGCGTAGTGCACGGTCAGCACGAGTAGCGGGACGAACCACACCCAGTGGTGGCCCCAGGAGAACGGCGAGACCATGGTCATCGTCAGTCCGGCCAACGTCAGGGCGAGGAGCTGGTGCCCGGCGCGATGGGCCAGCGCGGCGACGCCCAGGCCGACGGCTGCCACCACCGCGGCCCCGAGCAGCCACGCCCAGGTGGGCGCCATCTCCGTGCCGGCGAGACGGGCCATGGCACCCCGCAGGGACTGGTTGGCCAACATGGCGTCGTGCCCGATCCGCTGGGACTCGAACAGGGTCCCCGACCAGTACCGCACGGCGTCGCGGGGGATCAGTAGGAAGCCGAGGGCGACAGTGCCGCCGAACGCCGCCCCGGAGACGACGGCCATCCGCCAGCGTCCGGTGAGGACCCAGTGCGCCCAGAAGAACGCCGGGGTGAGTTTGATGCCCGCGGCCAGGCCCGAACCGATCCCCGCCCACCGGCGGCCCGACCTCCAGGCGAGGTGGTCGGCCAGGACCAGGACCAGGAGGAGGATGTTGATCTGGCCCAACCACACGGTGGTCCGCACCGGCTCGGTGGACAGGGCGATGAGCGCGAGACACAGCGAGACCTGGGCGGTGACCCGGTCCGGGCGGTAGTCCAGCGCACGGAGGCACATCCGGACCGCGAGATAGAGCAGGACGAGGGTCAGCGCGAGCCACGCCGCCTCCATCAGCCGCAGGGTCACCAGGTCCAGAGGGGCGAACAGCAGCGCCGAGAACGGCGGGTAGGTGAACGGCATCTCCGGGTAGAAGCGCCCGGAGTCGTCACCCGAGAGCAGTCCGTCGTACAACGGGATCGAGTTCAGGACGGCGCTGCCGCCCCAGCGGTAGACGTTGACGTCGAGGAAGTTCCCGGTGATGCCCCACCACGGGGTCCGCTCGTCGGGCACCCGCAGCACCATGACCACCGAGGCGAGGGCCAGCAGTGCCAGCGGGGCGCGCAGCCAGTAGGTAGTCGGAAGCGTCCGCACAGCCGGAAAGCCTAGTCCGTCAACGAGAAGACCGTTCCGCACGCCGTCACTCGGGCGATGCGTGCGGAACGGTCTTCTCGATGGGATCCGCCTCAGATGTAGATGGCCGGATCGATGTAGAACTGCGCGTCGCGCAGTTCCTCCTTGGTGGACCTGGCAGGCCGTGCCTCGCCCGGGATGCCCACGACGATCGAGTCGGCGGGGGCGCTCTTGACGACGACGGCGTTGGCGCCGACCGAGGAGTCGTCACCGATCTCGACGGGGCCCAGGATCTTCGCGCCGGCGCCCACGGTCACGCGGTCGCCCAGGGTGGGATGGCGCTTGGTCTGCTTGAGCGAGACCCCGCCGAGGGTGACGCTGTGGTAGAGCATGCAGTCGTCGCCGATCTCCGCGGTCTCACCGATGACGACGCCCATCCCGTGGTCGATGAAGAACCGTCGGCCGATGGTGGCGCCGGGGTGGATCTCGATCCCCGTGAGGAATCGGGAGAACTGGGACAGGACGCGTCCGGCGGTGCGGCCGGCGCCGCCGGCGTTCCACAGCCGGTGCGAGAGCCGGTGGAACCAGATGGCGTGGAGGCCGGAGTAGACGACGGCGTTCTCGACGTCGCCCCGGGCGGCGGGGTCATGGGCGCGCGCCGCGGCGAGGTCCTCGCGCAGCGTGCGCCAGAACCCCACCGGGCGATCGGACGTCGGCGTCATCAGTCGCGGTAGTCCTCGAACAGCATCGTGGAGACGTAGCGCTCACCGTAGTCGCACACGATGACGACGATGGTCTTGCCGGCGTTCTCGGGGCGCTTGGCGATCTCGAGGGCGGCCCACACGTTGGCGCCGGAGGAGATGCCCGCGAGGATGCCCTCCTCCTTGCCGAGCCGCTTGGCGATCTCCAGCGAGTCCTCGAGGGTCACGTCGATGACCTCGTCGTAGATCTCGCGGTCGAGGATCTCGGGCACGAAGTTGGCGCCCAGGCCCTGGATCTTGTGCGGTCCGGCCTTGCCCTCGGTCAGCAGCGGCGAGTCCTTGGGCTCGACGGCGACGATGTGCAGGTCCGACTTCTGCGAGCGCAGGTAGTTGCCCGCGCCGGAGATGGTGCCGCCGGTGCCGATGCCGGCCACGAACACGTCGATGTCGCCGTCCGTGTCCTCCCAGATCTCGGGGCCGGTGGTGCGGCGGTGGACGTCCACGTTGGCGGGATTGGCGAACTGGCGCGCCAGGACGGCGTTCTCACGCGTCGCGGCGATCTCCTCGGCCTTGGCCACCGCACCCTTCATGCCCTCGGAGCCCGGCGTGAGGATGAGCTCGGCACCGTAGGCGCGCATCACGGCGCGGCGCTCGACCGACATGGTGTCGGGCATGACGATGACGGCCTTGAAACCGCGGGCCGCCGCGACCATGGACAGCGCGATACCGGTGTTGCCGGACGTGCCCTCGACGATCGTGCCACCGGGCTTGAGGCCGCCCGACGCCACCGCGTCGTCGATGATCGCCGCGCCGATGCGGTCCTTCACGCTCGCGGCCGGGTTGGCGGACTCGAGCTTGGCCAGGACGGTGGCCTGCAGTCCCTCGGTCAGGGAGTTGAGACGGACCAGCGGGGTCTTGCCGATGGTCTCAGAGATGTCGGAGTAGATCTGCGCCATGGTGTGTTCCGTTCTGAAGAATGAACAGGTCTGTCTATTCGCGAGTGTACGCGATGGGTCGAGATGGCACGAGGGTGTGGCCAGGGAATGGTCCCCTGATTGCCACGAGCGCCCGTCGGGCCGATAATCGACTGCGCTCCATTTTCATCGTCGCCCGAAAGGCCGCCTCCGGCATGCGCGAGATCACCGTCCCCGCCCAGCGAAACTTCATACGTTCCGACCTGATCCCGGTGGTGGCGCGAGGGCGCGCCGCCACGGCGCCGCGGGCGGTCCCGTTCGACCATCACGTCGACGGCCGGTGGCGATCCGTCTCCAACGCCGAACTCGTCGAGCGCGTGGACAGGATCGCGGCCGGACTCATCGCGGCCGGCGTCGAGCCCGGGGACAGGGTGGCGCTCATGGCCGGAACCCGCCTCGAATGGGTGCTGGTCGATCTCGCCGTCTGGACCGCCGGAGCCATCACCGTGCCGATCTACCCGTCATCCTCGGCGGGGCAACTCGAATGGATTCTCGCCGACTCCGCGGCGAAGGTTCTCGTGGCCGAGAACGATGAACACGTCGTCGTCGTCGGAGACACGACCGTCCCCGACACCTGCACCCGGATCCTCTACCTCGACGACGGCGGCCTCGAGGCCCTCGAGGCCGACGGCGAGTCCGTCGAGGCCGAGACCCTGGACGCCGCGGTGGCCACTCTCGAGCTCGACACCCCCGCCTCGATCATCTACACCTCCGGCACCACCGGACGGCCCAAAGGTTGCGTGATCACCCACCGCAACCTCCTGTCGGAGTGTCACGCGCTGCTCGACCACCCCATCGGGTCGATGGCGCAGCAGGGCAAGAAGGTCCTGATGTTCCTGCCACTGGCCCACGTGCTCGCCCGCGCCGTGACCTACACGGTCTACCTCGGTGACGCGACCGTCGGCTTCTGGGACGACACCTCCACCATCCTCCCGCGCTTCGCCGATTTCCGGCCGCACATGATTCTCGGGGTCCCCCGCGTCTTCGAGAAGGTGCGCGACGGGATCGCCACGAAGGCCGCCGCCAAGGGCGCGGTTCAGAGGGGGATCTTCGAGCGCGCCGAAGCGGTCGCCATCGAGGACAGCCGTCTGCGCGGCAACGACGGACTGGACGACGCGCGCCGGCCCTCGCTCCTGCACGCCGCCCGGTACAAGGCGCTCGACCTGCTCGTCTACAAGGCCATCCGCGAGGCGCTCGGCGGCCGGTGCGAGTACGCCATCTCCGGCGGCGGCGCCCTGCCCGACCGCATCTCGCACTTCTTCCGCGGAGTCGGCGTGCCCGTCTACGAGGGCTACGGGCTCACCGAGAGCACCGCCGCCGCCACCGTGAACGGTCCCGGCTGCCAGCGCATCGGCACCGTCGGGCGACCCGTGGCCGGGACGAGCGTCCGGATCGCCGACAGCGGTGAGGTGGAACTGGCCGGCGAGCTGATCTTCGACCGCTACTGGAACAACGAGGAGGCCACCGCCGAGGCCGTCCGCGACGGCTGGTTCGCCACCGGTGACCTCGGTTCGCTCGACGCGGACGGATACCTGACGATCACCGGTCGCGCCAAGGAGATCATCGTCACCGCCGGCGGCAAGAACGTCTCGCCGGGGCAGATCGAGGACGCGATCCGGGCGCATCGACTCGTCGGCCACGCGGTCCTCATCGGTGAGGCCCGTAAGTTCGTCTCCGCGCTGATCACGGTGGATGAGGTCGAGCTCGAGAACTGGGCGGCGGAGAACGATCGCAGCGGCCGGCCGATCGAGGACCTGGTCACCGACCCCGCGCTGCGCGCCGAGATCCAGGCCGCCGTGGACGATGCCAATCGGCAGGTCTCACACGCCGAGGGCGTCAAGAAGTTCGTCGTACTGCCCCGCGACTTCACTGAGGACTCGGGCGAGTTGACGGCGACCCTCAAGGTCAAGCGGCACGTGGTCGAGCAGCACTACGCCGAGCAGATCGAGGGCATGTACGTCTGATCGGGCGGATGTGGGAGCGCCCGGAACCCGTCCGGGCCCGGGCGCTCCCACGATCGGCGGATTAGGCGCCGGTGTACAGCGACTCGATCTCGCTGTCGAACCGGTCGTGCACGACCTTGCGCTTGAGCTTGAGGGTGGGAGTGAGTTCGCCGGACTCGACGGAGAACTCGGCCGCGAGGATCTTGAACTTGCGGATGGATTCCGCGCGGGAGACCGACTTGTTGGCCCGGTCCACCGCGTCCTGGACCGCGCCGACCAGGTCGCCGTCCTGCAGCAGGTCCGAGACCTCGCCGGTCTTGCCGTGTCTGTCCCGCCACGCCGGGAACGTCTCCGGGTCGATCGTGACGAGCGCCGCGATGTAGCTGCGGTTGTCGCCCACCACGACGGCCTGGCTGATCAGCGGGTCGGAGGTGAGCAGGTCCTCGAGCTGTGACGGCGAGACGTTCTTCCCGCCGGCGGTGACGATGAGGTCCTTCTTGCGACCCGTGATGGACAGGTAGCCGTCGGAGTCGAGCTCGCCGATGTCACCGGTGTGGTACCACTCGCCGGTCCACGCGGCCTCGCTCGCCTCCGGGTTTCGCCAGTAGCCCTTGAACAGTGTCTTGGCCTTGGCCAGGACCTCGCCGTCCTCGGCGATGCGGATTGTGACGCCCGGGATCGGCGTGCCGACGGTGCCGATCTTGGCCCGGTTGGTCGGGTTGACGGTGAGGACGCCCGAGGACTCGGTCAGGCCGTAGCCCTCGAGCAGGTCGAACCCGGCGCCGCGGAAGAAATGGCCCAGGCGGGCGCCCAGCGGCCCACCGCCCGAGATGATGCGGTCGCATTCGCCGCCCAGTGCGTCGTGCAGCTTCGAGTAGACGAGCTTCGAGTAGAGCTTCTGCTTGACCTTCAGCGCGGCCGACGGCCGGCCGCCGTTCTCGAGGGCCTTGGAGTAGTCGATGGCCGTCTGGACGGCGGCCTTGAAGATCTTGGCCTTCGCGCCACCGGCGTTCTCTGCCTTTGCCGCGGCGGAGTTGTAGACCTTCTCCAGCACGCGCGGCACCGACACCAGGAAGGTGGGGTGGATCTCGCCGAGGCGCTCGATGACCTTGGTGGTGTCCGGCTCGTGCGCCACGGCCACGCGCTTGTAGAAGCAGGCCACCTCCAGGATGCGGGCGAGGACGTGGGCCAGCGGCAGGAAGATCAGGGTGCGGCTGTTGGGTACGAACGCGTCCTGGAGCTGCTCCTCCACGGCCACCACGACGCCGCCGAACCCGCCGTGCAGGATTTCGCAGCCCTTGGGTTTGCCGGTCGTGCCGGAGGTGTAGACGATCGCGCAGGGGTCCTCGTGGCCCATCGCCAGCGAGGCCTGCTCGAGCTCCTCGTCGGAGACGGCCGCGCCGGCCTCGGTGAGCTGGGCGACGAGATCGTTCTCGATGACGAGGATGTCGCCCTGCCACTCGGTCTCCGCGGCGAGCACCCCACGCAGGTCGAGGTCCTCGACCACCGCGACGGTCGCCCCGGAGTCCGTGAGGATCCAGTTGCACTGGGCCGACGACGAGGTCTCGTAGATCGGCACCGTCACCGCGCCGACGGACCAGGCCGCCCAGGCGATCAGCGACCACTCGTAGCGGGTGTGGCTCATGATCGCGAGGCGGTCCCCCGGCTTGACGCCGCGGGCGATGAGGCCCTTGGCCACGCCCTTGACCTCCTCCAGGTACTGGGCGCAGGTGACCTCTTTCCAGTCGCTACCGACGCGGCGCAGCACTGCGACGTCGTTCGGGGCCTCCTCCGCGTTCTTGAACACCAGTCTGGCCAGGTTCGGAACGGGGAAGGGCTTCGAGGCGGGAGGGGTGGCGAACTCGGTCGTCATCGCGATCCTTAGGTCATGTGTGGCCTGTACCACTGTCAAGTGTAGAGGGTTGCTCGCCATCCGTGTTCAGCACGGTCTATTTAGATCCGTTTATGAGGGGCGCGTCAGGTTCGTGATCCTCGTTACTGTGATATGGGTTACACTAGCGTCATGTTCGGGGGTACGGGACCCGCGGCGAGCCTGCTGGTGGCCGAGTCGTGGGAGCGCAGCAGGCACCGGGGGATCGACCCCACGGTGGTCGCGCCGTCGGTCGAACTGGAGGGTCCGGACCTCTCCCGCCACGTGGCGCAGCACCGGATGGCGTCGGTCCTCCCGGTGGTCGAGTCCGTCCTCGTCCCGGGGGTGGTCTCCAGCGGGCACATCGTCGCTGTCGCGGACGAGCGGGGACGACTGCTGCGGGTGATCGGTGACCGCGGGGTCAGGTCCCGCGCGGAGTCCATGGCGTTCATCCCCGGCGCGGTCTGGACGGACGAGGCGGTCGGGGCCAACGCGCCGGGGCTCGCGCTGAGGCACGACACCGAGGTGCGGGTCCGCGGATCCGAGCACTATCTTGAGATGGCCCACGAATGGAGTTGTGCGGCGGCACCGGTCCACGACCCCGCCACGGGTGAACTGATCGGGCTCATCGACGTCACCGGCCCGAGCAGCGCCACCTCGGACCAGATGCTCGCGCTGATACGGGCGACGGTGATGCTCGCCGAGGGCGAGCTGCGCACGGCCGCCGGCCTCGTCGTCCCCCGGCGAGGCGGGGTCGACCACCCCCTCGGAGGGCGTGTGAGGCTGCGGGTGCTCGGTGCGGGGGCCGGCGTCCTCGACGGGGACGGCCCGGGAGGCGCGGGGCGTGCCCTGACCGGCAGGCATGCCGAGATCTGTGTCCTGCTCGACGCGAATCCGGAGGGGTTGACGGGAGGGGCGCTCGCGGAACTGCTCGCCGACGACAGGCTCGACGAGGTCAGCGTCCGCGCCGAGGTCTCCCGCCTCCGGCGGGTGTTCGGGCCGGATGTGGTGGCCTCGAGGCCCTACCGCCTGGCCCCGGGCGCTCTGGTCACCGACGTCCGAGAGGTCACGGACGCACTCGATTCCGGGGACGTGATGAAGGCGGTGGCCTCCTATCCGGGACCTATCCTGCCGGCCTCGGACGCTCCCGGGGTGGCCGACCTGCGGCTCGAGCTCCACTCGATGGTGCGGGCCGCGGTCCTGTCCGCTGATCGGCTCCCCGTCCTCAGGGCCTGGGTCGCCGGCGCCGGGCGGGAGGACCTCGCCGCGTGGCGGAGCCTGGCCCGGTCCCGGTACGCGGACGCCTCCACCGTCGCGGCGGCCGAGGCGCGGTGTCGCGTCCTCGATCAGCGCTTCGGGGCGTGAGGGGCGCGGGGATCGCGACGGCGACGGTGGCCTGAATGTCGGGGACGAATCGGCCCGGGCCCGTCCGTTCGGGTAGGTGCGGCGGTGCCATCCGGGTTGTCCGTGTGTGCCGGGTGGACAGAACACCGCAGTAGCTGTTCCGGACAGGGCGGCCGCCGGGCAAGAGTGATCGGTGTCACATTCACCGCCCCGCCGAAGGTGGGGGTCGCTCGAGCAGGAGGCGCACGATGGCGATCGAACTGAATCAGATCTGGGACATGCCGATCAAGGAGTTCCACCCTCTCCCCAAGGCTCTGCTGGGTGTCGGAGCACACGACATCCTCGGCGTGGAGGCCAAGAAGCTGGGGATGACCCGGGTTCTCATCATGACCACCGGACTACGCGGGTCGGGGATCATCGAGGAGCTCAAGGGCAAGATCGAGTATCAGGGGCTCGACGTCGTGGTCTTCGACAAGGTCGAGTCCAACCCGAAGGACTACAACGTCATGGACGCCGCGGCCCTCTACAACTCGGAGAAGTGCGACGGCATCATCTCGGTGGGCGGTGGCTCCAGCCACGACGCCGCCAAGGGCGCGCGCGTGGTGATCGCCCACGACGGCCGCGACATCAACGAGTTCCAGGGCTTCTCCAAGTCCACCAACTTCGAGAACCCGCCGCACATCGCGGTGTCCACCACTGCGGGGACCGGTGCGGAGACCTCGTGGGCCTACGTGATCACCGACACCTCGGACATGGACCACCCGCACAAGTGGGTCGCGTTCGACGACGCCAGCCTGGTCTCGCTGGCGATGGACGACCCGCTCCTCTACTACTCCTGCCCCCAGCACTTCACCGCCTACTGCGGCTTCGACGTCCTCGCGCACTGTTCGGAGCCGTACGTCTCGCGGCTCGACTTCGCCCCGTCGCTGGGCAATGCGTTGTACGCGACCAAACTCGTGGCGGACAACCTCACGACGGCCGTGTACGACCCCCGCAACCTCGAGGCGCGGACCGGGATGATGAACGCGCAGTACATCGCGACGCAGGCGTTCAACTCGGGCGGCCTGGGCATGATCCACTCGATGTCCCACGCGATCAGCGCCTACTACGACACGCACCACGGTCTGAACAACGCGATCGCCCTGCCCCGGGTGTGGGAGTACAACCTGCCGTCCCGCTACCAGCGCTACGCGGAACTCGCGCCGCAGATGGGCGTGGACACCCGCAACATGACGACCGTCCAGGCCGCCGACGCCGCGGTGGAGGCCGCCATCCGGTTGTCCAAGGACGTCGGTATCCCCGACAACTTCAGTCAGATCACGCCCGGGCTGTACGAGAAGAACCAGATGGACACGGGCAAGTACAAGGGCAAGGGCGACAGGATCGATACCTCGGCGGAGAACATCCGCAGGATCGCCGAACACATGATGGGGGACGCGTGCACCCCGGGTAACCCGCGTGAGTCCACGGTCGAGTCACTGATCCCGATGGTCGAACACGCGATGACCGGTTCGTACTGACCGTCTCGCGCCGGCAGGTCGCACTAACCCCACCAGGTCCTCCCCGGGGGCGGGCGAGCGGATCCGTCCCGCGCGCCCCCCGGGGGGACACCACCATCCAGAACACGGGAAGGGCCCGACCATGGACGTCATCGACGATCGCCCCGACGAGGTGGGTCCCGCGGACGCGGTGATCGACGTGGAGGTCCTGCAGGAGGCGCTCCGCGGGACGGGCTACATCATCGACCGGGAACTCGCGACGGTCGTGCACCTGGCGACGGTCCTCGACAGGCCGCTGCTGCTGGAGGGGCCGGCCGGTGTGGGCAAGACCGAGCTGGCCAAGTCGCTCGCCTCCGCGTTCGGTCGGCGGCTAGTCCGGCTGCAGTGCTACGAGGGACTCGACGACGCCCGGGCACTGTACGAGTGGGACTACGCCAAGCAGTTGCTCCACGTCCAGATGCTCCGGGATCGGATCACGGTGGAACTGCAGGTGCACGAGGATCTCGCCGCCGCCTCTGCCGCGCTGGCGGAGATGGAGGTGGGGATCCACGGTGAGGACTTCTTGGTCACTCGGCCGCTGCTCGAGGCGATCATGTCCGAGGACCCGGTGGTCCTGCTCATCGACGAGATCGACCGGACGGAGGAGTCGCTCGAGGCGATGCTGCTCGAGGTGCTCGCGGAGAAACAGGTGACGATCCCGGAGCTCGGCACCTACCGCGCACGCACCACCCCCTGGGTGATCCTCACCTCGAACGACACCCGGGAGCTGTCGAGTGCCCTCAAGCGCCGGTGCCTGCACTTCCACGTGGACTTCCCAGACGCCGCACGGGAGACGGAGATCGTCCGATCCCGCGCACCGGAGGTTCCGGAGACCGTGGCGGCCGATGTGGTGGAGAAGGCGCGGCGACTGCGCGAGATGCCGCTGCGCAAGCCTCCGTCGATCTCCGAGGTGGTGGACGCGGCCCGCGCCGCGTCGGTGTGGGGAGGAGACGGTCCGGAGCTCGGCTGGGTCCTGTCCGCCGCCCTTCTGAAGTACCGGTCCGACGACGATGTCGCCCGCGGCGTGCTCGGCGGTGGGGGCGCCCCCGGAGAGGAGCCGGCAGGGAACGGGCGGGACATGAGGGCGGCCGCCGATGCGACCGGGGCGTCGACCTCCGCCGCGTTCGGGGCCGGTCGGGCCCGCAGCGGGGCCGGGCGCGGGACCGGACGGCGATGACGACCGGGACGGCGTCCCGCCTCTCGCCCTCGGATGTCCTTGACATCGCCTCCGTGGCGTTCGGCCGACTCCTCAGGGAGCGCGAGGTGGCGGTCTCCCCGGCCGAGGTGGTGGAGCTGCGGACAGTCCTCGCGATGGTCGGGACGTCCCGGCCCGAGGCCCTGCGGGCGGCGCTCCGTGCGGTGACGGTCAAGTACCAGCGGGAGAACCGGGGATTCGACGCGGTGTTCGACCGCTTCTTCCTGGGCGTGCTGACCACCCGTACCGAGGACGCCGGAGGGGCCCACGGCGGCGCCCCGCAGGTGGGCGGACTGCCCGACGAACTGGAGCTGGACACGGACGAGTCCTCGCCCTCCACCCCGTCGGACCTGGACCCGGCCGAGATCGGGGATCTGGTCGAGGGAGACGAGACGAGCCGGCGGAACGAGGACATGCACTACGACGACTCAGACTTCTCGACCGCGACCGGGGAGGAGGAGTTCGCGGTCCAGGAGGGGGCGGAGCGGTGGCAGTCCTCGGTCACCTACGAGATCGAGGTGGACCGCGCGTCATCGGACCATGTCGGCGAGATGGGGTCCTCCGCGATCTCGGTGTCCGGTGAGGAGTCGTTGGAATGGGCGGACGCGCTCGACGTCCTGCGGACCCTCGACGGCTACGACGCCCGTCAGGTGTATGCGGCGCACGGTGACGACGGCGGGGATCTGAGAGGCGAGCAGGCGGGGATGTTCGTCGACGCGGTGCTCGCGTTCCTGAAGAGCCTCCCGGAGGACGCCACCGACGGACGTGTCGACGACGACGAGGTCCGGGGTGGCCGGGAGGTGACCGACAGCGCCGACCTCGAACGCGCGTCCCACGAGGTGATGCGCCGCATCCGTGGCGCCCCCCGCCGACGATCGCGACCGTTCGCCCGCGGACTGCTCGATTCTCGCTCCACGTTGGGTCGGGCGTGGGCGACGGACGGCGAGGCGTTCACCATCATGAACCGGACCCGCGTCCCCGGTCCGCTCAAGCTGCTGATCCTGGTCGACGTGTCGCTCTCGGTCCGGCCCGTCACCGGCTTCGTCCTGCGGCTGGCCCAGAGCCTGCACCAGAAGGTCAACCGGTGTTCGGTCGTCGCCTTTGTCGACCGACCCGTCGACGTGACGGACCACCTCCTGTCGTCGTCCGGCGAGAACGCGCTGGCGACCGTCCTGTCCGCACCCGGACTGGATCTCGAGGCGAGCAGCGACTACGGCCGGATGTTCGCCGAGCTGCTCGACCGCAACGGCGACCTGATCGACGCCCGGACCTCGGTCCTCATCGTGGGTGACGGGCGGAGCAACGGGCTCGATCCGCGGGAGGACCTGGTGGGCCGCATCAGCAGGCGGGCCCACCGGATGGCGTGGATCACCCCGGAGGCCCGGAGGTACTGGAACCGGCCCACGTGCGGACTGAGCGCGTATGCGCGATACCTGGACGGGGTGGTGACCGCGCGTGACCCCGCGGAACTGTCCGAACGGGCAGGTCTGCTGGGAAGCTCGCTCGCCTGAGATGCCCCGGGCCTATCGTGAGGTCATGTCGTCGGAAGGCCGGGTGGCGAAGTTCCACGCGCCGGAGATCCTCTTCGGCTTCGGAGCCCTGCCCGAGGCCGCGACCGCCGCCATGGGACTGGGCGCACGTCGCCCCCTCGTCGTCACCGATCCGTGGCTCGAACTCACCCCGTGGCCGGGCACGGTCGTCGAGGGGCTGAGGGCACAGGGTGCCGAGCCGGTCGTGTGGTCCGACGTCCGCCCCAACCCGCGCGCGTCCCAGATCCTCGAGGGCGCGCAGACCTATCACTCCTCGGGGTGCGACGTGATCGTGGCGGTGGGCGGCGGCTCGGTGATCGACGCCGCCAAGGGGGTCGCGCTCGTCGTCTCCAACGGCGGGCACGTCCTCGAGTACGAGGGGGTCGACCGTGTCCGGCTGCCGCTGCCCCCGGTGGTGGCCGTGCCGACGACGGCGGGCAGTGAGGCCGACGTCTCGCAGTTCTGCGTGGTCAACGACTCGGACCGCCGGACCAAGGTGACCATCGTGAGTCGGGCGCTGGTGCCGGACGTGACGGTCATCGACCCGAGTACCCATGCGACCGTCCCCGAGGACGTGGGGGCGGCGACCGCGATCGACGTGCTCTCGCACGGGGTGGAGGCGTACTTCTCGCGCGCGGCGGGCCCGCTGACGGACTCCCACGCCCTGCGGTCCGTGGAGCTGTGCGCGCGGTCGCTCGACAGGCTCGCGGCCGGCGAGAGGCTCAGTCACGTGCAGCTGGAGGACATGGCGCTGGCGTCGCTCGAGGCGGGGATGGCGTTCAGCAACGCCGTGCTGGGGGCGGTCCACGCGATGAGCCACCCGGTGGGCGGGCGGTACGACTCGTCCCACGGCCAGATCAACGGGGTCCTGCTGTCCCATGTCGTCCGACACAACGGGGTGGTGATGCCTCCGGACCGCATGGCCGGCCTGGCGCGCGCGGCCGGCGTCACCGTCGGTTCCCGGGGCGGCCAGGTGACGGACCGGGTCGCGGACCGCTTCCGGGACCTCTCCGCGTCGGTCGGGATCCCGTCGGGACTCTCGCTCCTGGGAGTCCGGGGCGAGGACATCCCCACGTTGGCCGCGCACGCGCTCGACGATCTCTGCATGGCCACGAATCCGCGTCCCGTCACCCTCGAGGACGTCGAACGGCTCTATCGGGAGGCGTCATGACCGAGGGGCCCACGGACCTGGACTCACTCCTCGGCCTGCGGTCGGTCAAGAGAAGTTTCTTCGACCAGTACCGTGCGGCCGAATCGCGGCTGCGACGGTCCATGCACGCACTCGATCGCGTCTCCGGGGCGCTGGTGCGGACCGCCGAGGGGCCCGAGGAGTTGATGCTGTCCGTCCTCAGGGTCGCGTACGACCAGCTCGACGCCCAGTGGGCGCTGGTGGCCCTCCGGGACGGTCAGCTCCCGTCCGTCGAACCACGGCACGTCCTCGTGGACCCCGAGGGGCGCTTCGTGGCGTTCGAGGGGCGGGATCTCGCGCCGGTGCCGGACGGTCTGCCCAAGGGTGTGGTCAACGTCCTGCTCGCGGTGCTCCGGGGCGGCCGCTCCGCCGAGGTGGCCGAGGCCGGCGGCCCCGACGCGGTGACCGTGCCGCTGATCCTGCACGGCGGGGTGATCGGCGGGCTGGCGTCGTGGCGCCACCCCGGGAGACCGGCCGATGACATCGACACCGTGGTCCTGCGGATCCTCGCCGCGCAGGCGGCCGTGGCCCTGCACAACTCCGTCCTGTTCCGGGACAAGGAGACGCTGCTCGCGCGGGCGGAGGAGGCGTACGAGGAGGCCCGGGGGCACGTGGTGGAGCTGTCCCGGCGGAACTCCGAACTCGAGATCGCCCACCGGGAGCTCGACGCCGCGCATCGCCAGCGGATCCTCGACGTGGAACGGTCGCGGATGGCCCGGGAACTCCACGACAGCGTGTCCCAGCTCGTCCTCGGCGCGGGGATGCATCTCCAACTCGGCCTCGACGCGGTGGGACGGGCCGAGCAGCAGCGGCCGCTGCTCGAGAAGGCGGTGCATCTGACCGACCAGGCCGTCGAACAGTTGCGGTCCGTGATCTACGCCCTCCGCACGATCGACGACGGTGACGGGAGCCTGAGTCGGCTGATCGAGGATCTCTGCCGTCTCCACGTCCCGTCGAGCATGTCCACCGAGGTCAGGCTCCTCGGCAGCGAGTTCCCCACGACCCACGAGATCGAGCACGAGTTGCTCCGGATCGCCGGTGAGGCGCTCGCGAACGCCGCGAGACACTCGCGGGGGAACGGAGTGGTGGTGACTGTGGACTTCAGTGACGAGGCCGTGGGTCTGACCGTGGAGGACGACGGCGAGGGCCGGCCGGAGGACCTGCGCCACCTGCTCGAAGCGGCCCGGACCGGGTCCCCCGACGAGCGCCACGGGCTGGTCAACATGAGGGAGAGGGCGGAACTGGTGGGGGGCGTGATGAGCATCGCGGAGTCCGAGCTGGGCGGGGTGGCGATCACGGTGGTGGCGCCCCGCGTCGACGGTGCGGACCGGCGGCCGGTCCGATGACCCCGTCGGCGGCCGGCCCCATGACCCCACCGGCGACGATCCGCACCGTCCTGGTGGACGATCACGCGGTCCTCCGAGAAGGGCTGCGGCTGATGCTGCAGCGGGAACCCGATATCGAGGTGGTCGGGGAGGCGTCGACCGCGGACTCGGCGCTGGAGGTCATCACCTCGACCCGCCCGGACGTCGCGGTGATCGACCTCAAACTAGGGAGCGGCTCCGAACTCGACGGACTGCGGGTCTGTGCAGCGGTCCGGGACCTGTTCCCCGACGTCGCCCCGCTGGTGCTCACCACCTTCCTCGACAAGGCGATAGTCGTGCGTGCGGTCCGGGCCGGAGCACGTGGGTACGTGGTCAAGAACGTGGATGTCACCGAGCTGGTGACCGCCGTCCGGTCGGTGTCGGCGGGGCAGAGCGCCTTCGACACCCGGACCGCGTCGATGGTGCTCGACGCTCTCAAGGGCGGGGGCTCGGCGTCCGAGGCCCTGTCGGCCCGGGAGATCGAGGTCCTGACGCTGCTGGCGGAGGGGATGTCGAACAAGGAGATCGGTCAGGCCCTGTTCATCTCGGCCACCACCGCCAAGTTCCACATCAGCAACATCCTGCGCAAACTCAAGGTCTCCCGGCGTGCCGAGGCGGTGTACGTGGCCAGTCGGCAGGGGTTGCTCTGACCGGCGACGGGCGGGGGTGGGAGGCGAGCGGGGCTGGAGTAGGGCGGGTGGCGAGAGGACTCACGTGTCCACCACGAGCCATCCCCCGTGGTGTTCGTCGACCCTCGTCCGGATACCGGCCGACCGGCCATGTCCGACCGTCGCGATCCGGGCGGCCAGGCTCGTCAGTGTGGGGATGTCGAAGGTCCGGACATGCCCGTACTGTGCCACCGCCACCGCCTCGAAGGGGACGGCGATCACCAGACGGCGTCGCGCCAGACGGAGGGCTTCGCGGACCATGTCCCAGCCGGCGTCCTCGTCGAGGTGCTCGAGGACGTGGACGAGGTAGACGGTGTCCGCGGTGTCCGTCGCCAAGGGAGTCGTCCGCGCGTCGAGACAGACGGGGGTCGGCAGGGTGTCACCGGCCGGTGCGCAGGTCCGGAGCAGCTTGAGGACGGTGGGGTCCAGATCTGCCGCGATGGTCCCGGCCCCCTCCCGTGAGAGCCGCAGGGACAGGAACCCGAAGCAACACCCGATCTCCAGCGCCGAGTCGCCGACCAACTCCGCCACCGCCCGGTCGTGGACCGGGGAGAACGGGCAGTGGCCGTTTGTCAGTGCTGCGATCGAGGACCGGTAGTAGTCGGACCAGCACTCCTGCCAGCTCCCGTCCCGGGAGGTCACGAGCGCGGTCACGGCCCGGTGGAACTCGTCCACGGTGTGGAGGACCCCGGTGTCGAGCAGGTCTCGGGACATGGCCGGGATCACCGCCTCGCTCACCTCGTCGTGGCTGAGGTCGTGCCCGATCCGTACCCGATGGGCGTCGGCCACGACGGTGAACGCCCCGAAGCGTCGGCCCGGTCCGCCCCGGATCGCGGAAATCTCTCGGGTCGCCCCGGGTCTCGCGGTGGTCTCCATGGGGGCTGACGGTAGGGCGGTCGGGACGTCCGCGGCGAGGGGATGCGGTGGATTCCGGCAGGTCGAACGGGTGGGGGCCTGTCCGGTCGGGCAGTGCCCGCACGGAGTCGGACGGAATCGTCCGTCGTGCAACGTTGCTGCAACCCCGCCGCGGATAGTGTCCTACATCACAGCGACGACCACGGGGGTCGCGCGGAGGAGAAGGAGGGGCACGATGCCCGTTTTCGCACAGCCCGGCGCCGATGGTTCGGTGATGTCCTACGAGAGCCGCTACGAGCACTACATCGGCGGCGAGTGGGTGGCACCCGTCAAGGGCGAGTACTTCGAGAACGTCACCCCGATCACCGGTCAGGTCTTCTGCGAGGTCGGCCGCGGCACCTCCGAGGACATCGAGGCGGCCCTGGACGCCGCGTGGGCCGCCGCCCCGGCCTGGAACGCCACCTCCGCCGCCGAGCGCTCGCTGGTCCTGCTCCGGATCGCCGACCGCATGGAGGAGAACCTCGAGGCCATCGCCCTGGCCGAATCGTGGGACAACGGCAAGCCGATCCGCGAGTGTCTGGCGGCCGACATCCCGCTGGCGATCGATCACTTCCGCTACTTCGCCGGGTGTATCCGCGCGCAGGAGGGCGGGATCTCACAGATCGACGAGGACACGGTGGCGTACCACTTCCACGAGCCGCTCGGCGTGGTCGGCCAGATCATCCCGTGGAACTTCCCGGTCCTCATGGCGGTGTGGAAGCTCGCCCCGGCACTGGCCGCGGGCAACTGCGTGGTGCTCAAGCCGGCCGAGCAGACCCCGGCGTCGATCCTGTTCCTGCTGTCGGTGATCGGTGACCTCATCCCGCCCGGCGTGCTCAACGTGGTCAACGGCTTCGGCGCCGAGGCGGGCAAGCCCCTGGCCTCCAACCCGAGGATCCGCAAGGTCGCCTTCACCGGCGAGACCACCACCGGGCGGCTGATCATGCAGTACGCCTCCGAGAACCTCATCCCGGTGACCCTCGAGCTGGGCGGCAAGAGCCCCAACATCTTCTTCGCCGACGTCATGGACGCCGACGACGACTTCCGGCAGGCCGCACTCGAGGGGTTCGCGATGTTCGGCCTCAACCAGGGCGAGGTGTGCACGTGCCCCTCGCGCGCGCTGGTGCAGAAGTCGGTCTTCGACGAGTTCACCGAACTCGCGATCGAGCGCACCAACAAAATCACCCAGGGCAACCCGCTCGACACCGACACCATGCTGGGCGCGCAGGCCTCGGGCGATCAGCTGGAGAAGATCCTGTCCTACATCGACATCGGCAAGCAGGAGGGCGCGGACGTGCTCACCGGCGGCGCCCGGGCGGAGCTCGACGGTGACCTGGCGGGTGGCTACTACGTGCAGCCGACCGTCTTCCGCGGTCACAACAAGATGCGGCTGTTCCAGGAGGAGATCTTCGGGCCGGTCCTGTCCCTGAGCTCGTTCACCGACTTCGACGACGCCATGACCATCGCCAACGACACCCTCTACGGACTCGGTGCCGGTGTGTGGTCGCGCAACGGCACCACCGCCTACCGGGCCGGCCGCACCATCCAGGCCGGCCGCGTGTGGACCAACACCTACCACCAGTACCCGGCGCACGCGGCGTTCGGCGGCTACAAGCAGTCCGGCATCGGCCGCGAGAACCACCGCATGATGCTCGACCACTACCAGCAGACCAAGTGCCTGCTCGTGAGCTACTCGGGCAAGCCGCAGGGCTTCTTCTGATGGACGACGTGTGCGGGTTGCCCTCGGGCGGGAGCGTGCGCATCGCCGCGCGGGCGCTCCCCCCGGAGGGCGCGCCCGCCGACCTACCGCCGCGCCTCGTGGCGACCGAGCCGGCCGTCGAGCTCATCCGCGAGCTCGTCGGCCGGCACGGCCCGGTGATGTTCCACCAGTCCGGCGGGTGCTGCGACGGCTCGGCGCCCATGTGCTATCCCGACGGTGAGTTCCGTGTGGGGCAGCGCGACGTGTTGGTGGGGGAGCTGGACCTGGCACCCGGGGTCCGCGTGTGGATCTCGGGTTCCCAGTTCGAGACGTGGAAACACACGCAGTTGGTGCTGGACGCGATCCCGGGACGGGGCTCGGGGTTCAGCCTCGAGAACCCCACCGGCAAGCGGTTCCTGTCCAGGGCCCGCACGTTCGACACCGCCGAGCTCGCCGCACTCGAGGAGTTCCCACCGAGGCTGGGCTCGGAGCTGGAGGAGTAACCCGATCCGGCGCGGATCAGCGCAGGTTCGGCGGTAGAGTCCGACCATGGACACGGATCGCACGGCCTCCGCTGACCCGCTCGACGCCCCCGTCGGGTTCCTCACCCCCGAGCTGCGGGCTGACCTGCTGAGACGCTGGAACGAGCCGCAGCGGCGGTACCACAACGAGACGCACCTGCGGGCGGTGCTCCGGGCCGTGGACGCGCTCGAGGCGGACGGGGAGACCTTCGACGCCACGGCGGTCCGACTGGCCGCGTGGCTGCACGCCGCGGTGTTCGATCCCGCGGGCGCGGAGAACAACGAGAAGTCGGCGGCGCTGGCCGAGGAACTGCTCGACCCCGCCGCGCCCGTCGAGGAGGTCGCGCGCCTCGTCCGTCTCATGGGCGGGCACCGGGTCGAGCCCGGGGACCTCGACGGGGCCGTCCTCTCGGACGCCGACCTGGCCGTCCTGGGCGCAGACCCGGAGACCTACGACACCTACGCCGCGGACGTGCGGCACGAGTTCGCCCACGTCCCGGGCGAGAGATTTGTCGCCGGGCGGATCGCCGCGCTCGAGGGACTGCTCGAGCGCAAATCCGTGTTCCTCACCCGCGCGGGTCGCGACATGTGGGAGAAGCAGGCCCACGCCAACCTCAACCGCGAGCTGGGACTGCTGCGCGCGGGGGCCGCCGGGAGCGACTAGTCCGGCTCGACGCCCGGCGGGGTGATCGCCGCGGTGTGCTCGGCGACGCCGGCGGCGACCATGATCTCGGTGACGGCCCGCGCGTCGTCCGGCCCGGGCAGCCCCCAGCCGTCGCCGTAGCCGTAGATCTCGGCGAGCGTGTGCGAGTCCCGGGTGCCGCGGGCGAGTTCGACGTCGGTGGGGCCGATCAGGCCGGGGTGGGGGACGCCGACGGCGCCGGCGACCTTGACGAGTTCGCGACGCAGCGACCGGATGTAGTTGGAGCAGCGTTCGGCCATCGCGGTGGGCTCCACCCCGCGCACCAGCCACGGGTTCTGGGTGGCGACACCGGTGGGGCAGCCGCCGGTGTGGCACTTCTGCGCCTGGATGCACCCCACTGACAGCATGGCCTCCCGCGCGACGTTGATCATGTCCACGCCCAGTGCGAGCGCTACCACGGCGTTCTCCGGGATGCCGAGCTTGCCGGCGCCGATGAACACGACGTCGTCGGTGAGTCCCGCCTCGGCGAAGACCGAGTACACGCGCGGGAAGCCGAGGCGGAAGGGCAAGGACACCGCGTCGGTGAACACGAGCGGACCGGCGCCGGTGCCGCCCTCCCCGCCGTCGATCGTGATGAAGTCGACGCCGCGGTCGCGCGGGACCATCGCCGTGGCGAGTTCCTCCCAGAAGGTCATGTCGCCGATGGCCGACTTGATGCCGACGGGCAGGCCGGTGCGGTCGGCGATGTCCTCGACGAGGTCGAGCATCGAGTCGACGTCGCTGAACGCGGTATGCCGGGAGGGGCTCGCGCAGTCCTCACCCATCGGGATCCCGCGGATCGCAGCGATCTCCTCGCTGATCTTGGCGGCGGGGAGGAGCCCGCCCAGGCCGGGTTTGGCGCCCTGGGAGAGCTTGATCTCGATCGCCCGGATCGGGTGCTTCTCGGTGAGCGCGACCAGCTTGTCGATGTCGAACCGTCCCCGGTCGTCGCGGACCCCGAAGTAGGCGGTGCCGATCTGGAAGATGAGGTCCGCGCCGTTCTGGTGGTAGGGGCTCAGGCCGCCCTCACCCGTGTTGTGGAGGGCTCCCGAGAGGGCGGCACCCCGACCCAGAGCCTCGACCGCGGGCGCGGAGAGCGAGCCGTAGCTCATCGCCGAGATGTTGACCAAAGAGTCCGGCCGGAACGCGCGGGCCCGGCCGCGGGCGGCGCCGAGCACCTTGGCGGGCGGGAGCGGGAGCTGCTGTCCGGAATGGGGGAGCGCGGACAGGGTGACGTCACTGAAGGTGCGCTGTTTGATGATCGGGTAGCCCTCGAGGAACTCGATATCGTTGTCCGTACCGAACCCGAACGTGGTCCCCCGGGACTCGGCGGACTCGTAGATCCAGTCGCGCTGATCCCGGGTGAACGGCCGTTCCTCGTCGTTGCTGGCGACGATGTACTGCCGCAGCTCGGGTCCGATGGCGGTCAGCGCCATGCGGGCGTGTCCGAGGACGGGGAACGTCCGCAGGATCGGGAACCTGGTCTGCCGCAGGTCCGTGGCCGCGACCGCGGCCAGGGCGGCCAGGGGCGCGCCGAGGAGCCACTTGCGCATGTCGACCTCCAGTCGGGGGCGGGGACGGTTCCATCATGGACCACACCGCCGGGCGGGGCCGCGTGGTTCGATGAGACCACCCCAACCGCGACGGAGGAGTTCTCATGGGCCGCACCCGTGCCGACCGGGACCGACTGTGGGCGGCGATCCACGTGGAACGCGCGGCCCTGGCCGACGAGCTGGGGGCATTGCGCGACGCGGAGTGGCGCACCGGGTCGCTGTGCACCCGGTGGAGCGTGGAGAAGGTCCTCGCCCATCTGACGGCGGTCGCCCGGACGGGCCGGGTCCGGTGGGTCCGCAGCATCGTGGGTGCGGGGTTCGACACCGACAAGCACAACCGGCGGAGGATGCGGGAGCAGCTCCGCGACAGCCCCGGCGGGACGCTGGAGAACTTCGTCGACTCGTCGTCGCTCCGCGTGTCACCCTTCGGGGACCCCGCGGCGTGGCTCGGCGAGACGATCGTGCACGCGGAGGACATCCGCCGGCCCCTCGGCCTGACCCGCGCCTACCCCGTCGATCCCCTGACCGGGGTCGCGCGGTTCTATGCGTCGCAGGACTTCGCGGTGAACAGTGCGAGGCTCGTGAAGGGACTGCGCCTACGGGCGACCGACGGGCCGTTCGAGGCCGGCGCAGGTCCGGAGGTAGAGGGGCCGACGCTGGCGCTGGTGATGGCCATGGCGGGCCGGCCGGTGTTCCTCGACGAGCTGTCCGGCGGGGGAGTGGACGAACTGCGCCGGCGTATCGGCTGACCGCACCGCTGGTGACAACGCCGCCTCAGGGCAGGATGCGGGAGACGACCTCGGCGGCGACCTCCTCGAGCAGCGGGCCCGCGTTGGCGATGGAACGGGCCAGGTCGGGTTCCCGTTCGGTGAGTGCGGTCGCCGCCGCGAACCCGGCCTCGGCGACCCGGTCGGCCCCCAGATCCAGGCGGCCACACACCGCGACCACCGGGACGGCGTGGGACCGGCACAGGGCCGCCACTCCCATCGGGGTCTTGCCGTGCATGGTCTGGTCGTCGAGTCGGCCCTCGCCCGTGATCACCAGGTCGGCGGCGGACAGGACGTCCTCGAGACCGGTGAGGGTGCCGAGCACCTCGAACCCCGGGTCGAGGGAGGCGCCGAGCAGCTCACGGGCGATGAAGCCGACCCCGCCGGCCGCGCCGGAGCCGGGCGCATCCGGGTCGACGTCGAGTCCCTGCGCTCGCAGGACCCGCACCAGGCGGGTCAGGCCGGCCTCGAGCTCGTCGAGTTGGTCCGGGATCGCGCCCTTCTGCGGGCCGTAGACGCGGGCCGCGCCCAGCGGACCGAGCAGCGGGTTGTCCACGTCGCAGGCGACGAGGATGCGGGCGGCGCGGACGGCCGGGTCGAGGCCGTCGAGGTCGATCCGGTCGAGGTTGACCAGCGCGCCGCCGCCGTCGGGCAGCTCCGTGCCGGAGGAGTCCAGGAAACGCGCACCGAGAGCGGCGAGCATCCCGGCGCCGCCGTCGGTGGACGCGCTGCCGCCGATGCCCAGGTGGATGTTGCCGCGGCCGGATCGCAGCGCGGCCAGCATCACCTCGCCGACCCCGCGGCTGGACGCCTCCAGGGGGCGGGCCTCGCCGCCGGGCAGTCGCAGCAGGCCGCAGGCGTCCGCCATCTCCACGAACGCGGTGTCGGGGTCGATGGCGGCGAACGAGGTCTCGACCGGCTCACCGGTGGGCCCCGATGCCGTGACGGGCACGGTGCGGGCGCCGCCGGCGACCATCACCTCGAGACTGCCGCCCCCGCCGTCGGCGACCGGGCGTTCCAGGACATCGGTGTCGGGGTGCGCCCGACGGGCGCCCTCGGCCGCGTGGTGGCACGCCTCGACAGCGGTGAGGGAGCCCTTGAAGGCCCCGCAGGCCACGACGATCGTCACACCTGCATCATCCCCCATGAGTGTCGGCGGACACACGACGGCCCGGGATCGTGAGGGGGAGGGGCACGATCCCGGGCCGGGAAGGCGCGTCGTGGACGCGGGGGTTATCAGCCCAGCGAGCCGAAGTTCAGCCCGGCGTCGGCCTCGACCTCGGCGTCGGCGTCGACGGTGGCGCCGGTGGTGGTGTCGTCCTCGGCGCCGGAGCTCAGGCCGGCGAGCGACCCGCTCAGCGACCCGGTCTCGGCGGCGGTCTCATCGACGGGGGGCTCATCGGTGGTCTCGTCACCCGAGCCGAGCGAACCGCTGGTGGCCGGGGCCTCCTCGGTCACCGCGGCGGTCGTGACGCCGTCGGTGTCATCGGTGGTCTCGTCGCTGCTGCCCAGCGAGCCGCTGTCGGCGTCGGCGTCGGTCGCATCCTCGTCGGCGGAGCCGGTGGCCGACCCGGTCGCGGTCTCGGTCTCGTCCTCGGCGGAACCGGAGTTGCCGTCGATCAGCGCGCTGCCGGTGTTCGGCGAGACGCCGAGGCTACCCAGCTCGACGGAGCCCGGGTTGGGGGTCTCGGCATCGAGGTTGAGGTTGAACGCCAGGCTGCCCAGGTCGAGGTCGAGGTCGGTGCCCAGGGCGCCCTCGAGGCTGCCGTCCTCGCCCGTGATGTCGGCGAGGCTGGCGGTGGGGTCAGTGGGGGCCTCCGCGGCGGCCAGGCCCGGGAACGCGATGGCGGCACCGAGTCCGAACGCGCCGACGGCGGCGATCTTCGCGGTGGTGCGGTTGGTGGTCTTCCGGTGAGTGTTCGTCATAGAGCACGTCTCCGATCTACATCGACCCCGATGTCTCTCATCGCGGGCACCCCGGTCGGAAGCGAGGTGCGTCAGCGACCCTACAAGCGGCCTGCGAGAGCGCAAGGGGTCCGAATCGTGAGGTCGCGTTGATGTAACACTCCGGTCACTCGCGTGTCCCCGGGGGGTCGGGCGGGTCCGTCGGAGGCGCCACGGGCGGCGTCGTGCCTGCCTAGGCTGGGTCCATGACCGTGTCCGGAGCATCCGATCCCGCGACGCCGGGCCCTCCGGGCCTCGTGGAGACCCACAGTGCGCTCATCATCCTCTGGGGTGACCAGGCTCACAAAGTGCGCAAGCCACTGGATCTCGGCTTCCTCGACAACACCACCGTCGAGGCGCGGGCGGAGCAGAGCCGCCGTGAGGTCGAGCTCAACAGTCGACTGGCCCCGGACGTCTACACCGGCGTGCTGGAGGTGAGGGGCCCCGACGGCGAGGTGATCGATCACGTCGTGCGGATGCGTCGCCTCCCCGCGCACCGGAGCCTCGCCGCGCTGGTGCGGTCGCGGCAGGAGGGCTCGACCGGGGACGGCGATCCGGACATCGTGGCCGGCATCCGCGAGGTGGCCCGGCAGATCGACCACCTCCACGCCGCCAGCCCCCGCTCGGAGGAGATCGACGCCGCGGGCTCCCCCGCCGCGGTGGCGCGGTTGTGGGCGGAGTCCCTCGACCACCTGCGCGGACTCGACGTGGGTAGGGACGCCCCGGAGATCGTCGACGACATCGCGGCCCTGGCGTCGGGCTACCTGCGGGGGCGGGCCCCGCTGCTGCGGTCCCGCGTGGCGGCCGGCCGGGTCGTCGACGGCCACGGGGACCTCCTCGCCGCCGACGTCTACCTCACCGACGACGGACCGCGGGTGATCGACTGCCTCGAGTTCGACGACCGGCTCCGGTTCGGCGACGCGATGCTTGACATCGCATTCCTGGCGATGGATCTCGACGCCGCGGGGGCGCGGGACCTCGCCGTCGTCCTCCTCGAGGCCTACCGCGACTTCTCCGGCGATGACGCGCCGCCCTCGCTGGTCCACCACTACATCGCCTACCGTGCCCTGGTCCGCTCCAAGGTGACCGCCATCCGCGCCGAGCAGGCCGACGACGGGGCCGCCGGCGGCGAGGCCCGCCGGGCGCTGGTGTTGGCGGACCGGGCGGTCGACTCACTGCTGCGGTGCCGTGTCCGTCTGGTGCTGGTGGGCGGGGTGTCCGGGTCCGGTAAGTCCACGCTGGCCGCGCCGCTGGCAGAGGCGCTGTCGGCGGACCTGCTGCGTTCCGACGTGGTCCGCGGGGAGATCGCGGGCGCCGCCGCCGACCGGTATTCGGACGCGGCGATCGACGCGGTCTACGCGGAGATGCTCGCCCGCGCCGCCGGGCTGCTCGCGCAGGGGCGAACGGTGGTGCTGGACGCCACCTGGCTGGAGCCACGGCGCCGCGCGGAGGCCGAGACCGTGGCCGTGGACGCGCACGCCGAGCTGGTGGAGATCGCGTGCACCGCGCCCCGCGACGAGCTGGTTCGGCGGATCACCGCGCGGGCGGCCGTGGGCGCCGACCCGTCCGAGGCCACGGTGGAGGTCCTGGACTCCCAGCTGGTGGCGACGCCGCCGTGGCCGGATGCGATAGAGGTGGACACCGCCGGGCTCGACGTGCGCGACCACGCCGCCGTGCACCGGTGGGCCGAACGCGAGCTGGGGCCACTGCCCTGGGCGTGAGCCGCCAGGGCCCCTGGTCCGCCGGGCCCCTGGTTGAGCCGCGATCCTGGCTCAGCCGCGCGGCGGGCGCGGGATCGAGCCGACGAACTGCATGGACCGGTACGGCCACCCGGCGGGCCCGGCGGCCGAGTCGTGGGTGTTCCACTGGCTCACCACGAAGTGCCACTCCTCCGGCGTGGATCCCGGCACCGGGCAGCCGCAGTAGAGCTGGGCGACCCGCGCGGGCCCGGACCCGGGGTCGGAGCCGTCCGACTCGTCGCCCCACGCACTGCCGCGCAGGAGCGTGGTGTGCGTGGTGATCGAGCGGTCGAGCAGGTCGGCCCCGATGTGCGGGAACGTCAGACAGTCGATGCGGTAGTGCCCGGCATCGAAGTAGGTCAGGGTCCAGAAGTCCTCGCACCGACGCAGGTACATCTCGCCGATCCGGCCGGGCAGCACGATGGTCGTGGGATTGCCCCAGTTCCAGGCGCCCTTCCGGAAGCCCCAGGTCTGCCACCTGCGGAGGTCGGGATCCGCGAGGTGCTCCTCACGCACCCGCATGAGGATGACGCCCTTGTCACGTTGGAACCCGGTGGACAGGACGTAGACGAACCCGTCCCCGCCGAGCTCCCACGTCCACAATTGGCGATGGCCGCCCTCCAGGAGAGGCGAGAACTCGGCCCCGGTGGGCTCCCAGGTCCGGCCGTCGTCGGTCGACCGGTGGATCCGGGTGCGGGTGACCGTGCCCAGGCCGTGGTTGACCATGACGTGCAGGTACATGGTGTCGCCGATGGTGAGCACGTCGCTCGGGAGGACGGTCGAGCAGCCGCGGCCGTGCACATAGTCGATCAGTTGGGCGGCGTAGTCCCGCGGGCCCGGGCCGGCGGCGTCCGCCCACTCGAGACCCCGGGACGGGTCGGCGGTGTCGGAGAACAACCCGACCGGGGAGCGCCAATCCGGATTTCCGGGACCGGGGCGCTCGTCCGTGGTGGGGGCACACTGCTCGATGCCCGGGTGCGGACGCCCCACATGGGGGGCACCCATCCCGGCGCCGGCGAAGGTGTCGCCGAACACCGCGAGCAGGCGCCCGGACGGGGTTCGGGTCAGGATTCCCAGATCCGTCCCCTCCATCCCGAAGGCCGTGGTGATCCCGGGTCCGGTGAGGTCCCGGACCTTGCGGGTGGCCGATGTGCGGGACGCAGTGGGCGGCGGCGGATCCGTCATGGGGCCGACGCTACCGCGCAACCGGTCGGGCGGCACCAGACTCGTTGTCAGGTCACAATTCTGGCGAAGCGGGCCCCACGCCCCGAACCGCGGGGCGTATGGTCATCGGCGTGACCCATCCCTTCGCACGGGCCGGGCGGGAGCTCGTCCCCGGCCACGTGACCCATCCCTTCGCACGGGCCGGGCGGGAGCTCGTCCCCGGCCACTGGCTCGGCCCCGCAGCCGTTCTGGCGCTCGGGTGTGCCACGGCGTGGACGCTCATCGGGTTCGGACACGGCGCGCCGTTGGCGGCCGTGGTGCTCGTCGCGGCACTGGTGCTGGCCCTGTGGAACTCCCCGCTGCGCGCCTCCGGTCACGAGCCACTCCAGACCGTGCGGTCCGTCGCCGACGCGGGTCGCGCCGTGGTGGTGCTGTGGAGGCCGGGGTGCCCTTATTCGTCGGCGCTGCGTCGCCGGGCCGCCCGTGAGGGACTCGACGTCCACTGGGTCAATATCTGGCGGGACGAGGACGCCTATCAACTGTGTTGCAGCATCAACGGCGGCTCGGAGGAGACGCCCACCGCGATGCTGCTCGACGCGGGTCTCGCCGCGCCGGTGGTGATCCCGGCCTCCGTCCCGGGCATCCGTGAGGCCACCGCCGCCCCCGCGCGGGGCGTCATCCACACGCGTGTCGTCTCACGCGCCTCCGGCCGCGTCCGCGGCCTCGGCGTCCGCGGCCACTGACCCGCCCTCCCGCCGGCCGGGCGTGGCCACCACCTCGTCGTCGTCGTCCTCACCGCCCGTACCGAAGTGCCCCCCGCACGTCCCCGCACTCGGTGCCCACCGCCATGTGGGCGATCCGGCCCTGCGCGCGGAGCTCTGCCAGGCGCGGTACCACCCGGTCACGCAAGCCCCACGGGTCGATCGTGTTGACGTAGACGCCGGTCGCGCCCTCGAAACCGGCGGGTGTCGAGATGCGCCACTTGAGCACGACCCGCCACGGCATCGCCACACCGCCCAGCCCGGGCGGACGGGTGTGCCACTCCTCGTTGCACGGCACCAGCCGGCCTGTCGCCGCGTGGCAGGCGTGCAGCAGATCCGAGACGCCGCGCAGCTCGGCCGCCGAATGCTCCCACGGCGCGCTCGCCGCCGACCGCGAGTAGACCACCAGCGCGGGGTAGCGGTGCCCCACGCCCACCACCGCGACCGCGTGCTCGTTTTCCGCCAGCACCAACCCCTCGGCCGCGGCGTGGTCCACACCGAGCCGGTTGTAGAGGTCGGTGTCGCCGCCCAGCGCGGCCGCCTCGCGGGCGGTCTTGGCGGGGATCTCGTCGATCGCCACCAGCTGTTTGTGCAGGTGCGCGAACGAGGCGCCCGCGGGCGCGAGCCAGTTCTGGAACACCGACACGTACCGCGCGTGTGCGTTGTCGCGGTACAGGCCCCGCATCGCGCGGACCGTGAAGGCGGTGAACTGCTCGTGCTCGGCGGGGGTCAGGTCGCCCGACGCGGCGTGGCGGTCGCTGGCGGTGGCGCCGTCGGTGAGATGACGGCGTGCCACCACCACGTCGTGACAGCCGCCGAAGAAGCTCTCCGAGTGCGTGGCCAGTTCGGCCGGGCCCATGGCATCCACGGCCGACGGGTCGCCCTGCGCTGCGGCGATGCGGGCGCGGACCAGCGCGCGGACGTGCTCGGCGCCGGACGGGGTCGCGAGATACGCGGACTGGTGGGCGGCCGCGCGGGCCGGGATGCGGTAACCGTGCACGGCCTTCCAGTAGTCCAGTGAGACGATCTCGAAGAGATTGCCGAACAGCCGGAACTCCGGGGTCGTGGCATCGAGCTCGTCGGCGGACACCTCCTCGAGCACCCGCCAGGTGTCGCCGTCGCGGATTACGCGCGCCTTCTCCGGGGTGGTCTCGCGCAGCCGGGTCACACAGAACGGGCAGTGCGCCTCCGCGGCGGACGGGTCCACCGCGGTGACCCGCCCGGGGGAGTGGTCGATGGGCCGGTGCGCCCGACCGGGCACGGTCCACACCTCGGTGCCGGTGAACGGATTGGTCTGCTTGACCGTGCCGTCCGCCATGCGGCGAAGCGGCGGGACCGGGGACGACAGGGTGTGGGGCGCAGTGGTCACCCATCGAGCGTAGGTGGCCGCAGGCCGCTGACGAGGTCAAATATATGTCGTTTCACCGGTAGTAATGTGATCTAGGTAACAGTATTCTGAGTTTACGCGATGTTTAGGTCAGGTAAGGGGATCGGTGCAGGCGATCCGCTGCATCCTCCGGCAGAAGCAAGGGACACCGAGAGAAGGATCGATTATGTCTTCGAAACGCGCACGACGTCTGAGGGCGGCGGCGCTCACCAGCGCAGCGCTGCTCGCTGCCGCCGGTTCGCCGGCGATCGCAGGTGCCCAGACCGGGTCGCTCAACGGCGAGCTCGGTCTGAACCTCGAACTGCTGCTCGGTTCGGCCGGGTCGGGTGAGGGCGGATCGCTCGACGGAGGCATACCGAGCGGCTCGCTGGATCCCGGCTCGCTGGAGCCGCTGTCCGCCGGTTCCGATACCGGCTCGGATGATCTCTCGGGGCCCGGTTCGGTGGACCCCGGATCCGTGCCGTCGGGGTCGTCCCCGGACACCGGATCGCTCAACCCGGGATCGCTCGACCCCGGTTCGCTGGACCCCGGCTCCCTGGACCCAGCCTCGCTGCAGCCGTTGTCCGCGGGGTCCGATGCCGGGTCGGATGACGTGGGCTCTGACGAAGGGTCGCTGGAGGAGGGGTCCCTGGATGCGGGTTCCCTGGCGCCGTTGTCGGCGGGCTCGGATGCCGGCTCGGACGACGGGTCGTTGGACCCCGGTTCCGCCGAGGGCGGATCGCTCGTGGCCGTGACTCTGCTCCTGGCGCTCGGATCGTCCGGTTCCGAGGCGGGTGATGGCTCGCTGGCGCCGCTGTCAGCCGGTTCTGAGGGCGGGTCGGAGGATCTGGGATCGGATGACGGGTCGTTGGAGGGGTCGCTGGATGCGGGTTCGCTCGCGCCGTTGTCGGCCGGTTCTGAGGGCGGGTCGGACAACGAGCCCGGGGAGGGGTCGGTCGACCTCGGTTCACTCGCGCCCGGGTCCCTTGCTCTGGGCTCCCTGCCTCTCGCATCGGTGGGAGGATCGCTGGGGCCGTTGTCGGCGGGTTCCGGTGGCGGGTCGGATGACATGGGTTCGGAGGACGGGTCGGTGGAGGGGTCCCTGGCGCCGTTGTCGTCCGGTTCTGATGCCGGTTCGGGCAACGGGACGGGGGAGGGTTCGCTCGACGGCTCGTTGGAGGGCTCCCTCGACGGGGGTTCCCTCGCACCGTTGTCGGCCGGGTCCGATGAAGGGTCGCTGGAGGAAGGCTCGTCTGAGGGCTCCCTGCCGATGGGATCTCTCGAACCGGGATCGGCCACCGGCTCCCTCGCTCCTCTCGGGTCCCTCACGGCGTCGCTGGCCCCACTCGGGTCCGCAGGATCGGCTGTGGGGTCACTGCCGCTGCTGCTGCCTGTCGCGCTCATCGGCGGTTCCGTGGCTGCTGCACCGATGATCCTGCAGGTGGGCGCCAACATGGGGCTCGCGCTTCCGCCGCTGCCGGGCCTCCCCGCTCCGGTCGCGGCAGCGCCGGCGGTCGCCGCGCCGCCGGTTGCGCCCGGGCCCCCGACGCCGAACGGGCGTGGGGGCGAGCCGGGTGTCGCCGGAGTCGGAGGCGCCGCGGTGGGCGTCAATGCCGCCATCGTGATGACCGGCTCGCTGGGTGACTACGAAGTGGCGCTGCCGGACGGTGTCACGTTGCCACCAATGCCGTTCATTCGGTGAGTTATCTGAGAGAAGGCCCGCCCCGGGAGCATTCGCCCGGGGCGGGCCTTCCGCCATCTCGGGAGGGCGTGAGGCGCGTACCCTGAGAGAAATCTCACAAGGTGGACTCAGCTTCCCATGTCAGGGGCCACAGTTTGACTTTCCCGATTTGTGTGCTGCGCCCCTTCTGCCCATATTATTTCCGAGCCAGAGCACTTCGGTCCTCTGAGTACGGGTGCTCCAGACACCACGGAGTCCGCCCGTCGACAAGCGAAGGCGAATACATGATGACGACTCCCGGCCCCAAGAGCCTGTACCGCCCTGAATACGAACACGACTCGTGTGGCGTCGCGTTCGTTGTGGATATGTACGGACGCAAGTCCCGGGACATCGTCGAGAAGGCGATCGCCGCACTGGTGAACCTCGAGCACCGCGGCGCCGTTGGCGCCGAGGCCAACACCGGTGACGGCACGGGCTTGTTGATCCAGGTACCGGACTTGTTCCTCCGCGAAGTGATGCGTGAGGAGCAGAACGTAGAACTGCCTGAGGCCGGTGCATATGCCACCGGCCTTTGTTTTCTCCCCCAGTCCCGCATGCTCGCGATGGACGCCATGCGGATGGTGGAGCGGATCGCCGCCGAACAGGGCGTGTCCGTGATCGGGTGGCGTGAGGTACCGGTCGACGACTCCACGGTCGGCGCGATCTCACGCGACGCGCAGCCCAGCATCCACCAGATCTTCGTCAAGGCCGCCGGCCCCGGAGGGGCGCTGCTCACCGAGCTGGACCTCGAGCGCAAGTGCTTCGTCGTGCGCAAGCGCTGCGAGCACGAGCTGGGCTCCAAGGGGCCGGGCAAGGGTGACCTCGGCTCGGAGACCGTGTACTTCCCGTCCCTGAGCCCTCGGACCTTCGTCTACAAGGGCATGCTCACCGAGAAGCAGCTCCCGGAGTTCTACCTGGATCTCCAGGACGAGCGTGTGGAGTCCGCCCTGGGCATCGTCCACTCCCGCTTCTCCACCAACACGTTCCCGGCATGGCCGCTGGCCCACCCCTTCCGCTACGTCGCCCACAACGGTGAGATCAACACCGCCCGCGGTAACGAGAACTGGATGCGGGCCCGCGAGTCACTCATGTCCAGCGAGCACATCGAGGACCTGTCGGCGGCACTGCCCATCTGCACCCCGGGCGGCTCCGACACCGCGCGCTTCGACGAGGCGCTGGAACTGTTGACGCTGGCAGGGCGCACCCTGCCCCACGCCGTGCTGATGATGGTCCCCGAGGCGTGGGAGCGCCACGAGACGATGGACCCGGCCAAGCGGACGTTCTACGAGTACCACGCCTCCCTCATGGAGGCATGGGACGGACCGGCGTCGATCACGTTCACCGACGGCACCGTGATCGGCGCCGTGCTCGACCGCAACGGTCTGCGCCCGTCCCGGATCTGGGTCACCGACGACGGGCTCGTCGTCATGGCCTCCGAGGTCGGCGTCCTCGACATCCCCCAGGACAAGGTCGTCACCAAGACCCGCCTGCGCCCGGGCCGGATGTTTCTGGTCGATACCGCCCAGGGGCGGATCATCGACGACGAGGAGATCAAGACCGAGCTGGCCGCCGAGCACCCGTACCAGCAGTGGCTCGACGAGGGCATGGTCCGACTCGGGGATCTCCCGCAGGTCGACCACCCGTACATGCCGCACGAGCGTGTCGTGCTGAGGCAGCGGGTCTTCGGATTCACCGAGGAGGAGCTCCGGATCCTCGTCTCGCCGATGGCCGGGGCGGGTGCGGAGGCGATCGGATCGATGGGCACCGACACGCCGCTGCCGGTCCTGTCGGAGCGCTCACGGATGCTGTTCGACTACTTCGCGCAGCGCTTCGCCCAGGTCACCAACCCGCCGCTGGACGCGATCCGCGAGGAGCTCGTCACCAGCTACGGTGTGACGCTCGGCCCCGAGGGCGATCTCATCCACCCGGGCCCGGAGTCGTGCCGCCAGATCCGCCTGGACAACCCGATCCTCGGCAACGACGAGCTGTCGACGCTGATGGCGGCCGGCGAGACCCGTCCCGGTCTGCGATCGGTGGTCGTCCGCGGCCTGTACAACGTCGCTCACGGCGGCCGCGGCCTGCGCATCGCCCTGGAACGGATCCGTCGCGAGATCTCCCACGCCATCGAGGATGGTGCCACGATCATCGTGCTGTCGGATCGTGAGTCGGATGAGCGCAACGCGCCGATTCCGTCGCTGCTCCTCACCTCGGCCGTGCACCACCACCTCGTCCGCGAGAAGACCCGTACCCGGGTCAGCCTCGTGGTCGAATCCGGAGACGCCCGCGAGGTCCACCACATGGCGGTCCTCTTTGGGTACGGCGCCGAGGCGATCAACCCGTACATGGCGTTCGAGTCCATCGACGAGCTCGTCAAGACCGGTCACCTCACCGGGGTGGACACCCCCGCGGCCTGCGCCAATTACCGCAAGGCCGCCGCGAAGGGCGTGCTCAAGGTGATGTCCAAGATGGGCATCTCGACCCTGGCCTCGTACACGGGTGCGCAGCTCTTCGACATCACGGGGCTCTCGCAGGAGTTGTGCGACGAGTACTTCACCGGCTCGATCAGCCCCATCGACGGCATCGGGCTCGACGAGATCGCCGAGGACGTGGCCCGTCGCCACCGCTTCGCGTTCCTGCCGCGGCCGGAGGAGGCCGCGCACCGCGAGCTCGAGATCGGCGGGGAGTACCAGTGGCGCCGGGAAGGCGAGTACCACCTGTTCAACCCGGACACGGTGTTCAAGCTCCAGCACTCCACGCGCTCCGGTCGCTACGAGATCTTCAAGGAGTACACCCAGCTCGTCGACGACCAGTCGGAACGTCTGGCCACCCTCCGCGGCCTGTTCGAGCTGAAGGGGACCCGTCCCCCGGTGCCGATCGAGGAGGTCGAGCCCGTCTCGGAGATCGTCAAGCGGTTCTCCACGGGCGCGATGAGCTACGGCTCCATCTCGGCCGAGGCCCACGAGACGCTGGCGATCGCCATGAACCGTCTCCACGCCCGGTCCAACTCGGGCGAGGGCGGCGAGTCGATCGACCGCTTCAGCCCCGACCCCAACGGTGACTGGCGCCGGTCGGCCATCAAGCAGGTGGCCTCAGGCCGGTTCGGTGTGACCAGCAACTACCTGGCCAACTGCACCGATATCCAGATCAAGATGGCCCAGGGCGCCAAGCCGGGCGAGGGCGGCCAGCTCCCGCCGGGGAAGGTCTACCCGTGGGTCGCCGAGGTTCGTGGCTCGACCCCGGGCGTCGGGCTGATCTCGCCGCCGCCGCACCACGACATCTACTCGATCGAGGACCTGGCGCAGCTCATCTACGATCTGAAGAACGCCAACCCCGAGGCCCGGATCCACGTCAAGCTCGTGGCCGAGCAGGGTGTGGGCACCGTCGCGACGGGTGTGTCCAAGACGCACGCCGACGTGGTGCTCATCTCCGGCCACGACGGTGGCACCGGCGCGTCTCCGCTGACCTCGCTCAAGCATGCGGGCGGCCCGTGGGAGCTGGGTCTCGCCGAGACCCAGCAGACCCTGCTGGTCAACGGCCTGCGGGATCGGATCGTCGTCCAGGTCGACGGGCAGCTCAAGACCGGGCGCGACGTCATCGTCGCGGCGCTGCTCGGCGGCGAGGAGTTCGGATTCGCGACGGCTCCGCTCGTCGTGGCCGGCTGCGTGATGATGCGCGTGTGCCATCTCGACACCTGCCCCGTCGGTGTCGCCACCCAGAACCCGATCCTGCGCGAGCGGTTCAACGGCAAGGCCGAGTACGTGGTGAACTTCATGGAGTTCATCGCCGAGGAGGTGCGCGAGTACCTCGCCGAGCTCGGGTTCCGTTCGCTGGACGAGGCGATCGGACACTCCGAATGCCTCGACAAGTCGCGGGCGTTCGCCCACAACAAGCGGGTCGCCAAGCTCGACCTGGCGCCGATCTTCGCCCAGGCGGAGTCCCCGTTCATGCACCAGGACCTGCGGAACACCAAGTCGCAGGACCACAAGCTCGAGGGCGTCATCGACCGCCGGCTCATCGAGGACAGCCGCTCCGTGATCGCTGATCCCGCGACGGGGCCGTTCGCGGGCAGCTACCCGATCTGCAACGTGAACCGCTCGGTGGGCACCATGCTCAGCCACGAGATCTCCAAGGCGCACGGTGGTGCCGGGCTCCCGGAGGGATCGATCGACCTGAGCTTCACGGGGTCCGCCGGCAACTCGCTCGGGGCGTTCCTCGCCTCCGGCGTGACCGTGCGGGTGTTCGGTGACGCCAACGACTACGTGGGCAAGGGACTGTCCGGGGGACGCATCGTCGTCCGCCCGGCGGAGGACGCCGCCCCCGATTTCGCGGCCGAGAACAACATCATCGCCGGCAACGTGATCTGCTACGGCGCCACCGCCGGCGAGGTATTCCTCCGCGGCATCGTGGGCGAGCGCTTCTGCGTGCGCAACTCGGGCGTCACCGCGGTGGTGGAGGGCGTGGGCGACCACGCCTGTGAGTACATGACGGGTGGACGCGTCGTCGTGCTGGGGGAGACGGGACGCAACGTCGCGGCCGGCATGTCCGGTGGCGTCGCCTACTTCTACGACCCGCAGGGCGTCCTGCCCGAGAACCTCAACGTGGAGCTCGTCGACACCGACGAGCTGACCAGCGAGGACGTGGAATTCCTCCGCGGCATCGTGGAGCGGCACGTGGAGGAGACCGATTCGGCCCGGGGCCGGGAGATCCTCGGTGGTTGGGCCCAGAACGTGAATCATTTCGCCAAGGTCATGCCGCGCGACTACAAGCGCGTGCTGCTGGCCATCGAGCAGGCGGAGAAGGACGGACGCAACGTGGACGAGGCGATCATGGAGGCCGCAAATGGCTGACCCGAAGGGCTTTCTCAAGCACACAGAGCGGGAGCTGCCCGAACGCCGCCCCGTCGACCTGCGCATCATGGACTGGAAGGAGGTCTACGAGTCGACGACCCTCCCGGAGGATCACCTGAAGACCCAGGCCTCCCGCTGCATGAGCTGCGGTGTGCCGTTCTGCCACCAGGGGTGTCCGCTGGGCAACATCATTCCCGAGTGGAATGACCTGGTGCACCGCGGGAAGTGGGACGCGGCGGTCGACCGTCTGCACGCGACCAACAACTTCCCTGAGTTCACCGGCCGGCTCTGCCCCGCGCCGTGTGAGGGCTCCTGCGTCCTGGGGATCAACCAGCCGCCCGTGACGATCAAGCAGATCGAGGTGGAGATCGCCGAGGCCGCGTGGGCCGACGGCGGCATGGCACCGGTGATCCCGTCGTTCCGTACGGGGCAGACCGTCGCGGTCGTGGGTTCGGGCCCGGCGGGTCTGGCCGCCGCGCAGCAGCTCACGCGCGCCGGACACTCCGTCACGGTGTTCGAGCGTGATGACCGCATCGGTGGACTCATGCGCTACGGGATCCCCGAGTTCAAGATGGAGAAGGCGGTCCTCGACCGGCGTCTCGCGCAGATGGAGGCCGAGGGAACGGTCTTCCGTTCCGGGGTCAACGTCGGCGAGGACATCACGGCGTCGCAGCTGCGGGAGCAGTTCGACGCGGTGGTGCTGAGCGGCGGCGCCACCATGAGGCGGGACCTGCCCGTGCCCGGCCGTGAGCTGGAGGGCATCCATCAGGCCATGGACTACCTGCCCCTGGCCAACAAGGCCGCGGTCGGCGACCCGGTGGTGGATGCCGACGGGTTGCCCGCCATCCACGCGCGGGACAAGCACGTCATCATCATCGGTGGCGGCGACACCGGCGCGGACTGCCTCGGCACGGCGACCCGTCAGGGGGCCAGGTCGGTCAAGAGTTTCGAGATCATGCCCCGCCCGCCGGCGACGCGTGCGGCCTCGACCCCGTGGCCGATGTACCCGCTGATGTTCCGCACGGCCTCCGCCCACGAGGAGAACGGTGAGCGCGTCTACGGCGTGTCCACCGCCGAGTTCGTGGGGGAGAACGGGCACGTCACCGCCCTCAAGGGTTCCGAGGTGAGGATGGTGGACGGGCGCTTCGAGCCCGTTCCCGGTACGGACTTCGAGTACCCGGCGGACCTGGTGCTGCTGGCGATGGGCTTCACGGGTGCCCAGAAGGCCGGACTCTGTTCCGACCTGGGGGTGGACTTCACCGACCGCGGAAACGTGGACCGTGACGGCACCTACGCGACCAATGTCGACGGCGTGTTCGTGGCCGGCGATATGGGCCGCGGGCAGTCGCTCATCGTGTGGGCCATCGCGGAGGGGCGCGCCGCCGCCGCCTCGGTGGATCGCTTCCTCATGGGGGAGACGGCGCTGCCGGAGCCGGTCCGACCGACGGACGTGGCACAGCGCTGAGATCCGCCGTGGCGCCTGACCTTAATGGAACCTAAGATCAGGTCTATTCTGATAGCAGGCCGCCCGGCCTCCGTCTCGGAAGGCATCCATGGTCCGCCGTCGCCCCGCCAGCATGATCGCCGCGCTCTGCGCTGCGGTCGTCCTGGCCGGGGCGCCGGTGGCCTCGGCCCAGCTGCCGGGACCGGGCGCCCAGCTCCCGGGACCGGGCGGCCGGGCCGTGGTGACGGACCTGCCCGTGCTGAGCGAGTTGCCACCACTGCCGTCCAGGGGCGAGTCCCCCGACGTGGACGAGCAGGAGGTCGACGACGCCTCGGGCATGTCGGGCGTGCAGATCATCGCGCTGGCGTTGGCCGCTGCGGCACTGGTGGCCGGCGGGACGGGGCTGGCCCTGGTGACGCGACGCGGCCGCGGGGACCTGCCCGGCGATCAGCCCGCGAGGACGGGTCCGCTCGCATGACGGCGCGCCCGATAGGCTCGGGCGTATGAGCCGCCACATCGCAGGACGAGGACGGACCGGCCGGGCGACACCCCCGCCGGCCGGTCCACCCGTCGACGACGTCGAATGCGACCTGAGCAGCAAGCTGACGCTCGGGCAGTTCCTCAAGCTGGCATCACTGCTCGATTCGGGTGCCGAGGCCAAGGACGCGGTCGCCTCCGGCGCCGTGAGCGTCAACGACGAGGTGGACACCCGTCGCGGTCGCGGCCTGGTCGACGGCGACGTGGTGGAGATCGGGGGCCGCGCAGCCCGGGTGGTCGCGCGCGACGGACGGGGAGAGGCCTGATGGCGGACGAGACGCGGCGGACGATCCAGGCTCCGGTGGTGCTGCACGACGATGACCCCGGCGCCAGGCGCTACGCCACCTGGCTCGCCGAGGAATTCGACACCGGGGCCACCCATCACGACGCCGTGGACCCGGCCGAACTCGTCGTCGCCGGGACGGTCGTCCTCGTCACCGGGATGCGGGCGGCCGGCGGGCTGGGTGGTTCGGCGTTCATCCGCGACAACTGGGAGGCGCTCGTCGAGGCCGGGCGCCGGGTCGCCGTCGTCATGGTGGGCCCGACTCCGGTCACCGATGACGCCCGGATCGAGCTCATGTCGAGTGAGTTCTCGGGCGATCAGCTCCGCGATCTCAAGCTCTTCCAGTTGCGGGGCGTGGTCACCCCGGACCAGCTGGGATTCCGGCAGCGGCTGGGCGTGAAGACCGCTCTCGCGGCGCTGCGTCGCAAATCCGAGCGCACCCCGGAGGAGGAGTCCATGCTCGAGTTGGGTGGGCTGGACCTCACCGACCGGGTCTCACTCGGGCCCCTGCTGCGCTGGATCCGCCGCGAGGCCTGATCGGCCGAGCGGGCCGGAAAGCCGCGTCGCGCGCCACATTGGTGTGACCCCCGATACCATCTCCTGGGTGAGACCCCGCCGTGGGGCGGGGCGACGACCCGGAGGATCCCGATGCGCACGACCACCCTCGCAGCGACCGTCTCGGCACTCGCCGCCGCCGCCCTGCTGACCGGAGCCGGAACGGCGGTGGCAGACGAGCCGGACGAGTCCGCGGATATGGGAACGATTCGCAGCGTGCTCCTCGCTCCCAACGTGGGGGAGGCGCTCGGCAGCATCGGCTACGGGTCGCTCGGGACCGGCTCGCTGATGGACCTGCTCACCGGGCTCATCAACGCCGGTTCGGTCATCCTGTCGGTGGAGCTGCCCAACGCGACGGGCTCCTATGCGCCTGGGTCCCTGGGCAGCTACGGTCCCGAGGCCTCGATCGGCGACGTGCTCACCATCCCGGTCGCGAGCCTCGGGGGAGCCTCCTGAGCGACCCCGCCCGCGGGCACACCCCGCAGGCGCTCGGGCGGGTGCGACGAACGACCCGGTCGGGTCAGCGCACCACGATCCCGTCGGAGTCGGCGTAGAGCGTGTCACCGGGGACGAAGTCGACCCCGCCGAAGCTCACGGTCACGTCGCGTTCGCCGTCGCCGGTCTTGCTGGACTTGCGCGGGTTCGTGCCCAGGGCCTTGCATCCGAAGTCCATGCCGCCCACGACCGCCGAGTCTCGGATGGCGCCGTTGACCACGACCCCGGCCCAGCCGTTGGAACGGCCGAGCTCGGCGATGAGGTCTCCCACCAGCGCGGTGTGGAGGCTGCCACCGCCGTCGATCACCAGGACCCGGCCCTCGCCGGGCTCGCCGAGCACACTCTTGAGCAGCGCGTTGTCCTGGAAGCACCGGACGGTCGAGACGGGGCCGAAGAACTCCGTCCGGCCACCGAGGTCGCGGAACTGGGTGTCACAGCTGCGGACGTCCTCGCCGATCTCGTCGACGAGGTCTGCGGTGTGGACGAATCCGGCGGGGGTGTCGGTCATGCGGGGCCTCCTGGGGCGTGGTCTGGTCATGGCAACGCTATCCGGCCGCGCTCCCGCGGGGGAGCCCGCCGTGGGGGACAATGTCGGGTGAAGGGTGCCCCGCCATCGTCCGAGAACCCGGAAGGAGCCACCCGTGGCCCAGTACGAACTCCTGATCCACGCCCGGCGCGCGGTCATCGACGATCGCATCCAACAGGCGGCGGTCACGGTGGACGGGGGAGTGATCTCGTCGGTGCGGACGGGGTCGGAGGCGCGGGACATCGGTCTGGCGGGCGACCACACGATCGCGCTCGGTGATGACGTGGTCCTCATGCCGGGACTCGTCGACCCGCACGTCAGTACCGAGGACGTCGCGGTGGGCACGCGTTCGGCGGCTCAGGGCGGGATCACCTCGGTGATCGACTACGGAACCGACGGCGACCCGGTCGCGATCACCCCCGAGGACGTGGACCGCTGGAGACAGGACGTGACCGGCGAGTCCACGGTGGACGTCGGCCTGTGGGGCGCGGCGGTTCCGGGGAATCTCGGCGGGCTCGGGACGTTGCTGGATCGTGGCGTGTTCGGGGTGTCGGCGGTGGCCGCCGGCAAGGGCGTCGCCGGCGCGCCGACCCTGGGCTCCGTACAGGTGGTGGCGGCCGCCGAGGAGGTCGCGGAGGCCGGCGGGCTGTTCGCGGTGGACGCCGGGGTGGACGATCTGCCCGGGCTTCTCGAGGTCTGCCGGCGCACGGGTGGCCGGTTGCACGTCCGGGCGGTGTCCGACCACGAGGAACTGCCCCTGCTGCGCGAGGCCAGGGCGGACGGGCTGGCCGTGACCGCCTCCACCAGCCCGCACATGCTGGCGCTGGTCTCCGAGGTCACCCACGGCGGCGCTGCGGTCGCGCGGCTCGACCCGCCGATCCGGGACGCCGCCAACCGCGAGTTGCTGTGGGAGGCGTTGCGCGACGGCACGATCGACGCCGTGGCCTCGGCCCGCCTCGGGCTGTCGGTCGTGTGGACCGAGGCCCGTCGCCGGGGATTCGATCTCGCTGATGTCGCCGGGTGGATGGCCACGCGCACCGCCGGGGTCGTGGGCCTGCGGGACCGCGGTGAGATCCGGGTCGGCCTGCGCGCGGACCTCGCCGCGGTCGCCGACGACGACGCGTTCGTCGTCCTGCCCGGGACCCGTGAGCTGGGCTCTGCGGACTCGGTGTACGCCCAGCGTGCCCTGGCGGGCGTGGTGCGGTGGACGATGCGGGGCGGAACGGTGATCGACCCCCGTGCCCTCGCCCTCGGGACTGTCCTGACCCGACAGACGAAGTGAACCCCACAGTGGTAGGTCTCGACCTGTCCTTCCCGGCAGGGGTCACCTCGGGCCTGCTCATCACCGAGTACGTCATCAAGATCCTCGCGCTGGGGATGGTCCCCGAGAACCGGCAGCCGTCGTCGTCGCAGGCGTGGCTGCTCGCCATCCTCTTCATCCCGGTGGTGGGGGTGCCGTTGTTCCTCCTGCTGGGCAATCCCTACATCACCGGGCGACGGCACCTCATCCAGGCCGAGGCGAACCATCTCTATGCCAGGGCGCTCGAGAAGCGGCCCACCGTTCCCGACGGAGTGCGCGTGGGGCCCGGGGTGCGGACCATCCTGGAGATGAACCGGACCCTCACCGCGATCCCCGCCATGTCCGGGGACTTCATCGGCCTGCATTCGGACTACACGCGGTCGTTGGCGGCGATGACCGAGGCGGTCCGTGCCGCCCGGGACCACGTGCACATCGAGTTCTACGCGCAGTCGTGGGACTCCGAGACCGACGAGTTCTTCACCGCCGCGGTCGAGGCCGCCGATCGGGGGGTCGTGGTCCGGGTGCTGGTCGACCACCTCGGGTCACTGCGCTACCGGGGGTTCACGAAGCTCCGGAAGCGGCTGCGGCGGACCCCGGTGGAGTTCCACCTGATGCTGCCGGTGAACCCGTTCCGCGGCCGGTTCAGGCGGCCGGACCTACGCAATCACCGCAAGATGCTCATCGTGGACGGGGTGCACGGGTTCATCGGGTCGCAGAACCTCATCGAGCGCCACTACGGCAGTTCACGCAACGCCCGGCTCGGCCGCGAGTGGGTCGATCTGATGATGGAGGTCCGCGGAGAGATCGTCCAGGCGATGGACAGCGTGTTCGCCGTGGACTGGTATTCCGAGTCCGGCGAGGTGATCGGCACGCTGGAGGACGTGGCGCAGGGCGCACCACTGGCGCCCGGACGCAAGGGCGGGGATCCCACGGCGGGCGACCCGGTGAGCGCGTTCCAGCTGGTCCCGTCCGGCCCGGGGTACAGGACGCAGCCCGGGCTGCGGATGTTCACCCAGCTCATCGGCCAGGCACGGAAGCGGGTGCGGATCGTCAGCCCGTACTTCGTGCCGGACGACGCTCTCCTGCACGCCATCACGTCGGCGTCGTTCCGCGGGGTGGGGGTGGAGTTGTTCGTCCCCGAACACGCCGACCAGTTCCTCGTCCACCACGCCCAGCGGTCCTACTACCGCGCGCTGCTCGAGGCCGGGGTGGTGATCCACCGCTTCCGCTCCCCGGCGGTCCTGCACACCAAGACGGTGCTGATCGACGACTACGCCGGGATCGTGGGCTCGAGCAACATGGACCAGCGCTCGTTCAACCTCAACTTCGAGATCAGTCTGCTGGCCCTGGGCGGCGAGGCGGTCGCGGAGCTCAACGACGTGGTGGACTCCTACCTTGAGGACTGCACCACGTTGGGCATCGAGACGTGGATGAGCCGCCCGTGGCCGGGGCGGTACGTCGACAACGTCGCACGTCTCACCTCAGCGCTGCAGTAGGCCGGGTCCGGCGGCGGATCGGGTCCGGCCGGACAGCCGGCGCTACGGGCGGGCGGCACCGCAGTAGTACGCTCAGCGTGCGCGGGTCGCACAGGCCCGCCCCTGCGACGAGAGGCTGTGCCCGATGCCCCAGACCCGTGGTTCCGGAGTCCGGACCAGGCGCCTCGGCGCCGCCGTCACGACCGCCGTGGTGGCGGTCGTCGCGGTCCCCGCCGTGGCGTACGCGCAGGAGGACTCGGGGTCGGGTTCGGCGCTGCCCGCGGAGACGGGCAACAGCAGTGTGGACCAGTTGGTCGGCCAGTTGCCCGAGGAGATTGTCATCGGCGGTGGGGCGCTCGGGTCCGAGGGTCTGCGCGAGACGGGCAGCGCCCCGGTGGCGGACGCCGGACTGTCCCTGGGGCAGACCCTCGGTTCGGTGGCGCCGCTCGAGGCGCTGGGGTCGGCGGGAGGGTCCGCGGCGGCGTCCGTGGCGTCCTCGGGCAGCCTGCCGGGGTCCGTCTACGCCAACCCGACCGGGTCGCTCGGGTCGGGCACCATCGGGCTGGGATCGATCGCGATCCCCGAGTACATCTTCCCCGTACTGAGCGTGCAGTTCGCGGGCGGTTTCTTCACGGCGCTGGGGGAGCGGCAGCAGGCCGGCGAGCTCTATCCGCACGAGTTGGACTTCTGGCACGGGCTGGTCGAGGGCTCGGCCGAGGGCGGCGCGCTGCTCACCGACGCCGCGGACGCCGCCGGCACCGAGCTGCCCGGCGCGCTGGCGGGGAGTATCGAGGCGGTCCAGATCGCCGCGCTGCAGGATCCGTATGAGGACAACGAGCGCCGTCGCGCCGAGGCCGAGGCGGCGGCCGCCGACGGTGGGCAGGACGCGACGGACGAGGTCGACGACGACGAGGTTGACGACGACGAGGCAGACATCTCCCCGGTCGGCGCGAACGGTCCCGCCGGGGACACGCAGGGCGGAACCGGCGGAGTGGGCGCGACCCTCGGCGCCGCGGCCGCGCCTGCCGCCATCGCCACGACCGCGGGGAATGCCGCCGCAGGACCCGGCGAGCAGTCGGCCCCCGCCGAGCTGTCTGCCCCCGCGGAGCTGGCCGTGACCGGCGTGGGGACCACCGCGCTGGTCGGCGTCGCCGCCGGGACGATTCTGCTGGGCGGGTTGCTGCTGGCCTTCGCCCGCCGGCGCGCGTAGGGGCCCGGGCTCGTCGTCGTCCCCTCCACGCGGGCCCGGGCAAATCGTTGCGGGGCCACTCGGAAGGCCGGGCGGTAGGCCGCGCCGCCAGCGGTTACCCGCGGGCGGTCACCCCTGCGGACTCACCCCTGACCACTCACCCCTGCGAACTCATCTCCCGGCAGCGGTCCCACAGTGCGGCGGCGACCTCGCGGTCGTGCGAGGCCTTGGTGGAGTTCACGGTCGTCGGGTACCCGGTGAGCTCGCCGGGGCCGTCGGGGCCGATGTACGCGCCGCCCGCGACGGACTCCACGGTCGCGGCGTAGAGCTGCGGCAGGGCCCCACGCTCGGCCGGTTGCACGAGGAACGGGATCTTCTCCACGCCCTTCATCAGCAGGTCCTGCACGCGGCTGCCGCTGCGGTACTGCAGATTGGTCGCCGAATAACCGGGGTGCGCGGCCACCGCCCTCAGCGACGACCCCGCGGCCTCGAGGCGACGCTGCTGCTCGTAGGCGAGCATGACGCAGGCCAGCTTGGAGGCGGCGTACACCGGCATCGGGGCGTAGCGGCGACGGGTCCAGTCCAGGTCGTCGGGGTCCACCGTGCCGAAGCGGTGCATCATCGAGCCCAGCCACACCACCCGGTCGGTGAGCGCCGGCGCGACGTGCTCGGTGAGCGCGAAGTGGCCGAGGACGTTGACGCCGAACTGCATCTCGTGGCCCTGCGCGGTGCGCGACCGTGGGATGTTCATCAGCCCCGCGTTGTTGATGAGCACGTCGGGCGAGCGGCCCGCGAGCAGCTCACCCGCCGCGTGCACGGACTCGAGGTCGGCCAGGTCGAGTTCGACGACCTCGGCGCGGTCCGGGTGCGCGAGCCCCGCGCGGGCCGTCTCGGCGCGGCCCGTGTCACGGCAGGCCATGATCACGCGGGCGCCCGCGTCGGTCAGCGCGCGGGTGGACTGCAGGCCCAGCCCGGAGTTCGCCCCGGTGACCACGAAGGTCCGGCCGGTCTGGTCAGGGATGTCGGCGGTGGTCCATCGGCTCATGCGGGCCAGGGTACGTCCGCCGTCCGACATCGCCCACCGGCTCATGCGGGGCGGTTCACTCCCAGGTGGCGGTGTCCGGGTCGACGCCGTGCGCCCGGGCGTTGGCCTCGACGGCGGCGACCAGCCACTGAGTCAGGCCCGGCTCGTGCACGTCGTACGTCTCGGCGAAGCGTGGGTCCTCGACGTACATCCGCGCCAGGCAGACCTGCATCGCATGCGTGCAGTCGTAGAACCGCCCGATCGATGCGCGGTGGCGCTCGGCCAGCTCCGCGGCCTCCGGCGCCCCCGGGTCCATGCCGGCACGCTTGGCGGCGGCGAGGTCGACGTTGAGCGCGTCGCCCTCGGCCTTGACCTGCTTCCAGTCCTCCCTGGACATGCGCGCCGTGCGTTCCTGCGACTGCGCCCACTGCGGGGTGTCGCCCCAGCGGTGCTCGGCCTCCTCCTGGTACTCCTCCTTCCAGTCCGTGCCGAAGATCTCGGCCCTGTCCTGAGGGGTCAGTGGTGCGTTCATATCGATCGCCTCCTTCATGCGGTCGACTGCGGAGACCATCTCCTGCAGGTGCGAGATGCGTCCGACCAGCAGCTCCCGCTGGCGGGTCAGGTGAGCCAGGGCGTCGGCCTCCGGGTCATCGAGCAGGTCCCCGATCTCCGCGAGTGGGAAGCCCAGCTCGCGGTAGACCAGGATCCGGTGGAGGCGGGCGACGTCGTCGTAGTCATACACCCGGTAGTCCGACCACGTCCTGCCGCTCGCCGGCGCCAACCCGATCCGGTCCCAGTGGTGCAGGGTCCGGACGCTCACCCCGACCAGCGCGGCGACCGCTCCCACGGTGAGCCCGTCTCTCGTCGTCATGTCTCCAGCATCTCTCACATCCACGAGCGTGGGGCCTGACGCGATGTCAGGGTCAAGCCCGGGTTTCCGCGACCGGCGGGCGAAGAACGGTGGCAGGCGGTACCGCTCTTCCTTACCCGCCGGTAGCCTCGGTGCCATGAGCCGACCCGCGCCCCATTGTGTACGACCGTCTCCGCGACCTCGTCGCGATCCCCGAATTCCGGGCCGATCCCTCAAGCCGCCCGTCGGCGATGATCACCGAGGTCTTCACCGGTGACCCGCTCGCGGAGATCCCCGCCGGCACCGCCGACGATGTCACCGCCGCCGTCGAGCGGGCCCGGGCCGCGCAGGTCGCGTGGGCCGAACGAGACGTCGCCGACCGGGTCGCCGTCATCACCCGCTTCGCCAAGCAGATCATGCGCAACCGCGGCGAACTCATGGACATCGTGCAGGCAGAGACAGGCAAGAGCCGCGCCTCCGCACAGGAGGAGGTGCTGGACTGCCTCATCACCGCGCGTCACTACGCCCGGACCGCGCCCGGGCTGCTCGCCCCCAAGCGCGTCCAGGGCATGCTGCCGGGACTGACCAAGGCCGTGGTGCGCCGCCAGCCCAAGGGCGTCGTGGGCGTGATCGCGCCGTGGAACTACCCGCTCAACCTCGCCGCCACCGACGCGCTCGCCGCCCTGCTCGCGGGCAACGCCGTGGTGATCAAGCCCGCCTCCATCACGCCGTTCTGTGCCCTCGCCGCCGCCGACATGCTCTACCGGGCGGGCCTGCCGCGCGACCTGTTCCAGGTGGTGCCCGGTTCGGGCGGGACCGTCGGCGGCGCGATCGTGGAGAACGTCGACTACCTCATGTTCACCGGCTCCACCGCGACCGGCCGCACGCTGGGCCGCCAGTGCGGCGAGCGCCTGATCGGGTTCTCGGCCGAACTCGGCGGGAAGAACGCCATGATCGTGACCGAGGGTGCCGACCTCGACGAGGTGGCCGAGGTCGCCACGCGCGCGTTCTTCTCCAACTCGGGTCAGCTGTGCATCTCGGTCGAGCGGGTCTACGTGGAGCGCTCCGTCGCGCCGCAGCTCATCGAGAAGCTCACCGCGCGTGTGCAGTCCATGAGCGTGGGGCCCGGCTACGACTTCGAGGCCGAGATGGGCAGCCTCATCTCCCGTGACCAGCTGGACACCGTCTCCGCACACGTCGACGACGCGGTGGCCAAGGGCGCGCGCGTCCTGGCCGGCGGACGCGCCCGGCCGGACCTGGGCCCGCTGTTCTACGAGCCGACCCTGCTCACCGACGTGCCCTCCGGCGCGACCTGCTACGGCGAGGAGACCTTCGGCCCGGTCGTGTCGATCTACCCGGTCGACTCGGTCGAGGAGGCGATCGCCGAGGCCAACGACACCGAGTACGGGCTCAACTCGTCGGTGTTCGCGGGGTCCGACTCCGAGGGCGAGCAGATCGCGGCGCGCCTGCGGACCGGCACCGTCAACGTCGGCGAGGGCTACGTCGCGGGCTGGGGCTCCGTCGCGGGCCCGATGGGCGGCATGGGCGCCTCCGGTGTGGGCCGACGCCACGGCGACGAGGGACTGCTCAAGTACACCGAGGCGCAGACGATCGCCACTCAGCGCGTCGTGCACATGGGCGGGCCGTCGTTCCTGCCCCGCACGCGGTGGCAGCAGTTGCTCGCGCCCGCCACCGACGCCATGCGCTTCCTGCCGGGGCGGTAGGCGGGAGCTCGCGCGGGTGGCCGGGCCCGCGCGAGTGGCGGGAGCCCGCGGCCGCCCCGGCCCGCCTCGTGCTGCCGCCGCGGCCCGACTCGTGATACGGCCGCTCGATCTCGTGATACAGCCGCGTCCGGGCATGGCGTCTCGCGCGCCCCGAGGGGCAGGCCAGACGCCACGCGCGGACGCGGATGTGGCTGACGTGTACAGGCGCGGGAGCGAGACGCCGGGCAGGGGAGCGGCTGCACCGCTCGCCGCTCGGCGTGCCCGCCCGTCAGTTACCGCGGCGCAGCAGCACGAACGCGCCACCGATGAGCAGGATCGCCAGTCCGCCGACGACCCAGATCGCGGGGCTGACGCCGGTGTCCTCGCCCGAGGTCTCATCGGCGACGTCCGCCTCGTCGCCGGCCCCGGTGTCGGACCCGCCCGCCGGGGAGGCGTCTCCGCCGGCCGCGGGCTGCGAGCCGGACTCCGAGCCGGGCTCCCCGCCGGCCGCGGGCTGCGAGCCGGACTCTGCGCCGGCCTCCGCGCCGCCGGCCCCGCCCGTCACGGTGAAGACCGACGACCCGCTCACCACGTGCCCGTCGGACGAGGTCACCCGGTAGCCGACGGTGTAGGGGCCGGGCTCGAGTTCATCGACGTCGACAGTGACGGTCTCGCCCGCCACCGAGGGGTCGCCCACGACCCGGTTGGCCCGGTTCTCCCCGGCGGTCACGGCGACGGAGGCGAAGCTCTGGTTGATCTCCTCGTTGAAGGTCAACACGATCTCGTCGGGCGGGGTGTCCAGCTCGGACCCGTCCTCCGGATCGATGGAGACCAATACGGAGTGGGCGACGGCGACCGGGGCGAGCACCACCGCGGGCGCGGCCGCGCCGCCGACCAGGGCGGCAGCGACCGCCACGGACGCCACGCACCCCCGCAGTGCCGTCACGCCTTGACGCCCAGGCGGGCGAAGATGTCCTTGTTGATGCGGTCGAGCTCGCCCGAGATCGACGAGTGGATCTCGCGCCGCTGCGCGGTGGGCGTGGTCTCGGCGGTCTCGACCGCTGTCCGCAGGTCCGTGAGCCTGGCCCGGGTGGAGGAGATGAAGTCCTTGACCTCACGCTCGCTCCCGCGGCTCACGTCGAGCTGGTCGAGGGTCTGCTCGAGGCGGACGATGCGTACACCGAGGGCGGCGCCGGGGCCGGTGGCGTTGATGCCGGCGGCCTCGAGGTCCACGCCTCCGGGGCCGGAGGGCTTGCCGGCCGATCCCTGCACGTTGGAGACGGCCTTGTAGACCATCGGCAGCAGCACCGGGGTGGCGACCTTGGCCATGCTCAGCCACCGCTGCAGGTCATCCTTGTTGAGCTTGGTGCCCTCGAGCTTCTTGAGTTCCATCTCGGCGAGCTGGTACTCGTGCTTGCGGCCGGCGGAGTCGATCTTCTCGGCGAGCTTGCGGTCCTTGGCCAGCAGCTTGGCCTCGCGCTTGATGGTGGCGCGCTCCTGCTTGGCGTGGACCTTCTCGTTCTTGCGGTTCCGCTTGGCGGATCTGCGGTCGAGCTTGTCACGCTTCTCGGCCCGCTTCTCGGCGCGCCTCGCCTTGCGTTCGGCGTTCTTGCGCTCGAGCTTGGCGCGTTCCTTGGCCTCGGCCAGTTCCACGCGGTGCGCCTCCTTGGCCTTCTTCCGCGTCTCCTTGGCCGCGAGCTTGGCCTCCTTCATGGCCGTGGACTTGAGCGCCGAAGCATGGGCGCGGAGTTCGGCACGCTTGTCGCGGTAGGTCGTCAGCTTGCCCATGGGCGTCGATCCTTCTCTCGTCGCGGACATCAGGTCTCCAGCCTAGGCGAATCGGCCCGCACTGAGGACCGGACCGTCGTGTGGGCCGCGGCTGGGCCATGATGGACGGCGATGGAGGACGCCGGCAGCACCACGTACCGCGCCCCCGATGCGGCGGTGGTGGGGCCGGCCTCGGGGGCCAGATGTCTGCACCGCGTGGCCCGGGAACGTGATGCGCGACCGGGGTGGTGGCGGACGGCGCCGCTCGACGAGGGCGTGCGTCTGCGGGCGATGGCGGCGGCCGATCGACGCGCGGGCCTGCGGGAGCGCGCGTTGCGGGACGCGCGCCCCGACACCGTGGTGGTGGACGTGGTGGGGGATCACTGGACCGATCTGCCGGGGGACGTACCGGGCGACGACGACGAGAGCGCGACACTCCGGGCCCTGGCCGACGGGGCGACGCTGGTGTGGGGCGCGGCTCTTCCCGCCGATCCGCACGAGGGCCGGGCGGGCCTCCGGTGCACCCTGGCGGCCGTGCCCGGCGGCGGGTACGCGCCGGTGCTGGTGGTCAATCACAAGGTGGTCGATCCGCGGCGGGGGAGGACCGCGTCGACGGCGACGGTGACCCGCTTGCTCGACTGGTCCCCTGCGCCCGACCCCGCTCTCCGGGTGCGGCGTCACCCCGCGGATCTGGACCGGCTCGTCCACGCGTGGCGGCTGCTCGCCGCCGTGGGGCACGCGGCGGAGTCCCCGGTGGGCGCGGTGCTGGGGCTGGGCTCGGCGCGCGCGGTGGTGCACGACCTGGGGCCGGTGCTCGACGCCGCAGACCGCACCCACGCCACGCGGCTGGCGGTGGTGCGCGGTGAGCTCGACACCGAACCCAGCCGGATCGGCGAATGCCGCACCTGCCCCTGGTGGGAGGGCTGGGACGATCGGGACGGGCCCGTCGAGGGCTGCCGTGACCGGCTCGTCGTGGCCGATGACGTCAGTCTCGTCGTCGGCGGCGGACAGGTCGGGTCGCTGAGGGCCCGGGGGATCCGGACGGTCGCGGAGTTGGCGGAGGCCGGACCGGACCGGCCCACGGACTGGAACGGCGAGCCGTTCTCGGACGCGGTCCTGCGGGCGAGGGCACACCGCGACGGTGAGGTGGTGGTTCCCAAGGTGGCGCGGCCGAGCATTCCGCGTGCGGATATCGAGGTGGACGTCGACCTGGAGAGTCACCTCGACGACGGCGCCTATCTGTGGGGGACCCTTCTCACGCTGAGGGACGGGCGGCCCCTGGAGGCCGAGGGCTACAGGCCGTTCGCCACCTGGGCGCGGTTGCCGGATCCGGACGAGGGGCGTTCGTTCGCGGAGTTCTGGCGTTGGCTCACCGGCATCCGCGACAGGGCGGCAGGTCAGGGCCGGTCGTTCCGGGCCTACTGCTATTCACGGTCCGCGGAGAACGGGTGGATGCTCTCGTCGGCCGGCAGGTTCGGGCCGGAGGGCACCCTCGCCGTCGTCAAGGGGGTTCCCTCCGTCGCCGAGGTCCGGCGCTTCATCTCCTCCCCGCTCTGGGTGGACGTCCACGAGGCGGTCACCACCCAGTTCGTCTCCACCTCGGGCCTCGGGCTGAAGGTGGTCGCCCCGGCCGCCGGGTTCGCGTGGCGAGATCCCGAGGCCTGCGGCGAGGCCTCGCTCGGGTGGTACCGCGACGCGCAGGCGGCGAGGGGCGTCGAGCGGGATGCCGGCCGGAACCGCATCCTCACCTACAACGAGGACGACGTCCGGGCCACTCGCGCTGTGCGGGAGTGGATCTCCCGCTCGAGCTGGGGCGGCCACCAGCTCTGAACGTATGTCTACTTCGGCGTTGGACCCCTCATGCGCGGGCATTCTCCCGGTGGTCGCGCGGGGTGTTCACGGCGAAATAATAAGAATTGTTAAGTATCGCCGAAGTGTCGGCGTTTCTCCCGAAAGGAATACTGACTTATGACGAGGCACATCCGCGCCGCCGCGGCCCTTGGCGTCTCCGCGCTCGCCCTGTCCGGTGGAGTGGGGCTGGCGCACGCTCAGTCCTCCGCCCTCGGCTCGGCCGAGGAGGAGACGGGGGTCGTCGACCCCGGACTGATCGACACCTCGGGCTCCGCGCTGCTCGACGAGCCGACTTTCGGCAGCCTCGCCCCGGTCGTGTCGCAGGGCGTGGGCTCGGTCAACGAGGCAACGGGTTCCGACGCAGTGAGTCCCGCGCCGGGTACCGGGTCGGTGGACACCACCGGTTCCGTCTTCGGTGAGCCCACCTCGGGGTCGCTGACGCCGGCCGTGGCGTCGGTGGGCGGCGCACTGGGCTCCGGTGAGGGTCCGGCGATCGTCATCGGCTCCGATGGCGGTACGGATTCGCTCGGAGTATCCGGTTCGCTCGGGCCGGTGCTGCTGATCGGCGGTTCCGCCGCCGTCATCGGGGCGGGCATCTACTTCGCGCCGCAGATCGAGCAGGCGCTGGCGGACGCCGGCATCGTCCTCCCGCCATTGCCGGTTATCTGATCGCAGTCGGCGAGGTCCAGCGGGGCCCGCTTCCCGTGCCACGAGGCCCGCACCCTGGATCGAAGGGGGCGGGCCTCGGGGCTCCCCGCGCGGGTGCCCCGGGGCGACGCTGGGGCATGGGTGGCCACACGGCAAGGGGTCGAGCGCCTTTCAGAACCCCTTACTAACTCAGATCTAACTGAGTTCTCACCGTTCATCGCCTGAATTCGTGGCTAGGGTGGGGAACGGACGGATGAACCTCGGTCTCGTAACGCTGTTCTCACGTCTCACAGACCCCAACCCCGGGGTGGGTCGGCCACGAGCCTCTGCGCCTGGGAGCCCCTTTCCACACGAGGAGACGCAATGACGTTCACCACCCGCAAAGCCGCTGCGGTCGCGGCCGCCGCTGCCCTGGCCATCTCGGGCGCCACCGGCGTCGCCAACGCGCAGGGCTCCGAGGAACTCGGAACTCTGTCCTCGGACGTGATCGGCTCCGCCGGATCGTCGGAGCTGAGCTCGGGCGGCGGTTCCGTCCCCGAGAACCTGGGTTCGCTCATCCTGGATGCCAACGCCACCGGCGAGGGATCCCTCGACACCTCGGGTTCGGCGCTGCTCGGTGAGCCCTCCACCGGTTCGCTCGCGCCGCTAGCCGGTTCCGTCTCCGAGGCCACCGGTTCGGTCGACATCCTCACCCCGGCCGAGGGCACCGGCTCGGTCGACACCTCGGGCTCGGCGCTGCTAGGTGAGCCGACCACCGGCTCGCTCGTCCCGCTCTACGCCCCCATCGCCGGCTCGCTGGGGATCGGCGAGGGTGCGACCGTCGTCCTCGGCTCCGATGCCGGGTCCCTGCCCGGCACGGGCTCGCTCGTCCCCGCGACCCTGGGTCTCGGCTCGGTCGCCGCCGTCGGTGCGGGCATCTACTTCCTCCCGGAGATCCACGCATCGCTCACCGCCGCCGGTATCGCCCTGCCGCCGCTGCCGCCGCTGCCGTGGGCGCCGGCCGGTGCCGCTCCGGCCCCCGCAGCTCCGGCGCCCGCCCCCGCGCCGGCCCCCGGCCCCGCGATCGACAACGGTCGCGGCTGACCCTGTGCGCACCGCCTGACCCAGGCACAGCACCGAGGCCCGCCCCCTTCGCAGGGGGCGGGCCTCAGTCGTCGTACCGGCGCACGGGACCGGACGCTTTGTCCGGTCCCGGGCGGGCAGTTAGCGCGGCGCCATGCGCAGGGCGCCGTCCATGCGGAAGCTCTCGCCGTTGAGGTAGTCCTGCTCGACGATCGCGTTCGCCAGCTGCGCGTAGTCCGACGGGCGGCCGAGGCGCGACGGGAACGGGATCGCGGCCTCGAGGGACTTCTGGAACTCCTCGGTCAGGCCCTTGAGCATCGGGGTCTCGATGGTGCCCGGGGCGATGGTGTTGACGCGGATACCGAACTGCGCGAGGTCGCGTGCAGCGCAGATGCCCATCGAGTACACGCCACCCTTCGAGGCGGCGTAGGCGATCTGGCCGACCTGGCCCTCGTAGGCGGCGACGGACGCGGTGTTGATGATGACGCCGCGCTGGCCGTCCTCGTCCACGGTGTCCTGGGTGGACATGGCCTCGGCGGCCAGGCGCAGCACGTTGAACGTGCCCACGAGGTTCACCGAGATGGCAGTCTCGAACAGGTCGAGGGCGTGGACGCCCTTCTTGGAGACGATGCGGGCGGCCGGGGCGATGCCGGCGCAGTTGACGACGACGCGCAGTGGCGCGGCCTCGGTGGCCTTGGCGATCGCGGCCTTGACGTCGTCCTCGCTGGTGACGTCAGCGGCGAGGAGGGTGATGCCCTCATCGATGCCCTGCTCGACGGCCTTGTCGATGGACTGCTGGAGGTCGAGGCCGAACACGACCGCGCCCTTCTCGGCGAACGAACGCGCGGTGGCGTTTCCCAGGCCGGAGGCGGCACCGGTGACGATGACGGAAGCACCCTTGATGTCCACGGGCGATGTCCTTTCTGTTGACGACGCAAGCACTAGGAAGTGCAAGCATTAACGCCTCCAGTGTCCCAGACCGGTCGTCAGCGCACGTCGAAGGCCGGGCTCTCCCCCCTAACGGGGAACAGACGCCCGTCGATCCCGCGGCCCGACGCCGTGTACACCACGCGGTAGGCGCCGGCCGGGGTGCCGGGCGGGATGTCCCAGGTGATGAGCGCGTTCGTCACGGTGAGCAGGCCCTCGAACACGATCATCGTGGACCAGTCGCCGTCGTCGTGGACCCGTACCCACCGGTCGCCCTCCCGGCGCTCGATAGCGAGGTAGGTGTCTCCCCGGCGCAGGTCGGAGTTGGGGTGGGTGCCACAGAACCGCACCACGACCCGCTGTCCGATGCGGTACTCCGTGAGCGGCGGGTCCAGGACGTCGCCGAAGTTCCGCAGCGGTGCCGGGGTGTCGACGAGCGGGTTGCCCAGCGGGGATACGGGGATCTGTCCGGTGAGGTCCCGTTCCGAGGTGCCCGGGTCGAGCGGGGTGCCCGCGCGCATCGAGCGGGCGAGCTCCGCGGCCGTCTGCTGGATCGCGGGGAGCGTCCACGGCCCGAAGATCGTCGCGCCGCCCTCGTAGTTCTGGGCCGAGTACTCCTCGGGCGTCGTCACGTAGTGCCCGTAGGCGTTTGAATACCCCTGGACGGTGACGTGGTCCTCGGCCACGCCGAGTTCGGCCGCGAGCGTGCGCCGCAGCCGTAGACCAGCCACCACGGTGGGTTCGAAGCCGAGGGTGAACAGATAGTGCCCGCCCAGGCGTACGAGGTGGAACGGGTACACGCGCTGGACGGCCTGCGGTACGAGGCCCACCGGGAGCAGGACGTCCTTGGCGCCGTGCGCCTCGCGGAGCCAGGCGGGGATCACCACGTCGGTGATCGCGGCGACGACGGGGTTGCCGCCGCGGTCGCCCTCGGCGAACGGCAGCTCGTCCCCGCCGCCGCCGTCCTCCTGGCTGCCCGACGCGAATGACGCGCCGAGGGCCGCCACCGTCGTCCGGTGGGGGCGCCCGTCGCCGGTGAACTCGGGCCGCACCTCGACGGCCGACATGTCCACCCAGCGGTGCCGGACGTCGATCCCGTTGCCGAGCGGCCGGACCCCCTTGTCCACCTGGTCGCGCGCGGCCGCGAACTGTCGCTCGCCGATGATCCGGGTGTTGAGCCACTCGTCGGGCGTCGGTCCCCGGCCGGGGGCCAGGTCGAGGTTGGGGCTCACGTCGCCCGGGTTGGTCTGCGCGAACGCGGTGACCAACTCCGGCGTGCGGCCGTCGAGGTAGTCCTGCCCGGCCACCTCCCGCTCCCAGTGCCATGCGGCGAAGCCCTTGTTGTCGGAGGACGCGATCGTGTTGTGGGAGGTCATCGAGGTGGCGTGGACGCCGAACCAGTTGAGCACGCCCACGAGCCGGCCGTCGCGGGTGATCTGCAACGACTGCGACCGCGGGTCGATCCCCGCCGGGAACTGCGCCCGCTCCTCGGGGGTGTCGCGGTCGAACGACCCGAGGGAACGCTGGACGCCGGCGTCGTGCAGCGCGCCGGTGGTGACCCCGACGCTCGACGGCGCGAGGTCCTGGAGCGCCATCCGTGCGGCGTCGACGATCCCCGCCACGTTGGCCTCGAACGTCACCGGCCGGAAGCCCAGCATCGACAGATCGACCATCGGATGGCCGGATGTCCCGCCGGGTGCCACGTGGGTGTGCGTGGCGGTGATGACCACGTTGCCCTCGTGGTAGGTGTCGCCGAACTCGGCGGCCAACCGGCGCAGCACCTCCTGCTGGATCGACTGGAAGACGAGACCGATCTCGGCGGTGACGTGGAGGAACCGGGGTGACGACGGCGAGTCGGCAAAGACGAAGGCGCGGGCCCGCTGCCGCAGATGCAGCCCGACGGACTGCTGCTCGGTGTCCGCGTACCCGTTCATGCCCGCGCCCAGCGGCTCTCCGGTCATGTCCCCGATGCCGCGGCCGACGTACATGGCCGTGGACTGGCCCTGTGCCACGGCTGGCAGGAGTGACTGCAGCGCGGCGACCCCGCCGAGTGCGGCGGCCCCGCCCAGGACGGTGCGGCGGTTGACGGCCATTCGGTTGGCGGACGTTCGGTTGGCGGACATCGACTCTCCCCGGGTGCGCGTACCGCGGTGATTCGCATCATCGCATCGCGGCTGACGCTACCCAAGTGGACGCTCGTCCGGGGGGTGTCTCGTGGAGGCGGGCGGGCGATCTGCGCCGACCGACGGGCAGCGGCCCGGGCGGGGAGATCCCCGCCCGGGCCGCTGCGAGCTCTGCTGAGCCGTGTGGCGCGTGACCTGTCGGTCAGCCCTTGGCGGCGGCGTAGCGCTCGGCCACGTCCGCCCAGTTGATGACGTTCCACCAGGCCTTGACGTAGTCCGGCTTGACGTTCTTGTACTGCAGGTAGAAGGCGTGCTCCCACATGTCCAGCATGAGCAGCGGGGTGATGTTGATCGAGATGTTGCCCTGCTGGTCGGTGAGCTGCTGGATGATCAGGCGCTGCCCGATGTGGTCCCAGCCCAGGACGGACCAGCCCGACCCCTGCAGGGTCGTGGCGGCGGCGTTGAAGTGGGCCTGGAACTTGTCGAACGATCCGAACTCGGCGTCGATCGCGGCGGCCAGCTCGCCCTCGGGCTTGTCGCCACCGTTCGGCGACATGTTCTTCCAGAACACGGAGTGGTTGGTGTGGCCACCGAGGTGGAAGGCCAGGTTCTTGCTCAGCAGCGGGGCCTTGGCGGCGATGCTGCCGTCCTCGCGGGCCTCGGCGAGCTGCTCGATGGCGTCGTTCGCGCCCTTGACGTAGGTCGCGTGGTGCTTGGAGTGGTGCAGCTCCATGATCTCGCCGGAGATGTGCGGCTCGAGAGCGCCGTAGTCGTAGTCGAGATCGGGAAGAACGTACTCGGCCATAGTGGAGTGTCCTTTCAGTTGGGTGGCGGGCTGCGCACGGGAGTCCCCGTGGCGCCCGTCACGACGTCCACCTCCACCATAGTGATCCGTCCACCGGTGCGTCGTGCTGCGCGACCGCGGGCTGCCAGCCGAGCCGATGGCCTGCCATGATCGGGGTCGTGGATCACTCTGATACGGCCCCGGCCGGCGGCATCATCTCCGTGTCGGCCGTCGTGCTCACCCGACCCGACGGTGCGGTGGCGACCGTCCGCAAGGCGGGCACCGACCGGTTCATGTTGCCCGGCGGGAAGTGGGAGGCCGGGGAGTCGCCCCGGGCGTGCGCCGCCCGGGAGATCGACGAGGAGCTGGGGGTGGCCATCGCCCCCGATCGGCTCACCCCCCTGGGGCGGTTCGACACCGCGACCGCCAACGAGCCCGGCTTCTCCCTGGTCTCCGAGGTCTTCGCCGCCGAGGTGGACGGCGGGCAGCAGCACCGGGCCGAGATAGCGGAGTTGCGCTGGGTGGCGGCCGCGGAAATGGCCCACATCGCGACGCTGCCGGAGGACGCCTGTGCGCCGTGGGCCCCGCTGCTGGTGCGCGTCGCCCGAGACTGTCTGACGTGATGACCGTCCCTGGTCAGATCACCAGGAGGACGACGAGCACGAGCAGGAGCGCCAGGGCGACGGCGACACTCACGTGGAGGTTGCGGCGACGGACGTGATCGCTGCAGCCGGACCCCTCGAAGGGCTGCGGCGGCTCGCCGTCGAGGATGGCGCGCAGGCGCTGCGCGGCGGGCTGTGTAGCGGTCACGTCGAGCTCCCCCTCGGTCGAACTGGTCACCACCCTAGCGCCGACTATGGCATTGGTCACATCACGTCCGGATCACGAACGGGCCGGAGGGTTACCCTGGCGGCATGGGCTGGCTACAAGACGCGATCAGACACTCCGCCATGCGTACCGCGACCACGGTCGTCGACGCCGAGGCGGCGCTCCCGGGCCGCGCCGACCCGGTGCCGGTGGCGCCGGCGAACATCGTCACCGGAAACCCGATGGTCCCGCCGTTCCCGGAGGGGCACGAGACGATCGTGCTCGGCATGGGTTGTTTCTGGGGTGCGGAGAAGGTGCTCTGGCAGCTCGACGGCGTCTGGACCACCGCCGCCGGGTACGCCGGCGGGTGGACGCCGAACCCCACCTACGAGGAGACCTGCACCGGGGCGAGCGGCCACACCGAGGCCGTGCTGGTGGTCTTCGACCCCGAGGTACTGCCGGTGGAGAAGCTGCTGGCCACGTTCTTCGAGTGGCACGACCCCACGCAGGGGATGCGTCAGGGCAACGACATGGGCACGCAGTACCGCTCGGCCGTCTTCACCACCACGCCGGAGCAGCTGGAGGCGGCCCGTCGCATCGCCGAGGGGTACCAGAAGGAGCTCGACGCGGCCGGTTACGGCCCGCTGACCACCGAGATCGACGAGCTGGGGGAGGTCCGGTCCGGCACCTTCTACTACGCCGAGGACTACCACCAGCAGTATCTGGTCAAGAACCCGGGCGGCTACGACTGCCACGTCCGCAGCGGCGTCGCCTGCCCCGTCTGACCGGGGGCTCCCGCGTCTGGTCGGGCGCTCCCGCGCCTGGCCGGGCGCGGGAGCGGATGGCCGGACCGAGGGGCCAGGCGCATCGGACATGCGAAAGGGCCCGGCAGGATCTCTCCTGCCGGGCCCTCTCGTTAATTCCGAAGGACGTCAGATCGCTCTGACGTCAGATCACATCGGGGTGATGTTCTCCGCCTGCAGGCCCTTGGCGCCCTGCGCGACGTCGAAGGAGACCTGCTGGTTCTCCTCGAGCGAGCGGTAGCCCGAGCCCTGGATGGCGGAGAAGTGGGCGAAGACGTCGGCCGAGCCGTCGTCGGGGGCGATGAAGCCGAAGCCCTTGTCAGCGTTGAACCACTTAACGGTGCCGGTAGCCATATTGGCGTCCTTTCGAGAGTCGGTGCCCCGCTTGTCGGGGAACCAGGTGCTGCAGCAGAGAGCGTGCTGTGTGTTTCCCTGCGGTGCCGCACTGCCCTCTCTCAAGGACGGTGGATCTACAGAAATACAACGAACGATTTCAACTACTGAGGAAGACCATACACACGCCGTCGCGATCCGTCACCCCTGATGTGACGACGGCTACATGGACCGCCTGATCTCGTCCGCCAGAACGTGAGCGTGGTTGTGCTCGGTGTCCCTCGCCGCATAGGCCAACACCAGGTCGTCGCGGGCCGCCAGCGTCGCCAGGCGGCCCACTTCCCCGGCGGCGGGCTCGCGTGACAACTCCTCCCGGTACTTCTCCGCGAAGTGCTCGAAGTCCAGTTCACCGCGGTGGAACCCGCGGCGCAGGTCGGCGGACGGAGCCACGTCCCGGCACCATTCGTCGTGACCGAGGGAGTCCTTGCGTACGCCCCGCGGCCACAGCCGGTCCACGAGGACGACGTGGGCCCCCGCTGGGTCGGCCTCTCCCGAGACGAGGTCGTGCACTCGCACGCAGTTCACGGACATGGGCCCAGGCTCCGGCACACCGCCGTCCGACGCCACCCGGGCTGTGCCAGCATGGTCGCCATGACCACACCGCGGCGGCAGGGGCAGTGGCGCTGGGTCGCGCACCCGCCGTGGCGACCCCCGACGCCCGTGACACGGCCCCCCGTCCCGCGGCACCGCACCGGGCCTGCGTGGCGCGACCGCACCCCGTCCTACCCCGGCACCCCGCGGTGGGGACTGCCGCCGGTCGCGATCCCGCGCCGCCTCGAGCAGCCGGCAGGACCGACACCCGCCCGGCTCGCCACCGCCGCCCCCGGGATCATGCGGGCGGCCGGCGCCTGGTTTCTCGCCACCGCAGTGGCCCACGGGCTGCGCTACGCCGCCCTGGTCTGGTACGCCGACCGGCTCGCGCCGTGGTGGCTCGAGGCCCTCACCACCGCCCTGGTCTGGGTGACGGGGATCGTCGCGATCGCCGTGGGCATCGCCGCAGCCGTCACGGCGACGGCCTGGCTGGTGGAGATGCGGCGACGGGCGTACGCACCGGTTCGGGACCCCCGGTCACGGGCGGGCCTGTGGGTGGGTGCCCTCCTCGTCGTCGTCAACTTCTTCCGCCTGCCCGTCTACCTCGAGGAACTACGCCGGGCGTCGACCCGCGCCCCGTCCCGCTCGGACCTCCGGCGGTGGTGGGCGGCCTGGGCCGTCAACGTCCTGGCGGTGACGGTCGCCCTGTGGCGCGGTAGCGGGGAGGGCCCACAGGCCGCCGCGGACACCGTGCTACTCACAGCCCTCGCCGCGCTCGCCGCGGCGTGGGCGGTCCGCGAGACCCGGGGCGTCATGAGGAGTTTCAGTGACCCTTCCCCGCGGTTCACCCGCAGGTTCATCGCGGCGGGGATCCTGGAAGCGTCAGCAACCCGGAAGGATTGAGACGTGACGGTCCCCACGACCACCCACCTGCCCTCGCCCGTCTCCACCCGCAGCGGGGTCGTCGCACACCGCGGCGCCTCCGCGGAATTCCCCGAACTCACCCGGGTCGCCTACCAGCAGGCCCTCGAGCAGGGCGCCGAAGCGCTCGAGGTGGACGTCCGCCTCACCTCCGACGGCGTGCCCGTCCTGCTCCACGACCCCCGCACCACCCGCGTCGCCGACAGGGATCTCTGGGTCCACGCCAGCACCCTCGATCAGATCTCCGCGCTCGACGTGGGGTCGTGGCACCCCGTGCACCGCGCCCCCGAAACGGTGCTCACGCTGCGCAGCTTCCTCGTCATGGCCGAGGCGTACCCGGACGTCCGGTTGTTCCTCGAGACCAAGCACCCGGTGCCGTCCGGCGGCCGGGTCGAGACGGCGTTGCGCGACGAGCTGACGTACTTCGGCCTCGACCGGGCCACGTCGTTCGCCGACTCCCGCGCGGTGATGATGAGCTTCTCGGTCGCGGCCGTGCGGCGTTTCCGGCGGCTCGCCCCGGACGTGCCGACGGTGCAGCTGCGCGAGCGTCGGAACATCGTCAAGTCGTGGCCGGCCGAGGGGTTCGGTGCCCAGCTGATGGGGCCGAGCATCGGGACGCTGCGGGCGCGGCCGTGGCTGGTCGAGTACTGGTGGTCGCGGGGGGTGGGTACCTACTGCTGGACCGTCGACGACCCCGCCGACCTGCTGCTGTGCCGCGACCTCGGCGTGGACTGGGTCGGCACCAACGTCCCCTCGCGCGCACTGACCGTCCTCGACGGCGGCGCGCCCCGGACCGAGGGGCCCGCGGGAGCCTGACGCGCGGGCGGGCCGGCCGGGCCCGGGCCCGAGTCCGGGTTCGAGTCCGACGCCTACGCGGGCGGTCGGCGGGGGCGCACCGTATCGTGGTGATCGTGGGTAGACGCAATCGGAACAACGAGCCCAAGGCCGGCGGCAACCGCCAGGCCAAGATCGCCGCGCGCGCGGCCGAGCGTGAGGAACTGAGCGTCGAGCCGCGGCCGTTCGCCGGGTTCGCCGGGGAATGCGACATGGTGGCGATGCGCGAGTTCGTGCCGTCGGCCACCGCGCGCCTCACCACGGTCGACGGTGGGCGGGAGGTCACGCTGGCGACCGTGCTGCCCGGCGCCATCGCGGGCCTGGTCCGCGACGAGGAGCTCGGCGGCCAGGCCATGGTCGGCCTGCAGGTGCAGGTCCACGGGCCGGACCCCGCCGTCGATCTGGCCTACGCGGTGGACTGGGCGACCCGCGCCGGTGGCGGGGAGACCCTCACCTCGTCGCACCCGACCGACTCCACCCCGGCACTGGCCGACGTCGTGGTCGCCGATGCGCCGCTGGAGATCGTCGTCCACGACGACTTCTCGTGGTGGGTCGCCGACGGCGTGGACGTGGGGCCCGAGATCGAGCAGGCCATCCGCAACGCCAACGAGGTCATGATGCCCTCGGCGCGCGTCTCCGCGGACGGCATCGAGGCCGCCTGGTGGGTCGACGCCGGCGAGAAGGCACACATCCGCTGGGTGCGGCCGGAGAACGAGGACGACCTGTTCGAGGCCCTCGCCCGCGTGCACGCCGCCGGTGCGCTCCATCTGGGGGAGGGGTCCCGCTTCGCCGGGTCGTTCCGCACGCACGGGGTCCTGGTGCCGGTGTTCGACCTGGACCGCGAGATGCACCACCAGGAATGGGCGCCGGGTCTGCAGGCGCTCGACGCCGCGCTGCGTGACGCCCTGGCCGACGACACTCCCCTCACCTCGGACGAGCGGTCCTCCCGCGACGGTCTGCGCGCACGTCAGGTGACCCTGCGCTAGACGGCGGCTCCCCGCGAGCACCACGCGCCCGGCACCCGCGGTATGAACCCCCGGCCGGGCGCGCCGACCTCTAGGATCCACTCCGATGGCGACCGCGGTCGCCCGTGACGCGATGACCCGTCACGCGATGAGTCGACGCGGGGTGGAGTGAGGGGGTGGGGCGGCGTGGCCGACCGGCCGAGGGCGGGCGACGACGACGAGGCCCCCCGGCTCCCGGAGGTGACGGTTCCGCCGTGGTTGCGGACCGGGCCGACCCCCGATCACGCGATGCCCGGCGTCCCCGCCGCGGGCCGGTCGGCCGGTGAGGCCGGTGGCCCGGGTACCGGGCGGGCCGGGTCAGGTGAGCCCGAACCGTCCGCCGATGCCCCGCCCCCCACCCGCATCACCCTCGGCGCCGCCGGCGGCGATGCACACGCCCCGACGGCGGGGGAGCCGCGCTCCCCTGCGGGACCGGCTGGCAGCGGGAGCACCCGGCGCGAGGCGGACGACCTGTCCACCCTCTCGCTCGGGGCCCCGCCCGCGGACCGGGGCCGGCCCGATGACGAACCGCCGCCGGCCCCCGCGGTGCTCGATCGCCGCCCGGCACGGATCGCCCTGCTGGCGGCCGCCGGGGTCGCGGTGCTGGGTGGGTCCGCGGTCCTCGGGTTCGTCGTCACCCGCGGGGCCGTCAGCCCTGCGGACGAGAGGGACACCGGGTGCGTGGAGGTGTCCGAACCCGGCCGGGTGGTGGGGTCCGGGCCGGGCTCGCTCGAGACGCCGGCAGGGGCCGTGCTGGCCTTCGATCACGCCTACTACGTGGAGCGTTCGGCCGAGAAGGCCTTCGAGGCGGTCGCCCCCTCCAGCCGGATGACCGAGGAGCAGCTGCGCGTCGAGGGGGTCGAGCGGGTCCCCGAGGGCACCACTCACTGCGTGGACGTACGCGAACTGTCACCGACCCTGCTGGAGGTGGACCTCACCGAGTACCCGCCGGGGGCCGACCCGGTGCTGATCCGGCAGCGCGTCCGCGTGGCCGAGAACCCCGGCGGCACGTGGGGGATCGTCTCCATCACCCCGGCCGGCTGAGCTCCGCCGCTCACGGCCCGGTGTCGAGGAACTCCGGTCCCGGGGTCCGCCCGGAGGCCACCGCGTCGAAGAACCCGGTCGTCGTGGGACCCCACACGAGGTAGGAGCCCACCGAGCCGGAGGCCATCCCGTCGTGGGGTGCGGTCACGGTGAGCGGGTCACCGCTGAGTCGACGCATCACCATGGCGAGGTTCCAGATGTGGTCGCCGGTGTCCACGGTGACCGCCTCCGACGCCGAGTTCACCAGGGGAACGGCCGTGAACGGATTGAGCAGGTTCCCGGGCGAGAGCGTCTTGCGCATGAGTGCGCCGAGGAACTGTCGCTGGTTGCGGACGCGCTGCAGGTCCTGCTCGGCGAAGCCGTAGCGGGTGCGCACGAAGCCCAGCGCCTGCGGGCCGGCGAGCGTCTGGCACCCGGCGGCGAGGTCGAGTCCGGCGAGCGGGTCGCTGATCGGCTCGTCGATGCAGATGTCCACGCCGCCGACCGCGTCGACGATCCCGGCGAAGCCACCGAACCCGATCTCCGCGTAGTGGTCGATCCGCACCCCGGACTGCTGCTCCAGGGTCTGCGCCAACAGGGGTGGGCCGCCGAAGGTGTAGGCCGCGTTGAGCTTGTTCTCGCCGTAACCGGGGATGTCGACCAGCAGGTCACGGGGTAGGGAGATGAGCATCGTCCGGTCCCCGCCGCGGGGGGTGTAGACGAGCATCATCGTGTCGGTGCGCTTGCCGCCGGCGTCCGACTCGGACCCGGTCGACAACTGGGCCTGCTGCTCGGCGGTCAATCCCTCGCGGGAGTCGGTGCCCACCAACAGGGTGACGGTGCCGGGCGTGTTGCCGCCTCGACCCGGGTAGTCGGTCAGCGCGTCGATCCGCTGCAGTTTCGAGTCCGCCCACAGCACGCTGACCACCCCGAGCGTGAGCACGACGACCAGCACCAGTCCGAGGATCCGCAGGGGCCCGATCCGGCGCCGCGGGGTGCGGCGGCTGCGGGGGCCGCGCGGCGTCCCCGCCGCTCCGCGCGGGGGGCGACGGTCGGGTCGCCGGCCGCGGCGGTCGACGGCCCCCCGGTAGGGGTCGCGCGAGCCGGCCCGGGCACCGGCGGGCTGCCGTGGGTCGNGCGGGCGTCGCGCCCGGCGCGCGGGTCGCGGGGGTCGCGCCCGGCGCGCGGGTCGCGGGGGTCGCGTCCGGCGCGCGGGTCGCGGCGGTCCCGGGCGGCGTAGCGGGCCCGCTCCTCCGGGGACAGCGGCTCCGGTTGCTGGCGTGGCTGATAGCCGGTGCGACCCACCGGACGCTCACGGCCCGCGTCTCGAGGGTCCCGCCGGGCGCCCCGATCGCCCCGGTCGGGCCTGGCCGACGGGTCCCGCGGCGCGCCGGGGTCGGCGTAGCCACGGCGTTCGCGCGCGCGTCGCCGGAGCTCGGCGGCCTCCTCCGGGGTGAGGTGCCGGCGCCTGGAGTCGTCGGTCATGGGATCGGACTCTACTTGCCCGGTGCCGCGGTCGGCGGGTCCCACGGCCCCGGCGGGACACGCGTCACAACCGCGGGGGCCGCCCCGCTGCGCCGGGGTGTGCTGCCCCTATGTGCGCAATCCGGCCCGGTGCGCTGCCCGAATGGACCATTCGGGCAGCGCACCTGAAGCGGTGGTGGGCGCGGAGCGGCGGCCGGGCGGTCACAGCGACGAGTCGGGCGGTCACAGCCACGACAGGTGCGGGGCGAGCAGCGCGTAGCCGAGGAACGCGACCACGTCGAGCAGCGTGTGCGCCAGCACGAGCGGCCACAGCCGGCGGGTCCGCATCCACCACAACGCGAACACCACACCCATCGCCAGGTTCCCGAGCCCGCCGCCGAACCCCTGGTAGAGGTGGTACGACCCGCGCAGCAGGGCGCTGGCCGCCAGGGCCAGTGCGGGCGGCACCCCCAGCTGGCGCAGCCGGATGAGCAGGTACCCCACCACGAGGATCTCCTCGGCGGCGCCGTTGCCGGCGGCGGACAGCACCAGCACGACGGGTCGCCACCACGTCTCGCCCAGGCCCGATGCCGACACCTGCAGATTAACGCCGGCGGCGACCGCGCCGAGGTACAACGCCAGCCCGGGGACGCCGATGACGGCGGTCAGCGCGAGCCCCCACGCGATCTGACGGCCCGGACGGTCGCGCACCAGCCCGACGGCCCGTGCGCCGAGCCCGGAATGCGCGAGCAGCACCAGCGGCAGCAGCGCCCACGCCAGCAGTCGCAGGACCCCGAGCGCCTGGTAGGCCAGGTCGAGCCACGGATGTTCCGAGCGTGAGACGTTGAGGGCGGCGGTCTGCTCCCCGAGGTCCGCCGGTGCGAGAAGCGCGGAGACCAGGTCGAGGACGGCGTAGGCGCCGGACAGGCCGAAGGTGACGGCCAGGACGACGACGAGCTCGGCCACCAGCAGCCGGCGGACACGGGGGTCGGTCACCGGGTCGAACCGAGCCGCATACCGGGCGAACGCCTCGCGGGGCGAGAGAGCCGCGCGGACCCGTCCCGCGCCGGAAGCCGGTGGCATCGACCCGCTCACCGCCACGCGGTCACTCGGGGAGCCGGACATGGTCGACGATCCGGTCCATCCACCGGACGCCGGGAGCGGACTGCTGCGCGGTGGTCACGTACGCCACCCACCACCGGCTGTCCTCGGAACCGAAGACAGCGGTGTAGACCAGGCCGCCGGAGTCCTGGTCGGGGATGCCGTCCGGGACCACCACGTAGGAGATCGCGGCGCCCGTCCCCGCCTCGTTGTCCACGGGGGCCATCCGTTGTTCGTCACGGGTCCCGGACACGCCCAGGACGTACAACTGGATGGTCTCCGCGAGCGCGGTGGCGGCCCCCTGGTCATCGGTGATCGCGGCGGCGGCGATCCCGGATTCCAGGGGCCCGGCGAGGATGCGGGTGTCCAGGGCCCGACCGGTGCCGACCGGCCGCAGCTGCACGCTGCCGAACTCCGGGTCGTCGATCACACGCCAGCCGACCGGCACCTGCAACTCGAGCCCGGAGCCCTCGTCGACGTAGTAGGTGCCGGCCAGGGTCGAGTCGCGGGGCAGCACCGATGCGGGGTTCGTGGCCACGGCGGCGACGAGCAACGCGGCCAGCAACCCCAGTGCCACGTGGACGGTGCGCGGCCCGCGCTTCTCCTCGGGCGTGAGGTGGGAGGCGTCCGGGGCGTCGTCCGGTGCGGGGGTGTAGTCGGCCGCGTACTCGGGCACGGGGGAGTCGTCGGTACCCATCGGGGAGAGCGTAGCAACGTGCGGGGTGTGGTCCTGAGGTCATCGCGCGGGGTGTAGACCTGAGGCCATGACGGTGTCGCTCGAACTGCTCGGTCGCGGTCCCTCCGGGCCGGATCTGCTGGACGACCTCGTGGTGGACGAGGCGTCGATGGTGTCGGCCCTGGCGCGGTGGTCGGCGCCCGCCCCGGTCGAGGTGGAACCCGCGGCCGCCACCGGCCTGCCCGCGCTCGACGCGGTGGCCGGGGTGCTCGCCGCGGGAACCCCCGCGGTCGTCGACGTGGCCCCCGGGCTGGCCGGCCCCGGGCCCGCCGCCGACCACCTCGCGGACCTGCTCGCCGTGGCCGCCCACTCCGGGGTGGGGTTCGGTTCCGGCCTGGTGCCCCGCTGCGCCGACGCCGACCAGGTGTGGGCCATTCTGGCCGGCGCCGTGGCCGCCATGACCGGGGCGGACGTCCGCGCGGCGCTCGCAGGACCGGACCCGGCCCGGATCCTGGGCCTGTCGAGGTCGGCCCGGGAGGCGATCCGCGACGTGGTCACGTGCGCCCTCGTGCCCGACGGGCGGGTCGACGCCGTCTCGGCGGACCTCGCGTCGGCCGACGGTCCCTGACGCTGGCTAGTCTTGTCGTCGTGGTCACCGTCGCCTACCTGGGCCCGCCCGGCACCTTCACCGATGCCGCCCTGCACCGACTGCGCGCAGACGCGCGCACCTCGGCGCTGCTCGCCGATGCCGAGGCGGTCCCCGCCGGCACCCCCGACGAGGCGTTGGCCATGGTCCGCGCCGGCACCGCCGACTACGCGTGCGTCCCGTTCGAGAACTCCGTCGACGGCACCGTCAACCCCACCAGCGACGCGCTCGCGGTGGGGGACCGGCTGCAGATCTTCGCCGAGACCGAACTCGACGTGGTGTTCTCCATCCTGGTCCGGCCCGGCACCGCCGCCGACGACGTGCGCGTCCTGCGGACCCACCCCGTCGCCGCCGCGCAGGTCCGCCGCTGGGTGGGGACGAACCTGCCCCGGGCCCACATCGAGACGACCTCCTCCACCGCCGCCGGCGCCGAGGAGGTCGCCGCCGGCACCGCCGACGCCACCGCCGCGCCCGGCCGGGCCGGCGAGATCAACGGACTGGTCCCGCTCGCCGAGAACGTCGCCGACATCGGCGGGGCGCGCACCCGGTTCGTGCTGGTCGGACGGCCCGCCGCGCCGCCGCCGCGCACCGGCAGCGACCGCACCTGCGTGATCTTCGGGCTGCCCCACGAGCCCAACTCGCTGGTTCAGGCGCTCACCGAACTGTCGATCCGCGACATCGATCTCACCCGCATCGGTTCCCGGCCCACCCGCGTCGAGCGGTTCACCTACCTGTTCCACGTGGACCTCGTCGGGCACATCGACGACCCCGCGGTGGCGGAGGCGCTCGTCGCACTGCGCCACCGGACCGCCGACCTGCGCTACCTCGGGTCGTGGCCCGTCGCCGGCGGCGGTGAGGCCGGTGCGCCCCCACCGGACCGCGCCGAGGAGATCGACTGGCTCGCGCGCCTGCGACGCGGGGAGGACGCGGGGTGAGCGCCCGCCTCCACCTGGTCCGCCACGGGCAGACCCCGTCCAACGTCGCCGGCGCCCTCGACACCGCCCTGCCCGGCGCGCCGCTCACCGACCTCGGCCGCGATCAGGCACGGCTGGTGGGCGGGGAGCTGGCCGGGTCGGGGATCAGGCCGTCCGTCGTGCTCAGCTCCGAGGCCGCCCGCGCCCGCGAGACCGCCGGGCTCATCGCCGGGGAGATGGCCCTGCCCACCCAGGCCGTGCCCGGCGTCCACGAGGTGCAGGCCGGCCGCTACGAGATGCAGACCGGTACCGAGGCGCTCCTGGCCTACAACCGGGTGGTGCGTGACTGGTTGGAACTCGGCGACCTCGACGCCCGGCTCCCCGACGGCGAGAGTGCCCTGGACGTGCAGGACCGGGCGATGCCGCTGATCACCGAGCTGCGCGAGTCCTATCTCGACAACGCCGTGGACGTGGTGTTGGTGGTGCACGGCACGCTCATGCGGATGCTCGCCGTGTTCGCCGGCGCCGTCCCCTCGCAGTGGGCGCTGGACAACCGGATCCCCAACTGCGGGGTCATCGAGCTCGCGCCGGATGGCGGCGGCTGGGCGTGCGATCGGTGGGGCGACCACTTGGGGCGGCCGGGGTACTGACGGCGGCGGGCTCAGCCCCGATCGAGTTCAGCCCCGATCGAGTTCAGCCCCAGCCGAGCGCGTGGAGCGTCTCCTCGTCGATCCCGAAGTGGTGCGCGATCTCGTGGATCACCGTCACCGCCACCTCGTGGACCAGCTCCTCCTCGGTGGAGCAGAACGCGCACAGTGCGCCCCGGTAGATCGTGATGGTGTCCGGGAGGAACCCCGAGTAGGTGGTGTCACGCTCGGTCAGCGCCACCCCCTCGTACAGGCCCAGCAGGTCGGGCTCGTCCGGGTGGCGGTCGGCGATGAGCACGACGACGTTGTCCATCGCCTCGAACAGCGCGTCGGGCACCGAGTCCAACGCGTCGTCCACCAGTTCCTCGAATCGCGTCTCGGTGACGCGGAGGCTCACGGCGTCCCGCCGGGCACCGGTACCGACACCGTGCCCTGGCCCGTGTCGGTCGGGGCTCCGGGGACGCCCCCCGGCGGCTGACCCGGCGGCGGGATCTGGGTGGTGGTGGGAGCGACCGGGGTGGCTCCGTCGACCAGCACGCCCTGGCGCGCCGATCCCCGGAGTACCGCGAACGGGCCGGGCTCCGCGGCCTTCATCAACCCGCAGTTGACGGTCCGGCTACCCGTCTGCCACGAGACCTCCGTGATCGGGTTGACCAGCGTCGAGATGAGGGTCGTCCGCCGCAGTGCCTCGGCGTCACCGAGGTAGGCGACACCGGCCTCCCGGCAGGCGTCGGCCGTGAGCTCGGACTGCTGTCGGGGGTCCGGCGGGACCGGCCCCTCCGGGAACACGGCGGAGACGTCCACGTCGGCGACGATCTCGATCGAGTGGTCCTCCGAACAGGGCGTGGTCGCGCCGGGCAGGCCCTCGTCGGTGAAGCCCAGACAGGTACCCGGCTCCCATCGGCGGTGCTGGTCTGCCTGGGCGAACGTGCCCGTCGACAGGGCGGAGCGTCCGTCGAGTTCGGCGGCGGCGACACCGCACAGCACGCTCCGGTCGCCCTTGTCCCAGCCCTCTTCGGAGGGCGGCACGACGAGCCCGGTGAAGCGGCCGCCGGGATCGACCTCGCGCCCGTCGGCGTACCGGGAGATCAGCGGGAGACAGCGCTCGGTCCCCACCGGCGCCAGCTCGGCACTGACCGGCAGCGGCGCACTCTCCCCGAAACCGGGGACCTCCGACAGGTCGATCCGGGCCGCCACCTCGAACCGGTGCGGTTCGGAGCAGTCCACCGTGTCGAACGAGGTGACGCGGTCCGCGGCGTCCAGCGACCAGGTCAGGCAGGTGCCCGGCGCGGCTTCGGCGTACGCGGGCCCGGACAGGGTGCGCGGGTCGACCTGCGGGACGACCGCCGCGATGCGTTCGGCGCGGGAGGAGTTGGGATCGTTGATCGCCGACGCCATGAGCGCACCGGTGACCGCCCCGCCGGACAGGATGGCGAGGAGGGAGGCCATGACCGCGCCCCGTGTGCGGAGCAGCGATCGACCACGGCGCGACGATCGGGTGGAAGTGGTCATCGCCTTCCATGATGCCGCAATCGCGCGGTCCCGATAGGATCCTCTGCATGAGCGGACAGAACCACGACGAGCCGGCCGGTGCGGACGGCGACGTGCGCTCGCCGCGGGACGGGGTGGACCCGGAGGTCCTCGAGTTCGCGCAGATGCTGTTCCAGCTGGCCCGCGACGGCGAGACCGAGCGGCTCGCGGCGTATGTCGACGCCGGGGTGAGCCCGGACCTCACCAACGAGCGGGGCGACGCCCTGCTGATGCTCGCCGCCTACAACGGGCACCCGGACACCGTCCGCGCCCTGCTCCAGCGCGGCGCCGAGGTGGACCGCGCCAACGACCGGGGCCAGACGCCGCTGGCGGGAGCGGTGTTCAAGGGATACGGCGAGGTCGTCCGCGCGCTCTTCGAGGCCGGTGCGGACCCCTACGGCGGGACGCCCACCGCGGTCGACACCGCGCGGATGTTCGAGAAGGACGCCTTCCTCGAGTTGTTCGGCGTCTGATCCATCCGCGGTCACGGTCGCGGCTCGGGCCGGTCGGGTGGGGCCGCTAGGCTGAGGTGCGTGATCGATTTCAAGCTGCTCCGCGAGAACCCCGACGTCGTCCGCGACTCCCAGCGCACCCGTGGTGAGGACCCGTCGCTGGTCGACCAGCTCCTCACCGCCGACGAGGCCCGCAGGTCCTCGATCGCGGCCGCGGACGGTGCCCGCGCCGAGCAGAAGGCCCACGGCAAGAAGGTCGGCCAGGCCTCGCCCGACGAGCGGCCCGCGCTGCTCGAGGCCGCCGGCGCGCTGAAGCAGGCGGTCAAGGACGCCGAGGAGGCCGAGAAGACCGCCGCGGCGGAGGTCGAGCGACTCCAGCGGCTCCTGTCCAACGTCGTCGAGCAGGGCACGCCCGCCGGCGGCGAGGACGACTTCGTGGAGATCGAGCGCGTCGGCGAGATCCCGACCTTCGACTTCGAACCGAAGGACCACCTCGAGCTCGGCGAGAGCCTGGGGCTGCTCGACATGGAGCGCGGTGCCAAGGTCTCCGGCGCGCGCTTCTACTTCCTCACCGGCTACGGCGCACTGCTGCAGCTGGGCATGCTGCAGCTGGCGGCGCAGAAGGCCACCGCCAACGGCTTCACGATGATGATCCCGCCCGTCCTGGTGCGACCGGAGATCATGCAGGGCACCGGGTTCCTCGGCGCGCACGCCGACGAGGTCTACAAGCTCGACGCCGACGACCTCTACCTGGTCGGCACGTCCGAGGTCGCGCTCGCGGGGTACCACCAGGGCGAGATCCTCGACCTGTCGGACGGGCCGAAGCGGTACTGCGGTTGGTCCTCCTGCTTCCGCCGCGAGGCCGGGAGCCACGGCAAGGACACCCGCGGCATCATCCGCGTCCACCAGTTCGACAAGGTGGAGATGTTCTCGTGGTGCAAGCCCGAGGAGGCCCACGCCGAGCACAAGCGTCTACTGGGGTTCGAGAAGGAGATGCTCGGGGCGATGGGTCTGCCGTACCGCGTCATCGACATCGCGGGTGGCGATCTCGGTTCCTCGGCGGCCCGGAAGTACGACTGCGAGGCGTGGGTCCCCACCCAGGGCACCTATCGCGAGCTCACCTCGACCTCCAACTGCACGACGTTCCAGGCCCGCCGCCTGGGTGTGCGGTACCGCGATGACGAGGGTCGGACGCAGACCGCCGCCACCCTCAACGGCACCCTCGCCACGACGCGGTGGCTGGTGGCGATCCTCGAGAACCACCAGCAGGCCGACGGCTCCGTCGTGGTGCCGGAGGCGCTGCGGCCGTTCGTCGGCAAGGACGTGCTCGAGCCGATCCGCTGACCCCGGGCGCCTCGCGGGCCGCCGCCCGGGTCACGGGCGGAACAGCATCATCACGCCGCTCGCGCTGGCGCACGTGCGGCCGTCGGTGTCGGTGACCCGGACCTGCACCACGCACGTCGACCGGCCCGCGTGCTCGACCTCCGCGCGGATCGTGGCGGGCGTGCGCTCCAACCGGAGCGCCCGGATGTACCGCACGGTGAGGTCGAGGGTGCTGTAGCCGACGCCCTCCTCCACGACCGTCGCCGTCGCGTAGCCGAGCGCCGTGTCCACCCACCCGGAGACGATCCCGCCGTGGACCGTCCCGCCGTTGTTCAGTGCCCACTCCGCGGGCTCGGCCGTCATGGTCACCGCGCCCACCTCGGCCGCGGACAAGCGGACGCCGAGCGTGTGTGCGCCGGGGGAGAGGTGTCGCTCGCCGTCGATGATGAGGCGCAGTGCCTCCAGACCCGCGTGCGCGCCGGGCGCGGCAGCATCTGGCAGGGCCGGCCAGGAGTAGTGGCGGCTGCGTGCCACCGGGTCGACCGAATCGAAGGGGGCGTCATCCACCCCGCCGAACCTACCGGCAGGGGCGGGCACCCGTGTCGGTGCGGGCGGCTACGCTGGTGGCCGTGGAGCTGCTCTATACGGGGATCATCGGGTTCGCCCGCACAATGTTCAAGGTCCAGGGCCTGGACCTCACGATTCGCGGGGAGCGCAACTTCCCCGAGGTCGGTGGAGCGGTGGTGGTGATGAACCACACCGGATACCTCGACTTCGTCTACGGCGGCATCCCGGCGCGCGTGCACAAGCGGTTCATCCGCTACATGGCCAAGGTCGAGGTGTTCGACCACAAGGTGTCCGGGCCGATCATGCGCGAGCTCAAGCACATCCCCGTCGACCGGACGGCGGGCAAGGCGTCCTTCGACGAGGCCGTCGCCCGTCTCCGGGCCGGCGAGCTGGTCGGTGTGTTCCCCGAGGCCACCATCAGCCGCAGCTTCGAGGTCAAGGGCTTCAAGTCGGGTGCGGTGCGGATGGCACTGGCGGCCGACGTCCCCATCATCACCGTGACCCTGTGGGGATCGCAGCGGGTGTGGACCAAGGGCCTGCCCAAGAAGCTCCTGCGCCCCAAGGTGCCGATCATGATGGAGGTCGGCGAGCCGATGCGGGCCTACGAGCCCGTCGAAGAGTGCACCGAGGAGCTGCGCTCCCGCATCCAGGCCACCCTGGAGCGCCTCCAACAGGAGTACGCGGAGCGCTACGGCGCCTACCCGGCCGGCGCGAACTGGGTGCCCGCCCGCCTCGGTGGTTCCGCTCCCACGCTGGAGGAGGCCACCGCCCTGGACGAGGCCGAGCACGCGGAACGCATGCGTCGCCGTGCCCGGAATGCGGTCGACCCGGATGCCGGTGCCGGTGACGAGCCGGAGGGACCGGCGGGCCCGGACGCTCCGTGACCCGTTCCCGACCGCTGCTCGTCGCCTCCGACGTCGACGGGACCCTGATCGACAACGATCACCTCGTCCCGGCCGCGAACCGGGCCGTCGTGGCGGACCTCGTCTCGGACGGGGCCACGTTCGTCCTGGCCACCGGACGCCCGCCACGCTGGCTGCCCCAGGTGGTCGACCAGTTGCCCGTCGCGCCCCTGGCGGTCTGCGCCAACGGCGCCGTCATCATGGACACCGACAGTGGCGAGTTCCTGGCCACCAGTCTTCTCGATCCCGAAACGCTCGCCGCGATCGACGAGGTGCTGCGCAGGCTGCTGCCCGGCAGCGGGATCGCGGCCGAGCGCCTGGGCGCCGACGCCGCGGATGCCGATTTCGTGGCCAGCCCGGACTACGAACACGCCTGGATCCATCCCGCGCACCTCGAGGTGGGTCACGACGAGGTCCTCTCCGAGCCGGTGCTCAAACTGCTCGCCCGGGTCCCCGGTATGCCGAGCGCCGACATGGTGGCGGCACTGCGCGGGGAGGTGGACCACCTGGCGGATCTCACCTACTCGACCACCGACGGGCTGATCGAGTTCGCGGCCCGCGGTGTGACCAAGGCGAGTGGGCTGTCCCGGATCGCGGCGGGGACGGCGGCCGGCGCGGCCGTCCCGTCCGACGCGGTTCCGGTCACCGTCGCGTTCGGCGACATGCCCAACGATCTGGAGATGCTGCGCTGGGCCGATCACGGGGTCGCGATGGGCAACGCGATCCCCTCCGTGCACGCGGCCGCCGACGAGGTCACGCTCACCAACGACGAAGCCGGGATCGCGCACGTCCTACGGCGTTGGTGGGGCTGAGCGCCTGACCCGACCGGGGCCCTGTCGAAATGGGTCGAAATGGGATGCGGACCGGTCCCCACCACTTCCCCGGTGTGCACGCCGCCCCGGGTGGAGGAGGGGTGCACACCTGGTGGGACCCGGTCCGCACGATGTGGTCGGCCGGCGCGCGCCCGGTGATCGGGCGGCGCCGGCCGAGGATCAGGGGTTCGGTTCGACCGTGAGCTCCCGCGTCGCCGGGTCGTAGACCAGCGTGCCGCCGACGAACCGCTGGGCGACCGTTCCGTCGGCGCGCTCGGCCTCCGCGGAGACCGGCAGTCCGAGCGGACCGTGCTCGAAGCCCTGGGCGGCCCACGCGTCACCGATCACGCCCCACACGGGGTGCGTGCCCGTCTCGGGGGAGGAGTACAGCGCGCCGTTCTCGTGCTTGACCAGGGAGACGTCGCCGAAGCGCTGGACTCCGGACAGTGCCTTGCCGAGCGGGCCGGACAGCTTCTGGGCGAGGCCGGAGAAGTCGCGGCTGAGTAGGTTCTGCGCCGAGCCCGCGTCGAGGCCGATGGCGTCCTGCACCGACCCCGCGTCGAGCGGGATGTCCGACAGCGACTTGCCGCCGGTGAGGATCCGGGTCAGGGTCGCGGGATCGAGCTTGCCGCCGGTGAGGACTGTCCGCAATGCGGAGTTCACGGCCTCCTGGACGCTTCTCTGGGTGATGACCGACGGGAGATCCGCACTACCGGTGCCACCTCCCGTGCCACCGCCGCCACCGGTGCCACCGCCCGTGCCCGGGCTGGGGCTCGGCTGGGTCGGGGCCGGGGCGCCGCCCCCGCCGCTCTTGGCGTAGGAGGCCGCGATGTCGCGGATCTGGCCCATCTTGGCGTACCCGGAGTTGCCCGGGCAGGTGGTGAGGCCGACGTCGCGGTGGGCGAAGATGTTCGGCAGGCGCACGGCGGTGCCGTACGAGTACTTGGTGTACGAGGTGCCCTCGGAGTAGTGGGTGTCGGAGCCCTTGGGGTCGACGCCCGCGACCGACAGGCGCCAGCCGATGATCTCGCCGACCTTGCGGATCGTGGCGTCGGACGGGGAGACGGTCGAGTAGTCGCCCATCATCGAGATGCCCCAGGTGTTGCCGTTGAAGCCGCCGGCGTGGGCGCCCTGGACGTTGCGGCTGAGTCCTCCGTGGCGGCCCTCGAAGGCCTGGCCGTACTTGTCGACCAGCACGTTGTATCCGACGTCGCACCAGCCGAGCGTGCGTGCGTGGTACGTGTAGATGCCGCGCATGACGCTGGCCGACCCCTCGCGGGAGTAGTTGTTGCTGCCCGCCGTGTGGTGCACGACCGCCGCGGCGAGGGTGGGGTCGTAGCTCGCGCTGCGGCAGCGGATCGACTCGTCGGCGCCCCAGCCGGAGCGGGAGATGATCGACGGCTGCCTGGCCGCGATGTCCCCGTGCGTGCCGCTGCCGCCGGAGGCGGTGATGTCGGCGAACGCCTCGGGATCGGGCGTCGGGGTGTCGTCGGGGGAGAGCAGGACGGCCTTGACCGAGGCGGGTTCGATCGAATCGGTGCTGCCCGAGCCGGCGTGGAGGCCCGAGGTCTCGGCGACGGGCTTGATGTCCGCGTACCGGGTCGGAACCGGCGGGGTACCGTCGGCGGCCGGCCGGGCCGGCTCGGACGTCGGGCCGGCGGGCGCGGCGGGAGCAGAGGTCCGGGGGGCGGCGGGTCCGGCCGCGCGGGTGGCCGCGACGTCCGCGTCAGCGGCGCCGGGATCAGCGGCGGGCGCGACGTCCTCGGCGGGCTCCGCGGGAGCCGGGGCGGCCTCGTCGTCGGGGACGGTGACCTCGGGCGCGTCGGCCAGCGAGGTGTCGGCGAGGTCGATCCCGGAGAGTGTGATCTGGACGGCGGTGGTGTCGGTCCCCAGGTAGACGGGCTCGGTGCCGCCGGTGCCGGTGACGCTCTCGCCCTTGCCGTCGGTGGACTCGGCCTCGTACCAGGGGCCCCACGTGCCGTCGGGGTTCTGGGCGCGCAGGGTGGCGACGGCGGCCGGGTTGTGACCCTTCCAGGTGACGCCAGCCATCGAGAACGGTGTGTCGGAGGTGACCTGGCGGACCGTGGTGCCTCCGGAGGCGATGTCGGTCTCCACGCCGACGGCCGGAGGTGCCTCGGCCAGCGGGACCTCGGTCTCGGCGGTGGGCAGGGCGCTGCCCGCGGTGGTGGCGATGTCGTCGCCGGACTGGACGACCTGGTCCGCCCCGTAGACGGCGAGGGGCGTGACGACGGACGCCGCGACCGCCACCGCCAGGGCGAGGGTCCGGCGTCGACCACTGACGTACAGGGGGCGGCGTCGTGTTCTCAAGGGCTTCTCCAGATCAGATGTCTGTGTCCCGAAGCTGCTCACCTGCGGGGCACAACTGCCCGGAGGCCGCACCGGAGCGCGACCACTGGGACGAATGTGACGAACGGGGTCAATGTTATCCAAGAAACTCGTGAAACCAAGTGATAAAGACGTGAATATTGGGACTACAGGGATGTAGTTTCGAACCGGCGTACGACGGCACCGACGCCCCACCTGCACCGTGGGTCACCGCGGTCGTCTCGAGAAATCGTCCACCTCGTCGTCGTCGGCGTGCCCTGAACCCACCCCCGACCCGCCGGATACCCTGGGACCCGCACCCGCGCCGACCGGCGCGCGGTCAGGCGAGCGGCCGGCGGACGCACTACCCGGCTGACACCGCGGCGACGTACTACGGAAAGGCCCGACGGTTATGGCAGGCGAACGGCAGTGGGACACCTACGACCTCATCGTGGTGGGGTCGGGCTTCTACGGCCTGACCGTCGCCGAGCGGGCGGCGACCGAACTCGGCAAGCGCGTCTTGGTGCTCGATCGGCGCCACCACATCGGCGGTAACGCCTACTCCGAGCCCGAGCCGGAGACCGGCATCGAGATCCACAAGTACGGCGCGCACCTGTTCCACACCTCCAACGAGCGGGTGTGGGAGTACGTCAACCGCTTCACCGACTTCACCGGCTACCAGCACCGCGTGTTCGCCATGCACAAGGGCACGGCGTACCAGTTCCCCATGGGCCTGGGCCTGATCAACCAGTTCTTCGGCCGCTACTACTCGCCCGACGAGGCTCGCGCGCTCATCGCCGAGCAGGCCGCCGAGTTCTCCGCCGAGAACGCGGCGAACTTCGAGGAGAAGGCCATCTCCCTGATCGGCCGCCCGCTGTACGAGGCGTTCATCAAGGATTACACGGCCAAGCAGTGGCAGACCGACCCCAAGAACCTGCCCGCCGGCAACATCACCCGCCTGCCCGTGCGGTACACGTTCGACAACCGCTACTTCAACGACACCCACGAGGGCCTGCCCGTCGACGGCTACACCGCCTGGCTGGAGAACATGGCCGCGGACGACAAGATCGACGTGGTGCTCGACACCGACTGGTTCGACGTCCGCGAGGCCGTGCGCGCCGCCAGCCCCGACGCGCCGGTGGTCTACACCGGCCCGCTGGACCGGTACTTCGACTACGCCGACGGCGAGCTGGGCTGGCGAACCCTGGACTTCGAGACCGAGGTCCTGCCCACCGGCGACTTCCAGGGCACCCCGGTGATGAACTACAACGACGCGGAATACGACTACACCCGCATCCACGAGTTCCGCCACTTCCACCCCGAGCGCAAGAACTACCCCACCGACAAAACGGTGATCATGCGCGAGTACAGCCGCTTCGCCGAGCGCGACGACGAGCCGTACTACCCGATCAACGAGTCCACCGACCGCGAGCGGCTGGCCGCCTACCGCGAGCGGGCCAAGGCCGAGACCGCCGCCAACAAGGTGCTGTTCGGCGGACGCCTGGGCACCTACCAGTACCTCGACATGCACATGGCCATCGCCTCGGCGCTGACGATGTTCGACAACACCCTGGCGCCGCACCTGCGGGACGGCGCCGCGCTCGAGGGCTGAGCCTGCTCGCCGCGGCGCCGGGCCCGCACCGCGTGCCTCACCCCCAGGATCCGCTACTCGGAATCGGGATCCGCTACTCCTATCGGGATAGCGGATCCCCAGTCGGGGTAGCGGATTCGGCGGTGGTGCGGCCGGCCGGGGCGACGAGCCCACGCACGACCGCGTCGCGCTGGGCGATGTGCACCAGCGTGGGCTTGGCCTCGCCGAGGTGCTCGAGCACCGGGGTGACCGAGGTCCAGAAGCGGCTCAGCGAGCTCAGCCCCTCGTTCTCGGCCAGGGCCTGGGCGCGCTCGGCGCGGGTGTCGTCGGCCCGGGTCGGGTGGAGGGCCGCGCGCTTGCCCTCGATCCGGTCGTCCTTGCGCTGGGAGATCACGTAGCCCAGCGCGAACGCCACACTCCGTGGCATCCGACCGGACAGCAGGACCTGCGCCTCCGGGTAGTCGTCGAGGACCTGCTCGACCGCGCCGGACAACTCCTCGACGAGCCGAGCGAAGGCCCGCCGGTCTATCTGTCGCCCGCTCGCGCCCGGGTACCACCGTCCGGCGGGGAGCGTCCATGGGACCAGGGTCTGGGCTGCTCCCGGGCCGGCGTCGCCCGTGCGGTCACCGTTCGTGCCGGTGGCGGGTCCGCCGTCGGTGGGGCCGACGACGACGACGAGGTCCGCCGCCTCCCGCAGTGGATGCCCCGCGTCCACCTCGGACACCGGACCGCCCCCGTCCAGCTGGAGGGAGAGCCAGACCGTCCGCACGGAGGTCCGATCGGCCCGCGCCGCGGTCGCCGACCCGGCGGGAAGGGTGACCATCGACAGTTCGGCTCCGGGTTGGCTGCGGCGGGACCGCCACCGGCGCTCGGCCCACATGTCGTCGCCGTCGTCGAAGTACACCGTCCGCACGCCCGTGTCGCCGCCGGGCAGGCGACGCCTGCGGGCCTCGACCGGCAGTTCGGCGAGATGGGTGCGCTCGCGCAGGAGGACGTCGTATCCGACCGCCAGCGCCGCCGGGAACGCGAGGTTGGGGGCCAGGACGAAGCCTGTCGCGTCGTCGTCGTCGTTCATCGCCCGCTCGAGCTCGTCGGAGACGTGGTCGACCTCGCGGCGCAGGTCCACCACCTCGTTCGCGGTCCCGAACCACCCGGTGGCCGAACGGAAGCCCAGGCTGCGGGCGTTGGCCACGTCCACCGCGGCGCGCATCCGGTCCGCGCTCTCGGCCGGCAGCAGGCGCAGGTAGTACAGAGTGCCGTTGTGGGCGAGCAGCCATGCCCGCAGGGCCATCGCCACGACGAGCACGACGAGGGTGCCGATGAACCAGCCCAGCCGGGACGGGGACGTGCAGGCCTCGGACCACAGGTCCGGCACGGAGGAGATCGTGCACGAGGCGTCTCGGGTAATGAGGTCCTCCGCGACGAGGCCGCCGAACGCGGTCGTCAGGGCGACGGTGAGGGCGATGAGCGTTTCCAGGACGAACACCCGGTCGAGACTATCGCCGACGATCGCGGGCGCCACCGACCACCTGCGGCACTAGGCTCGGGTCATGACACGGACGACGACCGCCCCGGCCCTGCGCCTGCTCGTGGTGCTCGCCGGCGTCGCGGCCCTGCTGCTCCTGCTGTTCCCGCTCGCGCCGGCCCGCGCGCAGGCGCCGGCCCCCGCCCCCGCGCCGGCCCCGGCGCAGACGCAGGCCCCGGCGCAGACGGTCGAGGTCGGCATCACCGACCGTGCGGGCGTGCTCTCACCCGGGGACCAGGACCTGCTCCGCACCGAGACCGGACGCATCGCGTTCCCGCCGCAGGTCGCGCGCGTCGAGTACCTGGTCTTCGACGACGACGGCGACAACCTCAACGACACCACCGAGCGCTTCGCCCAGGCCGAGCGGCCGGACCTCGTGGCGGAGGACAGGGAGAAGTGGGCGCCGGGGACCCTGATCGTGGCCAACGACACGGAGGCGCGTGACGTCGGCATCTACTGCGGTGACGACGTGTGCGCCGCGCTCGACCTCTTCGAGGGCGGTCACCTCGACGGGTCACTCGAGGCGATGAAGGACCCGATGCGGCGTGAGAACCACGCGGTCGGGCTGCTGGCGGGTGCGCAGGCGGCGGCCGATCCCACGGTGCAGGCGCCGGAGCCCGAGCCCGCGCCGGCGTGGCTGCCGTGGGCGTTCGCCGGGGCGGGGGTGGTCGTCGCCGGCGCGGTCGGGGCCGGGGTCGCGGCGAGCCGCAAGAAGAAGGCGACGACGGCGAGGGAGCGCTACGACCGGGTCTCCCGCGAATACGGACGGGTCGCGGGGGAGCTCAGCGGGCTGGACATCCGCGCCAACTCGCTCACCTCCCCGTTGGCCGATGACGAGCTGCGCTCCCAGTGGGAGGACGTGCGCGGCCGGTTCCTCGCGCTGGATGAGGTCATGGGCCGGATCGGGGACCTGCGGCCCGACTCGACGGACGCCGAGTTCCGGGGCAAGGCCGGCGACATCGACACCGCCCACACCACTGTCGACCAGATGATCACGGCGGAACAGAACATCGACCAGCTCTTCCGCATGGAGCAGGGCGACGCCGACGTGCGCCGCCGCCAGCTGGGCGAGCTGCACGAGGACATGCTCGCCGCGGCGCTGGGGACGAAGGACGAGCGACTGGCCGCCGAGGCCCGGGCCCTGGACGCCCGCGCCGACGAGCTGGCCCGGGATACGCAGGACCCCGACTTCATGGGCCGCTACGCCCGGCTCGTCGTGGACTACCGGCTCGTCGTGGAGGCGATCCGGGCCCGCGAGATGGCGGACGTCGAGGCGGCGAAGGACGCGGGCGACCGCCACGCGCCCCGGCTGTACGACCGCGACTGGCGGGCCGGCTACGGCTACAACGGCTTCGTCCCGTACTACGTGGTCTCCAGCTGGCACGCGCACGACGTGCAGGCGGCGCAATCCGCGAGTTCGACCAACACGGGCTACTCCAACGCGTCGTTCTCGGGCGGCGGCGGATCGAGCGGGTACTAGAGCCTCGGCACCGCCCGCCCGGCCCGGGTCGGCTCAGCCCTCGACGATCTCCACGGACTCGATCGTGTGCAGCGTCTGCGGCCGGCCCTGCGGGCTGCCGTCGTCCTCGATCGCGGTGACGGCGTCCATCCCGTCGGTGACGGTGCCGAAGAGGCTGTAGTCCGGCGGCAGGGAGACGCCGGAGTCGCCGGTGACGATGAAGAACTGGGAGCCGTTGGTGTCCGGTCCGGCGTTGGCCATGGCCAACGACCCGATCTCGTACTCGCCGGACTCGGGCAGCTCGTCGGCGAACTCGTATCCCGGGCCGCCGCTGCCGGTGCCCTGGGGGTCGCCGCCCTGGATCATGAAGCCGGGGATGACCCGGTGGAACGTGATGCCCTCGTAGTACTTGTTGCGGGCCAGGAACACGAAGTTGTTCACCGTCTCCGGGGCCTTCTCCTCGAGCAGGTCCACGGTGACGGGGCCGGCGTCGGTGGTGATGACCGCGGAGTAGTCGACGCCGCCGGTCAGGCACATCGGCGGGGCCGAGTCGAACGAGGTGGTGCGCTCCGCTGCGCCCTCGGCGGGCGGGCACTCGACCGCGCCCCCGGCGGAGCCGCCGGACTCGCGGCCCTCGGACTGCGACGCCTCGGTCGCCCCGGTGGTCGCCGCGCCGTCGGACGGGGCGTCATCGGAGCCACACCCGGCGAGCGCGAGGGGCGTGGCGAGGGCGAGCACCCCCAGGGCGGTGCGGACGGTCGGGCGGCGGCGGGCGGATCCGGTGAGGTGCATGGGACGAACCTACTTCTTCCGCCGGCCCGGGTGGGCCCCGGCGCGTGCTGGACTGGGCATCACGGCCCCGACGGGTACGATCGACCCGGCTTTCCTGCCCGCCGTGCGGGCAGGGCGAGGCGCAGCAAGGCTGATGAGGGCGGCCCCCGGCCGTCGGGACGGGGACTGGCACACATGGAACACCACGGCCACCACGAACTGATCGACGAGATCGAGCGGTCGGTCGTCGCGCTCTCCGCTCCACGTGGCCGGGAATGCCTCCAACGCGTCATCCTGCCGCGGGCCGGTGAGCCGCTCGACGTGCGCTCGCTCTACCTCGCCGAGGCGCCCACCAACGTCCGGCGCGCGCACTCCTCCGCCCGGACCTCGCTGCGGATCGGGGCCGATTCCGAGGTCTCGTTCGCCACCTACTTCAACGCGTTCGCCGCGGCGTACTGGCGGCGCTGGTCCGTCCTCGGCGAGGTCGTCCTCCGGTTGACGGTGCGCGGTTCCGGTCGCGTGGACCTGTACCGCTCCAAGATCGACGGCTCGCGTATCGCTGTCACCGGTGACGTCGTCGGTGAACCGGGCCGCGCCGACCAGGTGACGACGGTCGAATTCGTCTGCGACCTGGGCCCGTTCGAGGACGGCGGCTGGATCTGGTTCGACCTCACCTCCGACACGGACGTGGAATTGCTCGCCGGCGGGTGGTACTCCTCGGTCGACGCGCCGTCCACGCGTCCCGACGCCCGCCCGGACGGCACGCCCGACCCGGCGGTGCAGGTGCCCAACGACCGGCGGGTCACCGTCGGCATCCCCACGTTCAACCGGCCCGGCGACGCGGTGGCCGCGCTGCGGGCACTGACCTCCGATCCCGAGGTCGACGCCGTGATCGACGCCGTCCTCATGCCCGACCAGGGCGACCGCAAGGTCCGCGACGAGCCCGGGTTCGCGGAGGCGGCGGAGTTCCTCGGGGACCGACTCCACATCTTCGACCAGCCCAACCTCGGCGGCTCGGGCGGCTACAGCCGCATCATGTACGAGGCGCGCAGGCTGACCGATTCCCCGTACATCCTGTACATGGACGACGACATCGAGATCGAGCCCGACTCGATCCTGCGGGCCCTGGCGTTCGGACGCTTCTCCACCGTCCCGATGCTGGTCGGCGGGCAGATGCTCAACCTGCAGGAACGCAGCCACCTGCACACCATGGGCGAGGTGGTGGGCGCGCACGACTTCATGTGGACCGCCGCCCCGCACGCGGACTACGACTACGACTTCTCGCGCTACCAGTTGACGGACCGCGAGAACCCCAAGCCGCTGCACCGCCGCATCGACGTGGATTACAACGGCTGGTGGATGTGCCTCATCCCGCGCGTGGTCGCCGAGAAGATCGGGCAGCCGCTCCCGCTGTTCATCAAGTGGGACGACGCCGAATACGGGCTGCGCGCCCGGCAGGCCGGACACCCCACCGTCACCATGCCCGGCGTGGCGATCTGGCACATGGCGTGGTCGGACAAGGACGACGCGATCGACTGGCAGGCCTATTTCCACCTCCGCAACCGCCTGGTGGTGGCATCGATGTACCACGACGGCGACCACAGGGGAATCATGCAGTCCAGCCTCAAGGCGCTGGTCAAGCACCTGGTGTGCCTCGAGTACTCGACGGTCGCCATCCAGATCGAGGCCATCCGCGACTTCCTCAAGGGGCCGGAGGCCCTGTACGAACTGCTGCCCACCGCGCTGCCCAAGGTGCGCGCGATGCGGGCGGAGTTCCCCGACGCGGTGGTCATCCCGTCGGCCGTCGACCTGCCCGCTCCGTCGGGTGGCCCGGCCGGCATCCACTCCGAGCCCCGCGGCCCGGTCCGCAAGGCGGTGGCGCTGGCGCGGGGCCTTGCCCACACCCTGAGCAGGGACGACAAGACGCACCACGAGGTGCCGCAGGCCAACTTCCCGCCGATCGAGGCCCGCTGGTACTCGCTCAGCAGGGTCGACGGCGCGACCGTCACCACCGCCGACGGTCGCGGGGTCGTCTACCGCAAGCGCGACCGCGACCTCGCCGCCGCCCTGTTCAAGGAGTCGGCCGCCGTGCACCGTGAGCTGTTCCGCCGATTCCCGGAGATGCGCCGCCGCTACCGCGACGCCCACGCCGATCTCGTGACCAAGGAGGCCTGGGGCCGTGTCTTCGAATCCTGATCCGGTGGTGTCCGATCCCGCCGTGGAGATCCCCGTACCGACCGGCGAGGTCCGGTTGCTGGCGGCGATCCAGCGTCAGCTGTTGGCCGTGCCCGGTTCCCGGGAGGCGGCCGTGACACTGTCGCATGTCGGGGAGCACGCCCTGGGGTGGATGGCGGTCGCGGCCGCGGGGATGGCCGTCGATCCGGCCCGCCGCGGTCGGTGGGCGATGGTCGGCGTCGGCAGCTTCGGCGCCCATGCCACGTCCGTCGTCGTCAAGCGCGTCATCCGTCGGCGGCGACCGGACCACCCCGCGGTGACCGTCGGCGTCGGTACCCCCTCCAAGCTCAGTTTCCCGTCGTCCCACGCCACGTCGACCACCGCGTTCGCGCTGCTCGCGGGGTCGGTGGCAGGGGTCCCGGTGGCGCCGGCGCTCGTGCCGGTCATGCTGGCGTCCAGGTTGGTGCTGGGAGTCCACTACCCTTCGGATGTGTTCGCCGGCGCCGCGGTCGGCGCGGGCTGCGCTGCGCTCACCCGCGCTGTGTGGCCCTCGGCCGCCGTCCAGAGCGTGCTGCCCGAGACACTGCGCGACGGCGCGGCGGGCCCAGGCGTCACCCAGAACCGCGAGGAGAAGCGATGACCGATCAGTCCGGAGCGCCGGTGACCCGGGGCGGGGCAGACCACCACCTCCTCGGCGCCGAACCGCACACCGCCAACGAGATCGACGACATCGCCGAGGCGGAGGAGGATGCCAAGGGCGCGCCGCCCAAGAACCTCCTCGACGGCATGGTCAAGGCGCTCCGGCCGCGTCAGTGGGTCAAGAACGTCCTCGTCATCGCCGCGCCCGCGGCGGCCGGGTCCCAGACCCTCACCGACGGCAGCGTCCTGTTCTCGGTGTTCATCGCGTTCGTGGCGTTCTGCATGGCCGCCTCGAGCGTGTACCTCATCAACGACGCGTTGGACGTCGAGGCCGACCGCGCCCACCCGACCAAGCGATTCCGCCCCATCGCGGCGGGCGTCCTGCCCGTGGGGTTGGCGTACGGCATGGCGGTGGTGCTCATCATCGCGTCGATCGCCATCTCGGTGCTGCTGGCGCACCCGGCCCTGGCGATCGTCGTGGCCGTGTACATCGTCCTGCAGCTCATGTACTGCTTCGGGCTCAAGCACCAGCCGGTGCTCGACATCGCGTTCGTCTCCTCCGGCTTCCTGCTGCGCGCGGTCGCCGGTGGCGCGGCCGCCGAGGTCGAGATCTCGCAGTGGTTCCTGCTGGTCATGGCGTTCGGTTCGCTGTTCATGGCCGCCGGCAAGCGCTACGCCGAGCTGAGCCTGCACCTGAAGACCGGCGCCAAGATCCGCAAGGCGTTGGAGAGCTACACCCCCACCTACCTGCGGTTCGTCTGGACGCTCTCGGCGACGGTGCTCGTGCTCTGCTACGCGCTGTGGGCGTACGACCGCGGCTCCGACCCGACGCAGCCGAACGGGGCGGCGATCTGGCTGCAGATCTCGATCGTGCCGTTCACCATCGCCGTCCTGCGCTACGCGGTCGACGTCGACGCCGCGCAGGCCGGCGAGCCCGAGGACATCGCCCTCGGCGACCGCGTCCTGCAGGTCCTCGCGGCGCTGTGGGTCCTCACCGTCGTGATCGGCGTCTATATCGTCCCGTCGATCGCCTGAGTCCGGCGGACGGACGATGTCGCAGGTGACGGCGGCGCGCCGGTTCGGGCGCACCGGGACGGTCTTCTGGACCGGGGTCGTGGTGGTGGTGGCGGTCTTCTTCGCCGGCGCCTGGCAGCGCCGGTGGATCGCCGACGACGGCCTCATCGTCCTGCGCACCGTCCGCAACCTCATCGCCGGCAACGGCCCGGTGTTCAACGCGGGGGAGCGGGTCGAGTCCAACACCTCCACGCTGTGGACGTACCTCATCTACGGCGTCCACGAGCTCGTCGGGTACCGGCTCGAACTGGTCGTCCTGGGCGTGGCGCTCACGCTGAGCATGCTCGCGGTGGTGTGCGCGATGCTGGGTACCCGTGTGATGTACCGCGGCACCCGCCGTGCACCCGCCGGCGGGCCGATGGTGCTGCTGCCGTTCGGCGTGCTGGTCTACGTGATGCTGCCCCCGGCCCGCGACTTCGCCACCTCGGGTCTCGAGACGGGCCTGGTCATCTGCTGGATCGGCGCCATGTGGCTGGGATTGCAGCTGTGGGCCCGCGCGCCCCATCGTGAGGGACGGTTGGGCCTGCCCGCCCCGGGCACGGCCGCGATCGCCTTCCTCGCCGGGCTCGGCCCCCTGGTGCGCCCCGAGATGGCGCTGGCCGCGGCGGCGTTCCTGGCGCTGATGGCCGTCGCCCACCAGTCGTGGCGTCACCTCGGGTGGTTGGTGGTGCTCGCCGGCACGGTCCCGGTGGTCTACCAGGTCTGGCGGATGTCGTTCTACGCGCTGCCGTACCCGCTCACGGCCGTGGCCAAGGACGCCGGCGGGTCGAAGTGGGACAAGGGCGCCGAGTACCTGTGGAACCTGCTGTCGCCGTACGTCCTGCTGGTGCCGCTGGCCGCCGTGCTCGTCGCGGGGCTGGTCGCCCTCTGGGCCCGCCTGGCCCCCCGCCCCGGAAATCCGCTACTCCCGCTCCGCATCCGCTACCCGGATTCGGGTAGCGGATCCCGAGGGACGGTAGCGGATCCGCGGGGCGACGACGGTGGCGGCGATGGCGGGGGCGCCGACGACCACGACGCCGACGACCACGACGACGACGAGGGCGGTCGCCTGCCGCGGCTGCGCCGCCGGGCCCGCTCCACCCCGGTCGTCACGATCGTGTTCCTCGTGGTGGCACTGGTGATGCTGCTCTACGTCATCCGCGTCGGCGGCGACTTCATGCACGGCCGTGTGCTGCTGCCGTCCCTGTTCCTGCTGCTCCTGCCGGTCTCGGTGGTGCCCCTCCCCGTCGGTCCCGCCGGCGGGTCCGCGGAGGCCTCGGTGCGCCGGGTGGCGGTCCCGGCGATCGCGGCTGCGTGGCTCGTCGTCGTCGGCTGGGCGGTGACCGTCCAGGTCACCGAGGACCCGTTCCGGGAGGAACCGGAGTCGATCACGTCGGCGGGGATCGTCGACGAGCGCCAGTTCTACATCCAGCGGACCGGGCACAGGCACCCGTTGCTCGCCGAGGACTATCTGGACTTCCCACGGATGCGGGCCCTGGTGAACGACGTCACCCGGAACCGGACCGGCGCGGTGTTCCTCCCGGTGCCGGGGTTCCAGGACCGGTGGGACGTGGTGTCCTACGACCGACCAATGCCCGGGTTGGCACCGTTCGAGCTGCCGGAGGAGCCCGTCAAGACGGTGGTGTTCCTCAACCTCGGCATGACCAGCATGAACCTGCCGCTCGACGTGGACGTCTACGACACCGTCGGGCTCGCCTCGCCGCTGGCCGCGCACACGGACCGCATGGAGGACGGCCGGATCGGGCACGACAAGTTCCTGCCGTACGACTGGGTGCTCGCGCGCACCGGCGTCGTGGAGGACCCGGTCAACTTCCCGCGGTGGATCGACGTCAACTGGGTGAACCAGGCCGAGGTCGCACTCCAGTGCCCCGCCACGCAGGCGCTCATCGAGTCCTACACGGCCCCGTTGACCCTGGAGAGGCGCTGGTCCAACGTGGTGAACGCATTCTCATACGCCGAGTACAGGATCAACAGAATCCCTGCGTACGAGGTCCAGAGGTGCGGGCTGCCGATGCCGGAGGAAGTGGAGAAGTATCAGGGCACTCGGTAGTGTGGCGCACGCTGTTGTCTCGAAACGGTAACAGTCGGGGGTCGAAACGGTCCCCGACCTGTAACACCTGCCCCAAAGTGCGCGACAGTATCGATGAACTCGATGTCGCAGTTCCGGTCCTCCCCTGGTGGGGCCGGTCCGATGAACGTCACCGATGCCCTCCCGGGCACCAGGAACGAACAAAGGAACACACGAATGTCCCACTCCACCCTCCGGCGCAGGTTCGCCGCCGGGCTCACCGCACTGGCGACGGCCGCAGGGCTCGTCGTCGGCGCCCCGGCCCTGGCCGGCGCCCAGGCGACCGAGCAGGGCTCGTCGGCCAGCCTCGGGTCCGCGGGCTCGGCTGCCGCGCCGCCCGCCGCCCCCGCGTTCCGGCCGGCCGGTGGTGACGAGAACCCGGTGGGTTTCCGTAACTGGCTGCGTCCCGGTTGTCAGTGGGACCCGGTCGCCTCCTGGGTCCAGCTGTGCAATGTCTACTCGCCGGCCATGAAGCGGGACATCAAGGTCCAGGTCCAGCCGGCCCGCTTCGGCGGCAACGCCGGTCTGTACCTGCTCGACGGACTGCGCGCCCGTGACGACTGGAACGCGTGGACCCACGACGCCCAGGCCCAGCGCATCTTCCTGCAGGACAACATCACCCTGGTCATGCCCGTCGGCGGCCAGGTGTCCTTCTACTCCGACTGGGAGCGGCCCATCAACCTGGGCGGCAACCTGCTCGAATACAAGTATGAGACGTTCCTGACCGAGGAGCTCCCCGGTTACCTGCAGGCCCACTTCGGGGTGGCCCCGAACAACAACGCCGTGGCCGGTCTGTCGATGGGCGGCTCCGCGGCCGCGATGCTCGCCGCCAAGCACCCCGATCAGTTCAAGCAGGTCTCGGTGTTCTCCGGCTACATGAACCCCACGGCCCCGGGCATGTACACCATGATCCCGCTGGCGATGTTCGACCAGTGCAAGTGCGACCCGTTCGCCATGTGGGGTCTGCCGGGCTCGCCCAAGTGGGGCGAGCACGACCCGCTGCTCAACGCCGCCAAGCTGCGCGACATCCCGATGTACGTGACCGCCGGGTCCGCGATCCCGGGCCGGTACGACCAGCCCTCCAGCCTGCAGGCCGTGTTCAACACGTTCAACGGCATCATCCTCGAGGGCCTGTCCCGCGGCTCGACGCTGGCGTTCCAGAACACCATGAACGCCGCGCCGAACAAGGCCACGTTCGAGTACCGCACCACCGGCATCCACGGCTGGGGTTACTGGAACGACGACCTCATCGCGGCCCGCTCGGCGCAGATCCTTCCCGAGATGAACGCATTCGCATGGGCCGGGTACTGAATCGACTGAAATAGGCACGGATTCGGCTGGCTACAGCGAGTCCTCACCCGTCACACCGGGGCCCCGCGCGTAGATTCTCGTGCGGGGCCCCGGTCGCATCTGACCACCGGGTTCGGCCGCGGGAGGGGAACCCGCGGGCGCACCACGGACCCGGGCTCCGGATACATGTGGCGCGGGTCGTTCTGACGCGCGCCCACTAACTATTCGGCGAGACGACGCGGCAAGGAAGAGAACAACACATGGCGACCCCCAGCTCAGACGCGAGCCCCCGGCACCGGTGGGCGTCCCTCCTCGCGGCTCCCCTCGTGGCGTCCGTGGTGGGTTCCGGTCTCGTCCTCCCGCCCGTCGCGGCGGCACAGGAGACGCCGTCCCGGCCGACCCCGGGGCAGACGAGCCCGGCGGAGGGCCCGGCGCGGTCGACCCTCGCGGAGAGTCCCGCCGCTGCGCCCGAGGCGCCTACCCTGCGCGTGCCGTCGACGCCGCCGTCCGGTGTCCGGCTCGACAAGGTCGAGTGGAAGTCCGCCAACCGGGTGGCGCTCTGGGTCCGGTCGCCGGCCATGAAACAGGCGATCCAGGTGCAGCTCATGCTCCCGGCCCAGTGGAACGCCGACCCCGAGCGCACCTACCCGTCCCTGCTCCTGCTCGACGGGCTGCGGGCCCGCGACGACGCCAGCGGCTGGACGCTCGAGACCAAGATCTCGCAGTTCTTCGACGCCAAGAACGCGGTCATCGTGCTGCCCGTCGGTGGCGAGTCGAGCTTCTACACGGACTGGGTCTCCGACGCCAAGGGCTCGGCCTACCAGTGGGAGACGTTCCTCATGCAGGAACTGCCGCCGCTGCTGGCCCGCGACTGGCGGGTGGGTGACAAGCACGGCGTCGCCGGACTGTCCATGGGCGGCACGGCCGCGATGATGCTGTCGCAGCGCTACCCGGATCACTTCGACTTCGCCGCCAGCTACTCGGGGTTCCTCGACACCACCAGCTTCGGGATGCCCGAGGCCGTCAAGGTGGCGATGCAGGACGCCGGCGGCTACCCGGCCGAGAACATGTGGGGCCCGCTCGGGTCCCGGCGCTGGCAGGAACAGGACCCGAAGCTCCACACCGAGAAGATGCGCGGGCAGAGCGTCTACGTCTCCGCCGGCAGCGGCAACACCGGGCCCTGGGACCAGCCGTCCGGCCTGCCGGACATCCCGACCAACTTCCCCGGCTACGGCCTCGAGCTGCTCTCCCGGATGACCACGCAGACCTTCGTCAACCGGGCCCGCGCCGCCGGGGTCGAGGTCACCGCCAATTTCCGCCCGTCCGGCACGCACACCTGGCCGTACTGGCAGTTCGAGATGACCCAGGCATGGCCGCAGTTCGCCGCCGCGGTGGGCATCGAGAACGTCGAGAAGCCGTGCGCGGCGGAGGGCGACATCGCACGCCTCGCCGAGCGGCAGCCCGGCCTGGGGCCGTGTCTGACCGGCGAGTACGACGTCCGCGGCGGCAAGGCCACCGACTTCCGCTTCGGGCGCGCCTTCTGGTCGCAGGGGACCGGGGCCCACTCGGTCCTCGGGGCGATCGGCGCGGCCTACCAGGCCGAGGGCGGCCCCGACGGGGTGCTCGGGCTGCCGACCTCGGGCGAGACCACCACCCCGGACGGCCGCGGCCGGTTCTCCACCTTCCAGAACGGCGTCATCTACTGGTCGCCCACCACCGGGTCGCACGCCGTCCGCGGTGGCATCCGGGCGATGTGGCAGGAGCGCGGCGCCGAGCGCGGCGAGCTCGGCTACCCGACCACCGACGAGATCACCAACCCCAACAAGCCGGGTGTCGTCCAGGGCTTCCAGGGCGGGACCGTCTACTGGTCCGAGGAGACGGGCCCGAAGGTCGTCGAGGGCAAGATTCTCGAGACCTATCGCGAGGCCGGCGCCGAGAACTCCGAGCTGGGTTACCCGACCACCGACGAGATCGCCCTGAGCACCCGGGACGGCGCGTTCAGCCGGTTCCAGGGCGGGTACATCTACTGGTCCCCGCGCACCGGGGCCCACGTGATCCCCCGTGGGCCGGTGTTCGACGCCTGGGGCACGGTCGACTACGAACGTGGGCGGCTCGGCTACCCGACCGGCCCGCTGCGCACCACGAGGGACGGTCAGGAGATGGAGTTCGAGGGCGGCCGCATCACCGTGAGCGGTGGCCGGGCGGAGATCTCGTCGTGAGAACCCGGTTGGCGACGCTGACCGCCGCGCTGCTCGTCGGCGGTGGGATGCTCACCGCCTGCGGCGGAGGGGACTCGACGGTCTCCGGCGTGCCCGACTCCGAGACGTTGGCCCCGCCCCCGGGCGGCAGCGGATCACCCGGGGTGTCGCGCGTTCCCGCGACGGAGGATTCCGGCCGCTACACGGAGGCGCCCGCACCCGTCGATCCGGACGCCTCCGGGTACACCGCCCCGGCCGTCGGCGCACGGGAGCGCGGGTATCTCGCGGCGTTGGAGAGCGAGGGCATCGACACCGCGGACCTCTCCGACTCGCTCGTCGCCGCCGGCAACACCATCTGCCGCATCCGGACGACCGGGGGCGCCGCCGACGAGACGACGACGATCGCCGACGCGGTCGCCGGTCAGATCTCGGCGGGTGGGTACTCGGATCGCGAGGTCGACGAGCTCTCCCGCGTCGTGGTGGACGCCTCGGCGGGTCAGCTCTGTCCGTAGTCCGACCACTGCACACTGCGCCGCGGCGCCGGGCCCGTCAGGATCCGGCACGCGTCGCCCCCGGGTGAGACGGGACACCCTTCGGGTGCTCCCGGAACCCGCAGCGCCACCGGGGCGTTGACCGGTCGTCGGCCACCCGCCCCAGTCGAGCGGGGAGGCCGGGAAGGAGTTCGTATCGTGGCTCGCGGAATGCGTCGTGGGAGAGGCCGTCGTCTCGGGTGCTCGTTGGGGGCACTCGTGCTGGTGGTCCTGCTGGTGCTGGGCATCGGATGGTGGATCGGGAATCGTGGGCTGCCCACGGGTCCCGACGGGCCCCTGCCCGGCCCGGGGGAGCCGGAGCTGACCCAGCCCGCGGACTGTCCGGACGTGGAGATGGTCGCCGTGCCGGGGACCTGGGAGAGCAGCCCCACCGACGACCCGTACAACCCGGGTTTCCTGCCCAACGCCCTGCTGAGGACGATTACCGACCCGCTGAGCGAGCAGTACCCGGACGACCGGCTCGAGGTGTTCACCGTTCCCTACGTGGCCCAGTTCAGGAACCCGCAGGCGCCCAACGAGATCCCCTACGACCAGAGCCGGGCGGAGGGCACCGAGAGGGCCCGCGCCGAGCTCGCCGCCACGCACGAGCGGTGCCCGTACACGTCGTTCGTGCTCCTGGGCTTCTCCCAGGGTGCGGTGATCGCGGGTGACCTCACCAGCGAGATCGGTACCGGCAACGGGCCGGTGCCCGCCGACCTGGTCCGGGGATCGGTCCTCATCGCCGACGGCCGCCGCGTGCCGGGCCAGGGTCAGTCGCCGGGGTTGTCGCCCGGAAACGGGCAGGGGATGGAGATTTCCCTACAGCCGGCCACCGGGCTCACCCAGCTCATCGCCGGCGCCACCATGACCGGGCCCCGCCCGGGTGGCTTCGGCGAACTCGGCGACAGGACCGCCCAGATCTGCGACTCCCGAGACCTGATCTGCAACGCCCCGCTCAACGTCGTGGACGGCGCCGCCCGGTTCCAGGAGTTCGTCGCCAACAACGCGATCCACGCCATGTACGCGACCAATCCGGACGTGATCGAGGGGACGACGGTCCCGGAGTGGACGATCGGGCACGTGCGTGAGCTCGTCGACGCCGCCCCGGAGATCGCCCACGGGTGACCCGTCCACGTCCTCCGGAGGGCTCGGCCTGCGACACGCCTGACGAGCCGGATGATTCGGAGTTCGGATGCGCTCTGGGGCACGCTGTAGGATCGACCAAGCTTGTCGTCAGTGCACCCGGCATTTCCGTGGTCGACGACGTCGACCAACGTAAGACGGATCGGAACGGAGCAACGTGGAGTTCGAGCAGTACCACGACGCCGGTGGGGCGATCGTCATCCCTGATCGCACGACCCTTGTCGACTTCGTCGAAGCCAATGTCTCCGCCGCCCGCGAGGATCCTGCCGAGGACGGGCTGATCTACCGCTACATCGACTACTCGTCCTCCCGCGACGGCGAGGTGCACGAGCTCTCGTGGTCGCAGTTCGGTGATCGGCTCTACGCCATCGCCGCCCGTCTCCAGCAGGTCGCGAAGCCGGGGGACCGGGTCGCGATCCTCGCGCCGCAGGGACTCGACTACATCGTGTCGTTCTTCGCGGCCATCCACGCCGGGCTCATCGCGGTGCCCCTGTTCGACCCGGACGAGCCCGGTCACCACGACCGCCTCCACGCGGTCCTGGCGGACTGCGCGCCCGCGGTCATCCTCACCTCCACCGAATCCGCGGCCGGAGTCCGGACGTTGTTCCGCTCCCTGCCGGCGCGCGAGCGTCCGCGCACCGTCGCCGTCGACGCCATCCCCGCGGAGCTCGGCTCGGGGTGGACCAGACCGGATCTCGGCGCCGACGACATCGCCTACCTGCAGTACACCTCCGGCTCGACCCGCGTGCCGGCCGGTGTGGAGATCACCCACCGCAACGTGGTCACCAACGTCATGCAGCTGTTCGACGGGCTCGGGCTGACCCGCGCGTCCCGCGGGGTCACCTGGCTGCCGCTGTTCCACGACATGGGCCTGCTGACGGTGATCCTGCCCGCGATGGGCGGGGCCACCATCACGGTGATGAGCCCCCGCGCGTTCGTGCAGCGCCCGGGTCGCTGGGTCTCGCAGCTGGGCGCGATGTCGGACGGCGACGGGGTGTTCGCCGCCGCCCCCAACTTCGCGTTCGAGCACGCCGCACGCCGAGGGCTGCCGAGGGACGGCGAGACCCTCGACCTGTCGGGCGTGACCAGCATCATCAACGGCTCGGAGCCGGTCACCCCGGCCTCGATGCGTGCCTTCAACGAGGCCTTCGCGCCCTACGGGCTCGCACCGACCGTCATCAAGCCGTCCTACGGGATGGCCGAGGCGACCCTGTTCGTCTCCTCGCCGCGCCGCGACGACGAGGCGATCGTCATCCATGTGGACCGGTCGGACCTCAACAAGGGCGTCATGACCGTCCTCGACCCGGCGCAGGTGGAAGGCAATGAGGACGCGATCCCGCAGGTCGCCTGCGGGTACGTCGCACCGAGCCAGTGGGCCACCATCGTCGAGGCGAACATCGACGAGGCCACGGGTGAGCACGACGGCACCGGGCGGGAGCTGCCCGAAGGGCGCGTCGGCGAGATCTGGCTGTACGGGACCAACGTCGGTCGCGCCTACTGGGGGCGCCCCGAGGAGTCGGACGCCACCTTCGGCAACCGGCTCGTCGAGTGCCTCGAGGAGGGGTCCCGCACGGTCCGGGAGTTCGGGACCGTGCCCTCCGACGCTCGATGGCTGCGCACCGGCGACTACGGCGCCTATGTGGACGGTCAGCTGTACATCACCGGCCGCGTCAAGGACCTGGTGATCGTCGCCGGCCGCAACCACTACCCGCAGGATCTCGAGAACACGGCGCAGGGCGCCTCCGATGCGCTGCGCCCCGGATTCGTCGCCGCGTTCTCGGTGCCGGCCAACCAGCTGCCGATGGAGGCGCGTAACGGCGCGGAGATCGCCGCCGATGACTCCTCGGAGACGCTCGTCGTGGTCGGCGAGCGCGCACCCGGCGCCGGCAAGGCCGACCCGGGCCCCATCGCGGACGCGGTCCGCACGGCGATCTCGGCACGTCACGGCGTCACCGCCCAGGACGTGCTGCTGGTCCCCGCCGGATCCATCCCCCGCACGTCCAGCGGCAAGATCGCGCGGCGCGCGTGCAAGGCGGCCTACGTGGACGGCACCCTGCGCGGGGGTCACCAGCAGACCGCCTTCCCGGACCTGCCGGCGCAGTAGCGTCCGCCCGGCCGGGCCGGTTCAAGCACCACGGGTGCCCCGCCGCGACGGGACACACCGGACGACACCCGAGGAAAGGCGAGCCAGGACGATGGCACAGAGCGAGATGACGGTAGTAGAGCTCCGCGAATGGATGCGGGGCTGGGTCTGCCGGGCCACCGGGCTCGACATCTCCAAGGTCACCGACGACCGCTCGCTGGAGGAATACGGCCTGTCGTCCCGCGACGCGGTGTCTCTGTCCGCGGACCTCGAGGACCTCGTCGGTCGACCACTCGACGCGACCGTCGCCTACCAGCACCCCACCATCGCCTCGCTGGCCGAGTACGTCGTCAACGGACCGGTCGAATCCGAGGCGCCCACCGATTTCCACACGTTCCGTGACCGCGGCGCGGGCATGGAGTTCGACGTGGCCGTGATCGGGTTCGCCACCCGCTTCCCCGGCGGCGCCGACACCCCGGAGGCGACCTGGGAGCTACTCGCCTCCGGTCGGGACGCCACCACCCCCCGCCCGGCGACCCGCTGGTCCGAGTGGTCCGGCGACGCCTACGTCCAGCAGGTGCTGTCCGAGGCGCCCGATCGTGGCGGCTGGCTCGACGACGCCGAGGTCCGCGACTTCGACGCCGAGTTCTTCGGCATGAGCCCCCGCGAGGCCGAGATGGTCGACCCGCAGCAGCGGCTTGCACTCGAGCTCACCTGGGAGGCCCTGGAGAACGCCCACCTGCCGGCCAGTGACCTCAAGGGCCACGAGGTCGGCGTCTTCATGGGATCGTCCTCCAGCGACTACCAGGTGTTCCTCACCTCGGACTCCGCTGCGGCCTCCCCGTACGCGGTCACCGGCGCCTCCAACTCGATCATCTCGAACCGGGTCTCGTACACGTTCGACTTCCGCGGCCCGTCCATGACGCTGGACACCGCCTGCTCGACGTCCCTGGTGGCGATCCACGAGGCCGTCAACTCGCTGCGACTGCACGAATCGGACCTGGTCGTCGCCGGCGGTGTCAACATGATGCTCGCGCCCGCCGCGACCATGGGCTTCGCCAAGACCGGTGCAGCGCTCAGCCCCGACGGGCGGATCAAGGCGTTCTCGTCCGATGCCAACGGCATCTGCCGGTCGGAGGGCGGGGGAGTGTTCATCCTGAAGCGCCTGTCGGAGGCCGAACGGGACGGCAACGACATCCTCGCCGTCATCAAGGGGTCCGCCGTGAACTCGGACGGTCGCTCCAACGGTATGACCGCACCCAACCCCGACGCCCAGGTCGCCGTCCTGCGCCAGGCCTACGCCGACGCGGGCGTCGACCCGCGCGAGGTCGACTACATCGAGGCGCACGGCACCGGCACCATCCTCGGGGACCCCATCGAGGCCACCGCACTGGGCCAGGTGCTCGGCCGCGGCCGCGAGGCCGACCGCCCCACGCTGCTCGGCTCGGCCAAGACCAACTTCGGCCACATGGAGTCCGCCGCCGGGGCCGCCGGCCTCGCCAAGATCATCCTCGGGATGACCAACGACGCCCTGCCGCCGACGATCAACTTCGCGGGCCCCAACCCGTACATCGACTTCGACGCCGCGCGACTGAGCGTGGTCACGGAGACCACCGGGTGGCCGCGCTACAGCGGGCGCGCCCTGGCCGGCATCTCCGGGTTCGGGTTCGGTGGCACCAACGCGCACGTCGTGGTGGCCGAGTACCAGCCGGCGCCGGTCCGCGCGTCGGAGGGGACCACGGTCGACGAGGACTCCGTCTCCGACGCCCGGGCCGCCGAGGTCGCCACCCCTGACGCCCCTGCCGCCGAAGCCCAGGCCCCCGAGGCCCCGGCCGCCGCGACCCCGGCCGCCGCGGACGACATCGCACGCTGCGTGGCCGAGGCCGTGGAGCGCAACGCCGACGAGCTGGCCACCACCGGCACCTCCGTCCCCGGCGCCCCCGCGACCGTGCTCGTCGTCTCCGGTTCCCTGCCGTCGCGCCGCAAGTCCACGGCCGGTCAGATCGCGGACTGGCTCGAGGCGCAGGACGACTCGGTCGACCTGGGCGCCGTCGCCCGCACCCTCGCCACCCGCAACCACGGTCGCTCCCGCGGCGCCGTCGTGGGCCACACCCGCGACGAGCTCGTGGCGGGCCTGCGCGCGCTGGCGGCCGGCGACCCCGGGCCGGGCGTGTTCAGCGCCGACGCCCCCGCCGGCACCGGTGACGTGTGGGTGTTCTCCGGCTTCGGGTCCCAGCACCGCAAGATGGCCAAGGAGCTGTACCTGTCCAACCCGCTGTTCGCCTCGTGCCTGGACGCGGTGGACGAGCTCATCGACTTCGAGGCCGGCTACCGGATCGCGGAGTTGATCCTCGATGACTCCCAGACGTACGAGCTGGAGAACTCCCAGGTCGGGATCTTCGCCATCCAGGTGGCGCTGGTCGACACCCTGCGCGCGCTCGGAGCCAAGCCCGAGGCCGTGATCGGGCATTCGATGGGCGAGGTGGCCGCCGCGTACGCGACCGGAGGCCTCGGCCTCGAGGACGCCGTCCGCGTGATCTGCGTGCGCTCGCGTCTCATGGGCGACGCCGAGGGGCAGGTCTCGGAGGAGGAGGCCGGCGCGATGGCGCTGGTCGAGTACTCGGCCGAGGAGATCGCGCAGATCATCGCCGACAACCCGCAGTTCGCCTCCATCGAGCCCGCCGTCTACGCCGCGCCCACCCACACCACGGTCGGCGGCCGTGCCAAGCCCGTCGCCGACTTCGTCGCGTGGGTCGAGGAGCAGGGCAAGTTCGCCCGTCAGCTGCAGGTCCGCGGCGCCGGGCACACCTCGGACGTCGACATGCTCCTGGGCGAGCTGGCCGCGGAGATCGCGGGTCTCGAGCCGCGCGAGCTCACCTCCGGCCTGTTCTCCTCGGTCGATCGCGAGACCTTCTACCGCGCCGGTCACGAGCCGGTCCACGCGGAGGAGTACTGGGTCAAGGGCATGCGGCACTCCGTGTGGTTCACCCACGCCGTGCGCAAGGCCGTCGAGGCCGGGTACGTCACGTTCCTCGAGCTCGCGCCCAACCCGGTGGCGGCGATGTCGGTGGCCGCGACCTGCTTCGACGCGGGGCTCATGGAGCCGAACCTCCTCCACACGCTCAAGCGCAAGGAGTCCGAGGCCGACACGCTCCTGCACGCCGTCGCGCAGCTGTACGTGCACGGTCACACCATCGACGTGCCCAGCGTCGTGGAGATGATCCACGGCTACGTCACGGGCCCCGGCCGGTACGCGCCGGTGCCGGGGACCGCGTGGAAGCGCCGCACCCTGTGGCCCAAGGTCACCGCCGGGGGCGGGTCGAGCGAGGGCCGGATGCCGGGCTCGCACGTCGCGCTGCCCGACGGTCGACACGCGTGGCAGGTCCGTGCCGAGGTGGTGCCCAGCGTCGACGCGCTGATGACCGCCGCCGCGGCGTCGGTGCTCGAGGGTGCGACCCTCACCGCCGTGAACCGGCCCGGCGTGCTGCCGGCCGCCGGTTCCGTGACCACCACCATGACCCCGCACCCGGGTGGCGCGTCGGTGCAGGTCCACGCCCGCGCCGGCGACGCCACCGCGGCGTTCGTGTTGGTCGCCGAGTGCGCCGTGACCGGCGGCGCCCCCATCGCCCCGGACTCCGCGCCCGAGCAGCACTACGTGTCGAGTGAGTCCGACGCGCCGGTGGTCGACGACGAGGACGACGACGACGAGGTCGACACCCGCTGGAACCCCGACTCCGGCGAAGCGATCGGTGACCGCCTGGCCCGGATCATCGGCTCCTCGATGGGATACAGCCCCGACGACCTGCCGAGGGAGCTACCGCTGCTCGATCTCGGCCTGGATTCGCTCATGGCGGTGCGGATCAAGAACCGTGTCGAGCACGAGTTCGCCATCCCGCCGCTCGAGTTGCAGGCGATGCGCGACGCGTCGCTCGACGATGTCGCGGACATGGTGCGGTTCGCCGTCGAGAACCCGGATCAGGTCGGCGACCTGGCGGCCCAGCAGGCCCGCGGTGAGGGCGCCGTCGACGTGGCCGCACTGCGCGGCGACGCGCCGGCGTCCGAGGAGGGCTCCGGCGGCGATGACGCCGCGGTCGCCATCGCGCCCCGCGACGACACCGAGCGCATGGCGTTCGGCGCCTGGGCCGTGGTCACCGGCGCCGCGGCACCCGGCGTGACGGGGCCGCTGCCCCCGGTCGACGAGCCGACCCGGGTCGCTCTCGCCGAGCGGCTCTCCGCCCGCTCGGGTGGCGACATCACCGCCGCACAGGTCGCCGGTGCCACGACGATCGCCGAAGTCGCGGATCTGCTCCGTCCGTTCACCGAGGTCGCGGTGGAGGGCAACATCCGCGTGCTGGCCGAGGGGTCGGCCGAGGGCACCCCGCTGTTCCTGTTCCACGCCGCCGGCGGGTCGTCGTTCGTGTACGAGCCGCTGGTCGACCGACTCGGCGCGGACACCCCGGTGTACGGCGTCGAGCGCGTCGAGGGGCCGCTGGAGGAGCGGGCCGCGAGCTACCTGGACCGCATCCGCGAGATCGCGGCCGGCCGTCCGCTCGCCGTGGGGGGCTGGTCCTTCGGCGGCGCGCTGGCCGTGGAGGTGGCCCGGCAACTGCGGGCCGCTGGCGACGAGGTCGCGCTGGTGGTCCTGCTGGACACCGTGCAGCCGTCGGAGCCGATCCCCGACACCCTCGACGAGGCCGAGGCCCGGTGGCGTCGGTACTCGGAGTTCGCCAAGCGCACCTACGGGTTGGACGTGGAGGTCCCGCGGGACTTCCTGGCCGAGCACGGTGAGGACGGCGTGTTGGATATGCTGCTCGGGGCGCTGGGTGCCGAGGCCAACGCCATGGGCGGCGGTGTCATCGAACACCAGCGGGCCAGCTTCGTCGACAACCGGATCCTGCAGAGCGCGGACCTGTCCACCTGGGCCGGTGTCGGCGCCGAGGTGCCGTTCGTGCTGTACCGCGCGGAGCGGATGCACGACGGGGCGATCGAGCTCGAGCCCCGCTACGCACACATCGACCCGGACGGCGGCTGGGCCCGCATCGTCGGCGACCTGGAGGTCGTCCAGCTCGACGGGGACCACCTCGCGATGGTCGACGAACCGGTGGTCGGTACCGTCGGTAAGCATCTGGCGCGCCGGCTCACCGAGCTCGACGCGGGTGTACGGAAGGGGACAGACGCGTGACGGCGAAGACCACCGCGGAGAAGCTCGCGGAACTGCGGGTCAAGACCGAGCAGGCCAAGGACCCGGGCAGCGAGCGGGCGAAGGCCCGCCGCGACGCCGCGGGGCACACCCCGCCGCGGGAGCGGATCGCACTACTGCTCGACGCGGGCAGTTTCGTGGAGATGGGCCAGCTGGCCAAGGCTCCCGGTAGCCCGGACAACCCGTTCGGTGACGGCGTGGTCACCGGCCGCGGCACCATCGACGGTCGCCCGGTGGCCGTGTACGCGCACGACAACACGGTGTTCGGCGGGTCGGTAGGGGAGGGCTTCGGCAAGAAGGTCTGCGCGATCATGGACTTCGCGATCAAGATCGGGTGCCCCATCATCGGCATCAACGACTCCGGTGGTGCCCGTGTCCAGGACGCCGTGACCTCGCTGGCCTACTACTCCGAGATCTCCAAGCGCCAGTACCCGGCGTCGGGCTACGTCCCCCAGATCTCGATCATGCTGGGCAAGTGCGCCGGCGGCGCCGTCTACGCTCCCGTCACCACCGACTTCGTCGTGGCTGTCCAGGACCAGGCGTACATGTTCGTCACCGGCCCGGACGTCATAAAGCAGGTCACGGGCGAGGAGATCTCCATGGAGGATCTCGGTTCGGCCCTGCAGCAGGCCAAGAACGGCAACGTCAACCACGTGGCCGTGAGCGAGAACGACGCGTTCATGTACGTGCGCAACCTGCTGAGCTTTCTGCCGTCCTCGGCGGCGGAGAAGGCTCCCCGGATCAACCCGGGGCTCGAGCCGGTGCGCACCGAGTCGGATCTGCACCTCGACACGATCATCCCGGACTCGGACAACGCCGCGTACGACATGCACGATGTGCTGCTGCGGATGTTCGACGACGGCGAGTTCGTGGAGACCTCCGGCCAGTTCGCGTCCAACATCATCACGGGATTCGCCCGTGTCGACGGTGAGTCCGTCGGCGTCATCGCCAACCAGCCGCTTCACCTGTCCGGTTCGCTGGACATCGACGCCTCGGAGAAGGCGACGCGGCACATGATGCTGTGTGACGCCTACTCGATCCCGCTGGTCTACGTGGTGGACACCCCCGGCTATCTCCCGGGCGTCCAGCAGGAGAAACTCGGCATCATCCACCGCGGCGCCAAGATGGGATACGCCGTGGCCGCGACCTCGGTGCCCAAGGTGACCTTCGTGGTGCGCAAGGCCTACGGCGGCGCGTACGCCGTGATGGGGTCCAAGAACCTGGGTGGCGACCTCAACTTCGCCTGGCCCACCGCGCGCATCGCGGTGATGGGTGCCGAGGGCGCGGTCGACCTGCTGCAGCGTCGGCAGATCGAGGAGGCGGGCCCCGAGGAGGGTCCCAAGCTCCGCAAGCAGCTCGTCGACATGTACAACGAGTTCATCGCGACCCCGTACACCGCCGCCGAGCGCGGGTACATCGACGCCGTGATCGAGCCGTCGCAGACCCGCCTGGTGCTGCGCGGTGCGCTGAACCAGCTGCGGGACAAGATCAGCAACGAGCCGCCGCGTAAGCACCCCATCGCGCCCATGTGACCGCCGCGGGCGGGGTCGACTGGGCGGCTACTCGGACTGGTTCGGACAGGCGTCGACGGCCACCTGGAGGGTGATGTCCCCCGCCCGCTCGAAGGTGAAGGTGACCGGGATCGACTTCCCCGGCTCGGCGCTGTCGTCGAGACCGAACATGAAGGACCTGAACGGCCGGTCGGGTGCGTCGGCGTCCTCGACGTTCTCCACCGGTTGACCGGCGGCGATCGACGACTCGGGGGCGATTTCGAGGGCACCCGCGGGGGCGTCGATCTCGACCCGCTCCGCGGCGGGGCTGGTGATCTCCGAGAGAGTCTCCGCCTCGGTGGAGCTGTCGTTGACCGCGGTGAAGCTCAGCTGAGCGGGTGCGTCCACCTGCAGCGAACAGTCGATCGCGTAGGCGGGTGCGATGAAGACGTTCTCGACCGAGGTCTGACCGTCCGTTTCTCCTCCGCCGCGGTTGGTCGAATCCGGTTCCGGGTCGTCGGACGAGCATGCGGTCGACACCCCGAGGGCGAGGGCCATCGCGGCCGAAGCGGCGTACCGGGTCATTGAGATGCTCATAGCCGACACGGTACCCACGGTGGGCGTGTCGGCACACCACATTCTCCCGGTACCGCGGTGCGGCCTACTCCGGGTCGGTCACCAGGATCGGCCCCTCGGGCTGCCACCAGCCCCAACGGGTCTCGGTCCCGGTGGTCACCTCCGCGGGCGCCGGCGGGTCCTCCTGATAGGTGCCCAGCGGCGTGTACGCCTCGATCGAACCCCAGTCACGGTTCCAGTCGTGGCGCAGGTACGACGGGATCGTCCGGGCACGCTGGGCGGTCTCGATCCACCCGAGCGGCCCACCGGCCTCGTAGGACATCCACGTACTGGTGGCGCTCACGGCGAGCGGACGGTCGGGCAGGATCCGGAACTCCGGCAACTCCGCCACACCCGCGTAGTGCTCGAACGGCCGCTGGCACGGGAACTGCAGGCTCACCGCCCAGTCGAGCAGGACGGGCGACTCCGACCCGACCATCTCCTGGACCGTCACGAGCTCGGGTGCGCGCGGCGGGGTGATGGCGGTCCACTGTTCGGGGGTGAGGTCGTTGTCGTCGACCCGGACCCGCATGACATCGGCGTCGGCGGGGGCGTCCTGCATGTCCACCCGCAGGTTGCGCCACGTCGGCGCGGGACCGATGTCGAACGGCACCACCGGCTCGCCCACCGTGTCGACCCCGGCGTCGCCGGACCGGCCGAACTCGACCACGACCTCCTGGCCGTACTCGTAGAGCCCGTCGGCGTCGTAGCGGCCGATCCGGCCGGCCGCCGAGATCACCAGGAGCGGGTGGGACTCGCGGTTCTCGGGCAGGCGGTACCAGCCGGTCTCCAGGCTCGCCTCCCGCTGCGGGCCCACGAAGAACGACCCGAGCACCGGGGTCGTGGCGGGGTCGAGCCCGAACGGCAGGGCCACCGTGGACTCGTTCACGCCCTCCGCCCCGCGGCCGCCGGCCGTGCCGGCGCTCTCCCCGGTGCTGACCGACGGGCCGCCGCCGGGCTCGGAGGTGGTGTTGGCGGCGCCGGGGTCGGCCACCACCGCGTCGGCCGACAGGTCCGGGGCGACACCGTCCGGGGTGAACGCGGTGTTCTCCCCGGCCTCGAGGGCGGCGGCCCGGTCCCGCGGGTCGATCGACCCGTCGGGCAGGGGGGTGGCGTCGAGCGGGTCCAGCATGCCGGCGTTCGCGTCGGGCTCGACCAGGACGCGGTCGGCGAGCATGCAAGGGTTGCCTGCGAGCGCGGACACGTTCCCGGCGGCGATGGTGTAGGCCGGGTACTGCTTGTGGATCCCCTTGGCGAACGAGGCGAACGAGAAGACCACCAGCAGTCCCGCGACCACCGCGATGGGGGCGGCGGCGAAGGTCCGCACCCGGCGACGACCCGCCGAGGTGCGGGGCGCGTGCTCACCGATGTAGTCACGACGGAGGTGCTGCCAGCCGGCGAAGGCGAACGTGAGCACGGCCAGGGCGAGCAGCACAGTGGCGGCGTCGATGCCGCGGACGCTGGGTGCCTTGTCCCACCACGGGATGCCGTAACTGGAGACGTACCACCAACCGTTGGGGCCCGCAAAGGCGAGCGCGACCACCACGAGGATGACGCCCAGGAACAACGTGCGGTTGCGGGCCGTCCGGACGGCGGACGCGGAGATCGCGAGGGCGCCCAACGCGGCGATCGCCCCGCCGATGCCGGCGTACACACCGAAGTGGTGGGTCCACTTGGTGGGCGAGAACATCATGAAGAAGGCGGTGCCCACGACCACGCCGACCAGGCGCCAGACCGGTCCCGAGGCTGCGCCGGGCACCTTGCCGCGGCGCAGCATGGTGCCGATCACCAGCGCCAGGCACAGCAGCACGAGCAGGACCGGCAGGCGGCGGGCGAGGGACCCGTCCACCGTGGGGATCATCAGGTAGTAGTAGCGGACGAATTCCTCGAACCAGTTGAGGTTGGGGCCGATCTCGCCGCGGACGCGGATGGCCTCGAGGACGGCGGCGAGGTTCTGGACGCCGAAGACGACGATGAGCACCATGGTGCCGGAGGCCAGCACCGGGGCGATCAGGGCGAGGTACGAGCCGATCCGGCGGCCGCGCACGACCACGGTGCGGACGACCGCCCGCAGCCCCATGATGAGGGCGGCGACGGCCATGAGGCCGGTGGGGCCGGTGGCCAGTGAGAACGAGGCGATGATCACCGCGATCGCGAACGGGAGCATCCGGCGCGTGGCTATCGCCCGTTCGACGGAGACCCAGGTGAGCAGGGCCCCCAGCGCGATGACGGGCTCGGGCCGCAGGCCGTTGTTGAACGCCATCCAGAACGCGAGGAACACGGCGGCGGCGCTCCAGAGCACCACCGGGGTGGTGCGGGCGGCCCGGCCGAGGCGTGGCAGGACCTCGCGGCTGATGACCAGCCAGCAGAGGATGGCCGCGACGAGCGCGGGCAGGCGCATCCACGGGCTGGCGGTGGAGACCTGTGCGAACAGCGTGAGCAGGTCGTAGTAGGGGGAGCCGAAGGGCGACTCGGGGACCCCGTACCAGCGGTAGTAGTTGGCCATGTACCCGGCCGGGTCGGCGGCGCGGGCCATCGTGAGGATGTAGCCGTCGTCGGAGGTGTTGCCGCCGATGAAGTGCCAGATGCCGAGTGTGCCGATCACGACGACGTCGGGCGGCCGGATCTTGAACCAGCCGCGCGGCAGGAAGCGGCGGGCGCGCCGGCCGTCGGTCTGGTCGAGTGCGTGCAGGGCCCACAGGGCGACCGCGGTGGCCAGCAGGCCGATCACGATGGCGGCCCACTTGAGGGCGGTGGGGTCGGTGGTGAACCGGGAGTCGACCTCCACGGTGGCGCCGAGACCGTCGGGCACGGCTGTGTCCGAGGGCAGGTCGGTGTAGACGCCCACCACCATCGGGCGCAGGTCCTCGGCGTCCACCCTGCGGGTGGCCGCGGGATCGTCCATCCCCTCGAACGCCGCCTCCACGTAGGTGGGGGCCGCGACCACGCTGAGCCGGGTGCAGTCGCCGGCCTCCACGCGGTCTCGCGGTGCGGAGACGATCACCCGGTTGCGCGAGATCACGTCGACCGTCTCGGCGGAGGCGCGCACGAACAGTGCGCGGTCGCCGGCCTCCTCGCCGCCGGCGGGCGCGGTGGCCAGCAGGATGCCCCCGTCCTCCGGGAGATCCGCGACCAGGGTGCACGGTGCGGTGGCGGTGAACCGCTGCGGCGAGTGCGCCATGAGCGGGGCGGTGACCGAGTCGACGGACCCGTTCTGCGGCCACTGCACGGTCGAGGTCGTCTGCTCGACCGGCAGGAACGGCAGGGAGAGGAAGCACAGGGTCCCCAGGAGCCCGCTGACTATCGAGATGAGACGGAGTCGCTTGACGCGGGAGTCGGCGGCGACCGAGCCGGCCACCGGGCCGGTGGCCGGGGCGGTTTCCGGGGACGGGGCCGGCGAGGAGTCTGACACGACGACCGATTCTAGGCGACGATCACTTCATCGGACCCGGCGTGGTCCAGCCCCACCGCAACTCGCTGCCGCGGACCAGTTCGGCCGGACTCGCCTGCGGGTCCAGAGGTTCGAACCGCTGGAGCGAACCCCAGTCCCTCGACCAGTCGTGGTCGAGGTAGGTGGGGACCGTGATCGCCTCGACCGTCTGGGTGGTCCACAGCAGGGGTCCGCCGCCGCCGGCGCTCTGCCACCAGTTCGCGGCGGAGGAGGATTCCCGGTCGGCGAGGATGCGGTATCGGGGGATCTCCGCCACGCCACCGTTGTGCACGAACGGTCGCTGGCACGGGAACGCCAGTGCCACCACCCAGTCGACGAGCACCGGGTCGGTGTGGCCGACGACCTCGTCGAGGGTGCGCAGGCGCGGGTTCCGTGGTGGGGTCACAGCGAGCCACTGGTCGGGATCGAGGTTGCCGTCGGTGGCGACCACGCGGACGACCTCGGCCTCGGCGGGGATCGACTCGAGCGGGATGCGCAGGTTGCGCCAGGCGGGGGCCGGCCCGATGTCGATGGGGGACATGGACCCCATGACCTCGAAATCGGTGGGTCCGGCGGGGCCGACCCGGCCGGGGCGTCCGTACTCGATCCGTAGGTCGCCGCTCCCGATCCGGCCGGCGGCGGCCATGACGAGTAGCGGCCGGTTGGGGCTGCGGGCGGGGAGTTGGTACCAGGCGCTGGTGAGTTCGGCGGCGACCTGCGGCCCGCGCCGGTACGAACCGAGGACGGGAGTGGTGTCCGGGTCGAGGCCGAAGGGCAGGGCCACGGTGGAGCCGTTGACGGTCACGGCGCCGCGGCCACCGGTGGTGCCGGCGTCCACGCCGTCGCCGGGGTCGCGCTCGCCGGTCTCGGACGTCGCCAGGGAGCCGGAGGCCTCGGTGCTGTCGACGGTGATGGAGTCCGGCAGACCGTTGGGGGCGAAGCCGTTGACCACGCCGGCCCCGAGGGAGATCTCCGGCCCGGCCCCGATGGCGCCGAGCAGTCCGTCGTTGGAGTCCTCCTCGACCAGCACCGAGTCGGCCAGCGCGCAGGGTTCGCCGGCCAGGGCGCGCATGTTGCCGCGCCCGACCGTGTAGGCCGGGGTCTGGGCGAACACGGCGATGACCGCGGAGGACAGTTCGAAGATCACCACGGAGAACGCGACGACCGTCAGCGGGGCGCCGCCGATCCCGGCGTGGCGGCGCGGGCGGGCCGTGTCCCCGGAGCCGCCGTCCCGCCGTCGCGACGCGGGGGTGTCGGCGTGCGTGCGCAGGAAGGGCACCGCCTGTCTGATGCGGACGCGGAGGGCGGCGCCGGGGTCGTCGGGCAGGATCCCGGAGTGGATGAGCCCGGCGATGAGCAGACACACGAATCCGCCGACGAACGCGACGTACTGGATCTGCACCCCGCCGATGGCGGGGAAGGAGTCCGAGAAGGGGATGCCGTAGTCGGAGACGTACCACCAGGTGTTGTCGGTGGCGGTGGAGAGTCCGACGACGAGGCACAGCGCCGCCCACACCAGCCAGCGGTTCCGGCTCAGCGACACCGTCGAGGAGCGCAGCGCGATCACGGACAGCACCGCCAGGGCTCCGGCCAGTCCGGCGAACACCCCGAAGTGGTGGGTCCATTTGGTGGGCGTGAACACCAGGAACAGCAACGATCCCGCGATCACGCCGATCAGCCGGCGGGACGGCCCCGCGGCGGCGCCGGGGATCCGCCCACGCCGCAGCATCACGGCCGAGACGAGCACGAGGCACATGAGCATGAGCAGGACGGGGAAGCGCCGGGCGACCCCGCCGTCGGCGGAGACCCCGAACAGTGCCTCCCAGCGTTCCTTCTCCCCGTACCAGGGCAGACTCGGACCGAGCTCGGTGCGGATGCGGGTGGCCTCGAGGACCGCGGCCAGGGTCTGGTCGGCGAACACGGTGTAGAGCAGTGCGAGGCCCACCGCCAGCACGGGTCCGAGGATCGCCGCCCATCCGACCACCTGCGCGCGGCGGCGCACCATGCGGACGAACTCGCGTGCGCCGGCGGCCAGCGCCGCCACGCACATCAGCCCGGTCGGGCCGGCACCGAGGGAGAACGCGGCCACACCGATCGCCGCGACGCCCGGCACGAGGCGGCGGGTGGCGATGGACCGCTCCACCAGCGACCAGGTGAGCAGGGCGCCCAGCGCGATCACGGGCTCGGGCCGCAGCCCGTTGTTGAACGCCATCCAGAACGCGAGGAACAGGGCGGCCCCCGTCCAGCGCGGGCCGCGCCAGGTGCGCGCGAGTCGACCCAACCGGGGCACGACCTCCCGACTGATGATGAGCCACGCGAGGATGCCGCACACCAGGGTGGGCAGGCGCATCCAGGGACTGGCCGTGGACACCTCGGCGAACACCCGCAGGATCTCGTAGTACCACCCCACCGGGGACTCGGGGGAGCCGAGCCAGCGGTAGTAGTTGGCCATGTATCCGCTGGGCCCGGCGGAGCGGGCCATGGTCAGCAGGTAGCCGTCGTCGGAGGTGTTGGCGCCCACGAGGTGCCAGAAACCCAGGACGCCGATCACCACGCCGTCGACCCCGGACAGTCGCGACCAGGACCGGGGCACGAACCGTCGACCCGAGCGGCCGTCGATGCCGTCGAGGCGGTGCAGGAACACCACGGACGCGAGGGTGGCAAGGACGCCGATCACCATCAGCACCAGCTTGAGCAGCGTGGGGCTGGACGAGTAGCGGGAGTCGACGGTCACCTCCACCGTCGACTCACCGAGCCCGTCGGGTGCGGTCGCGGCCGTGAGGTCGGTGAAGACGCCGGTGACCTGCGGCCGCATGCTTCCGGGCACGGCGGCGCGCACGGCGTCGTCGGCGTCATCGGGGTCCCGTTCGAGGCCGGTGAACTCTGCGGTGAGGATCCCGGTCTCGGCGCGCACGTGCAGCGTCTCGCACGCGGGGTCGCGCAGGGTCGACAACGGCACGGACAGCAGCGTGATGTTGCGGACCGCGACCTCGATGACGGGATCGCCCGCGGCGTCCCGGACGCGTTGGACGACCAGCCCGTCGGAGATCCGCCCGGGGGCGTCCTGCGGGAGGGTGGAGAACACGATCGTGTTCTCCGGCACCTGTGCCAGCGGCGCGCAGGGGGCGGTGATCGTCAGGTCGAGCGGCCGCCCGGAGACCAGGGGCGCGGTGACCGGGGCGTAGTCGGGCCCGGCCGTCCACTGCACACGGGTGGTGTCCTGGTCGACGGGCAGTATCCCGGCGAGGACGGCGAGGAACGCACCGAGGAACCCGGTGATGATCGCCCACCGGCGGTGGCGGTCCATTCCGGGGTAGGGGTGCAGTCCGAGGGGACGCTCACGGTCGGTGTCGCGCACCTCGTCGTCGTCACCCCCTGGCACGGTCCCTGCTCCCGGGTCGTCACCGGACCCGCGGCCGTCACCCGCTCCCCGCGTCGTCACCACGTGATCACCGCACCACGATCACGGCGAACGGGCCCACGTCGTGGACCTCGAAGTGGGGGCCCTCGACGGCCTCGGCGGGGATGGTGACGCCGAACCGTCGCACGTTGGGGTCGTTGGGGTAGGTGTCCTCGGCCAGGCGCAGTGCGTATCCGTCGCCCGACCGGCGGGTGACGATCGCGTCGGGGCCGCGCCACGGGGTCTGGTCCATCATGGCGTGCAGCTCGGCGCCGCTGGTGGCGTCCTCCCACCGGAGCATGGCCTCGTTGCGGTCGGCGTACCGCCCCAGGGGGTTGGCGTAGTGGGAGGTGACGGCCTGGTAGGCCAGGTACGGGTGGTAGGCGAGGAAGGCATCGGCGGTGCTGACGACGACGAGGTCGGTCCGCCTCCGGCCGGGGAACGCCTCCCGGATGGTCTCGTCGACCTCGGCGTAGTGGGACTCGGGCCCGGGCGGGTAGCGGTCCGCCCGCTCTCCGTGACCGTCGGTGTCGGTGTAGGCCAGCCGGATCTCCTCGTGCAGGTGATCGGGGATGCCCTGAGCGTGGGCGAGTGCGGCCAGTGAGGCCAGGACCCCCACCACCGCGGTGGCCCGGCGACGCCGGTCGGCCGCCTCCGCAGCGGGCCGGTCGGTGCCGTTCTGGCGCCCGGCGAGGCGCACGGCGAGGCCGGCGACATCGGTGATCGCGAAGACGCCCGCCACCACGAGCAGACCGATGAGCACCGGTTCGAGGCGGAAACCGAGCATGGTGGTGCCCAGGACGGTGATCGCCATCGAGGCCAGGCACCACAGGTAGACGGCCACCACGCCCAGGCCCAGCGCCTGAGCGCGGCGCGAGGTCCACGCTCGGGCGACGATCCAGACCAGACCGGCCAGACACACCCAGCCCGTGAGGCCGCCGGCGGTCATGGGCAGCGGCAGGCGGGCGCCGGCGTCGGGCAGGTAGTGCATCGCCGTCCCGGAGTCGGCCGGGGTTCCGCGCAGGGCGGCGAGCAGATAGGGCGCCCACACGATGAGCGCGATCGCGATGGAGCCGAACCCGATCGCCGCGAGCCGGACCGAGGGCAGCCAGAGCGGGAGGGGTTCACGGGCGGGATGTGCCCCGTCGGCGCGGTCGGTCCCACGGTCCTCCGCACGGTCGGCGCGGCGGCCGGCGAACACGGCGGTGACGGTCGCGACCAGCGCCATGAGTACGACGGTGCCCGCCGCCAGACCCGTGTAGAGCGTGTACATGCTGGCCGAGACGCCCAGGAACAGGGTGGTGGTCAGGGCCGCACCGCGACCGGCGTGCCGCGCCGTGGGGTTGACGGCGTGCCACGCGAGGATGAGCACAGGCGGGAGGAACAGCGCCACGATCGCGCCGTAGGGCTCGGGGCTGCCGTAGGCGAGCATGATCGAGGTCGACGCCAGTCCCACCGCCGCCCCGAGGTCGGTGCGCAACAGGCGGGTCCACAGCACGGTGACCAGCGCGGCGGCGATCGCGAGCGAGAGGATGGACCACGGCTTGTACGCCGCCCAGCCCTCGAGGCCGGCGAGGTCGGCGAACCGCCCGCCCAGCCAGAACCAGCCGGACGGATAGAACGAGGGCAGGTCGGCGTACGCCATGTCGGGCAGTCCGAGCGAGGTCGCCGAGCGACCGAGGAACTGGGTGCGGAACTCCTGGTCCACGCTCACGCCGTGCAGGTACAACCGCGATGCGGCGAGCGGGATCCCCAGTGTGGCGGCGACCAGCAACGCGGAGCCGGTGGGGGCCGCGAGCTTACCCAGACGGACCAGCGCGGACCGACCGCCCGGCTGCTCGCCGGCGCGTACGGACAGTATCCCCAGCACCACCAGCGCGATGGCGGCGACCTGACCGACGACCGTCAGCGCCCGCAGGACGTTGGAGTTGCCGTAGGCGGGGAAGGAGACGAGGGAGAACCCGGCGAGGACGACCGCGGTGACGACGGCGGCCAGCAGCGTCGCCGCGCCGGCCAGGCCGAGCCCCCGGAGCGCCACCGGCATCCCTAGAAGGGGAGCTTGCGGAAGATGGGGCGGGGGACGTGCGTGAGCACGGCCATGACCCCGCCGAACGCGGCAGGTGCGAAGACCGCGCCCTTACCGGCTCCGGCGTTCTTCACCGCGATGCGGGCGACCTCGTCCTTGTTGATGGTCAGCGGCGCCTCCTTGACGTGCGCCGACATGCGCGTGCGGACCTGGCCGGGCCGGATGACCAGGACGTCCACCCCGTGCTCGGCCAGCGCGTACCCGAGGCCGGTGTAGAAGGAGTCCAGCCCCGCCTTGGTGGAGCCGTAGACGAAGTTGGAGCGGCGGGCACGGAGACCCGCGGCCGAACTCATGGCGATGATCCGGCCGTAACCCTGCGACTTCATCCGTTCGGCGAGCAACACGCCCACCGAGACCGCGCCGGTGTAGTTGATCTGGGCGATCTGGACGGCCTTGCGCTGGTCGGACCAGAGTTCCTCGTTCTCACCCAGCAGGCCGAACGCGACGATCGCCACGTCCACGTCCCCGCCGGCGAAGATCTGCTCGAACGCGGCCGGGTGGGACTCGGTCGCGGCGGCGTCGAAGTCGACCACCTCCACCGCGCTCGCACCGGCGGCGGTCATCTCCGCGCGCGCGTCGTCGACCCCCGGGTCTCCGGGCAGGCAGGCGAGGATCACGCGCATCGGGCCCTGCTGGAGGTACTCGGCGCAGATGGCCAGGCCGATCTCGGAGGTACCACCGAGGAGGAGCAGGGTCTGGGGGACGCCGACGGCATTGATCATGGGCAGGAGTCTACCGAGGGGGTCCGACGCTGCTGCGCCCCTCACGGGTGGCGGGTGGATCGGGACGGGCGCGAGGCGGTGTGGGCCGCTGCGCGGTGGCCCGGTCCGGCCGGCCCCCGGCCGCCCGGATCAGATGAATCGAGGTCGTCCGGGCCCGGCTCGGCGCGGTGCGCGTGGCCGTGGGCGTACCGAGGTGGGTGACGGGGCCGGTCTGCTCGGGGACCGTTCCCACACCGCCGAGGGCGGGGTGGTCACGATCAGGGCGACTGCGGCGACAGCGGCGCGGAGGATCATGGCGGGCTCCATTTCGGACGCGTCGGTAGACGCTCGTGGTCCGAGGACATCCTCCAGTGTGACGCCGGGCCGGGGTCGTGTGTAGCCCCCGCCGGCGGTCCCCCGGCGGAGGCGCGTCGCGGCCGTGGAGCCGGGCGGCGGCGGCGGGGAGGCCCCGCCCCGGTCGACCGTCAGATCAGCTCGAGGCGACGCCCCATGTCGGAGACGAACACGCCGTTCGGGTCGATCCCCCGGCGGGTGGCGATCCACGAATCGATCCGAGGGTACATCGCGTGGAAGCGCTCGGCCGGGACGCGGGAGTCCTTGGCCGTGTACAGGCGGCCGCCCATCGACATGACCTTGGCGTCGAGTTCGTTGACGAACGTGTTGAGCCGGCTGTTGATCGGGAAGTCCACGCAGACGTTCCATCCCTCCATGGGGAAGGACAGCGGCGCCTGGTTTCCCGGGCCGAAGAGCTTGAAGACGTTGAGAAACGAGTAGTGCCCCGAGCGCTGGATGTCGCCGATGATCTCCTTGAAGCCCTCGACCTCGCCGGGCGGGACGATGAACTGGTACTGCAGGAATCCCTTGGACCCGTAGGCCCGGTTCCACTCGGAGAACAGGTCGAGCATGTGGTAGAACGCCGGCAGCGTCTTGATCTGGTTCCGGGACGTGACCCCGAGCCGGTAGTACACCTCGCCGATGGGGCCGAAGGTGTACTTGTTCGCGAGCCCGTTGGGGAAAATGTCCGGGAAGGTGATGAGCGGCTTGGCGTCCATCGCCAGGGGGTTCTTCGCCAGCTTGGGCGCGTATTCCTCGAGTTCGGCGAGGGTGGCCAGCGACCCGCGGGACACGGCTGCCCGGCCGAGCTTCGGCGGCGCGCTGATCGCGTCGAACCAGGCCGAGGAGTAGGTGTACTTCGACTCGGAACCGTCGGTGTGCAGGGCGATCGTCTCGTCGAGCGACCCGGTCTGATCGGAATCGGCCAGGAAGAAGGCGGTCTCGGTGCGGGTCATGGCGATCCACACCTTGAGGATCACGCCGGTCAGGCCGTTGCCGCCGACCGTGGCCCAGAACAGGGTGCCCTCCGGGTCGTCGGCGGTACCGCTCGGCTCCAGGGTCAGCACCCGGCCGTCGGCGACGAGCAGTTCCATGCGGGTGACGTGGTTGCCGAAGGACCCGGCCGAATGGTGGTTCTTACCGTGGATGTCATGACCGATCGCGCCGCCGACCGTGACCTGCCGGGTGCCCGGGAGCACCGGAACCCACAGGCCGAACGGCAGGGCCGCGCGCATGAGCTGGTCGAGGTTCACGCCCGCGTCCACCACGGCCAGCGCCTTCTCGGCGTTGAGCTCGTGGATGCGGTTGAAGTGGCTCATGTCCAGCACGAGACCGCCGGAGTTCTGGGCGCTGTCGCCGTAGGAGCGACCGAGCCCGCGGGCCACCACGCCGCGGTGCAGGTGGGCGGGGCTCGACGCGTTGGCGTCGTTGACCGCCGCCACGGCTGCCGATATCTCCTCCACGGACCGTGGGGTGAGCACGTGGCTCATCGCGGGAGAGGTGCGCCCCCAGCCGGTGAGGCGCTTGAGTTCGGTGTCCAGGGCGGACTGGGCCGGGGAGGAGTTCTGGGCGGTGCTCACAGGGTCGAGGGTACCGCTCAGCGGCTCCCGACCCACCCCGCGACGGCCCCGGCGTGACGTCCGCAACGCCCCCGGCGCGCCCGACCGCTGGTGACGCTATCGGCAGCCGGTGGTGAACGGGACCCCGCGGGCGCGGTCGTCGACCCAGTCGAGCGCCGGGCCCACCGCGGTGTAGGCGGCCAGGATGTGCTCGCCCGGAACGGGCGTGTACTCGACGTCGGCACCGGCCGCGCACCACTCGTCGGCCAGCTGCCGGGCCGTCCATTCGGGGACGAACGGGTCTCCGGGACCCCGCGACGAGCCCGGGCCGGGCCCGATCGGCGCGGCGGCGTCCCCGTGCCACACCTGCACCGGGCCGGTCGGCACCTCGCGCGGGTCCGCGCCGTGGGCCGGGTCGGCGGTGCCCAGCCGGTTGCGGGCGAGCACCTCTGACACGGTCGGGTCAGTCCGCGGGTCGGTGGTAATCAGCGTCGCCAGCGGGACGGGGAACAGCCCCGACGCGGTGTTGGCGGCGGCACACGAGTCGCGGAGCCCGTGGGCGGCGACGTCCCCGGCGTCGCTGAGCAGTGTGTACAGCTCGGGGTACTCGCGCGCGATCCCCAGTACCGCTGCTCGGTAGAGCCCGGAGGCGAGGTTGCCGTCCATCGTGTCGAACAGTTCCGAGTAGTCGGCGGGGACACCGCCCACGGACGACCCCACGAGCACACCGGTCAACTCGGGCGCGTAGACGGGCTGCAGCTGGGCGGCCCAGCCGGTGGCGATACCGCCGCCGGAGTAACCGACCTGGACGACCCGCGAGTCGACGAACATCGGGCCGGTGTCTCCGGGTGGGACGAAGGCGCGGGCCGCTCGGATCCCGTCGAGGACCGCCCGGCCGTTGGCCCGTCCGGCCGCGTACGCGGCCTTGGGTCCCTGGAAGTCGGTCACGACCAGCCCGTACCCGCGGTCGGCGAGGATCTGCAGGAACGGTGGCATCTCGAGGTTCAGCTCGTGCGGCAGCGTGTGCGACGGCATGCACGTCAGGCCGAGGGAATCGATGGTGACGTTGAACGACACGAGCGGTCGCGGACCCGGCCCGGCCCAGGGGGTGGCCGGCTCGATGATGGTGGAGACGATCTGCTGCGGTCGGTCGTGCGAGTCGAGACTCTGGACCAGCACCTGCCAGCCCCGGCCGAAGTTGCGGACGTTGTGCGGCGGGATCGTCACCGGCCTCGTGTCGAGGATCGTCCCGGGGGCGGTGGCGGGATCGACCTCGGGCGGTGCGGAGTACCAGGGATCCGGTGACGGGCTGGGCAGATACCGCTCTGGCGTGCGCTCGTGCGGGGGCGCCGGTCGGAACGCCGCCAGCGGATCGGGCAGCGCCGCGGGCGAGGACCCGGGCGCCGGCGCCGGCATCGCGGCGGTGGACGGGACCCCGACCACCACGCAGGCCAGGGACACGATTGCCGCGGCGACTGCGCGGGCGGGACGGAGGGGACGCCGCGACCTCATGCGCGTACGGTATCGCGCGCCTCGGACATGGCCACCGGGCGGTCGGCACATCGACCTCGCCGGACCCTCCCGGTCGGGGCGGGTCGGTCGTAGGCTCTCCCACGTGGGGTCGACGATGATCGAGATCGGGCCGGCGTTGGCGGTGGCCGTCGTCCTGTTCGTGGTTATCGGCGCGACGGCGGCGTGGCTGGGCGGCACGGGGCAGGAGTGGGAGATCCCGTGGACGTCGATCCGCGCGGCCGTCCAGCTCGTGGCGCTCTCGCTGATCATCGGGTACGTGGCCGACCGGCCGTGGCTGGTGGCGGCATTCGCGGTGGTGATGGCGTCCGTCGCCTCGTGGGCCGCGGCCCGGAGGCTGGCGCAGCGCAGCGCGCCTCAGGCTGGTGCGGCGCGGGTGACCGTGCGTGATGCGCTGTGGTGCGCGGTGGCGGTGGCTCTGCCGGCGGCGGTGATCGTCCTGGGGTTGCTCGCGGCCGGGGTGGTCCGCCCCAACGGATTGTCGGTCATCCCGGTGGTGGGGATCTTCCTGGGCAACGCCATGGCGGTGGCGGGCCTGTCCGGCCGCCGCGCGCACGACGAACTCGCCACCCGTCACGGTGAGGTGGAGGCCGCGCTGTCGCTCGGCTTCACGGACATCCCCGCGCGGATGATGGTGTGCCGCGAGGCGGCGGCGACTTCCCTGCAGCCCTCGCTGGACCAGACGCGCACCATCGGGTTGGTCACGATCCCCGGGGCGTTCGTCGGGATGGTGCTCGGCGGTGCCCGTCCGTGGGAGGCCGGGGTGATGCAACTGTTCGTCTCGACCGGGATCCTCGCGTGTGGCGCGATAGCCCTGGTGGTGACCACCCGTCTCGTGGCCGCCGACCGGTTGTAGCCGGGAGACGCCTCGCGCACGACGCCCGACTGTCGGCCGGTGGGCCGGACGGTGGGCGCCGCGCGCGAGTAGCGGTGCGGTGGGCTCGCGCTCAGGCGGAGCCGCGGGTGGCCGGCGTCGACAGGACGACGCGGCCGGTGGGCGTGTACGACGGCGAGACCGGGCGACGGTTCGGAGTCCGCAGCGGCGACGACGGCGGGATGGCCCGGCCGGTCGGCGTGTACGAGAACGCGGTCGGCGCGTTGTTCATGGCGGGATTTCGGTACTGCGACATGGGGATTCCTCCTGGTCGGGAAGCGAGCTGCACAGCCGCCACGTCCACTGGTGACGAGACGACGAGCCGTGCTCGGATGCGTTGGGTGGAGGCGACGACGGCTACCCGGGAATGGCGCGGACCTGGTGGTGAGGGCGCCGGGTGAGATGGGGTGGCCGGAACGGATCGCTCCCGCGGAATCGAACGCAGTCGGCGGATGTGCCGTTTCCGGTTCGACCAGAAGCGGGCTGGTGTGCCCGCGGTGGACAAAGAATGGCACGTCGCAGACCTGCACGCAAGTGGGTGACGATCTTCACCGGATCCTCACGGAGACCTCTCGGGTGCCTCATGCGGAGGCGGTGGAATCGAGGTGTCGGACGAACCGGCAGACGAGGCCCCCCGCGGGGCAGGACGAGGTGAGGATCATGAAGACGAACTCGAACAGGACGATCCGTCGTTCGATCGGCGCGGTCGCGGCCGTCGGCGCGTTGGCGGTGGCGGGGGTCGGCGGTTACGCGTTGGCCGGGTCCGACGGGCCCGCGGAGGACACCCGGGTCGCGACGGTCGCGACACAGCAGCAGACGGGAGGCCCCCAGGGGCACCACGGACAGCAGGGCCAGGGCGGACAGGGCCATGGCGGGCAGGGCCAGGGCGGAGCGGGCCAGCAGGCCCCGCAGGGTGAGAAGGGCCAGCGTGGCGAGAAGGGCCAGCGTGGCGAGAAGGGCCACGGGCTCGAGGTCCCCGCGCCCGCCGGTACGTTGTCGGCCGAGGAGGCCGAGACCCTGTCGATGATGCGCGAGGAGGAGCGGCTCGCCCACGACCTGTACGTGGCGTTGGGCGAGGCGTGGCCGGACCGCCGGTTCGACAACATCTCGGCTGCGGAAGCCCGGCACGGTGAGGCCACGGCGACCCTGCTCGCGAACCACGACCTGCCCGACCCGTCGGTCGGCTCCACCCCGGGAGTGTACGACTACCCGGAGCTCCAGGAGCTGTACGACGACTGGCTGGAGCGGGGCCTGACCTCGAAGTCCGAGGCGCTGGCGGTGGGCGCCGAGCTCGAGCGACGCGACATCGCCGATCTCGAGGCCGCGATGGCGGCCACCGAGCAACCCGATCTGGACGCGGTGTACGAGCACCTCAGGGACGGATCGGAGAAGCACCTGGCGGCGTTCGAGCGAGGCTGAACACGAAGGTGGACCCCTGGCCCGGGCCCCGGGAGGCGACTGTGAGGTCGCCCCCGTGGGCCCGGGCCAGTTGGCGTCCGATGGTCAGACCGAGGCCGGATCCGCCGGCGTGTCCGCCGGGCCCGCGATGGAACCGCTCGAAGACGCGCTCGGCCGAGTCGTCGTCCAGGCCGATGCCGGTGTCGGCGACGGTGATCTCCGCCCCGCCGGAGGTGCCGCTCACCGAGACCGTCACCCGGCCGCGCTCGGTGGCGGCCAGTGCGTTGACCACCAGGTTCTCGACGACCTGCGCCACGCGGTCCGGGTCGACCGTCAGGCGCACCTCGTCGTCGGGCAACTCCACCCGCAGGTCGACCTCCGTCGAGGCGAACCGGGGCCGGAGCCGCTCGACCGTGAGGCGCACCAGTTCGGCCAGGTCGGTGACCGTCGGCGCGAGGTCGAGGCGGCCCTCGGTGCCCCTGGACAGCGTCGACAGGTCCTCGGAGAGGCGCCGGAGCCGGGCGCTCTCGGCACGCACGTGACGCAACTCCTCCACGCCGAACACGCCGTCGGCGATGCCCTCCACGTACCCGTCGATCACGGTGAGCGGCGTGCGCATCTCGTGTGCGACTTCCGAGATGAGACGCATCCGGCGCGCCTCGGTCTGGTCGATCGTCCGGGCGAGCGTCGTCACGTCGTCGGCCAGGGCCGCGATCTCCCGCTCGGGGGGACGGGTGATGCGGCGGGTGTAGTCCCCGGCGGCTATCGCGGTGGTGGCGGCCCCCACCTCCGCCAGCGACCGGAGCATGCGGCTCCCCACGATCCCGGCGGCGAGGAGCGCGACCGCGACGCCGGCGACCGCCCCCCACACCGTGGCCGTGGTGACCGCGTCGGCGACGGTCGAGCGCAGACCCGGGCCGGCGCCGCGGTTTCCGACCCCACCGACCCCACCGGGACCGCCGGGCCGGAGCGAGTCGTCGAAGAGCATCGGAGCCGTCAGCCGGACCACCACCAGCACCACGATCACACCGACCACGGCCACCGAGAGGTGGGAGAGGAACAATCGCCCGCGCAGGGTCCGGATCATCGCGCACCCCCGTGACCCGCCGGCCGGAGGACCTTGTAGCCCGCGCCCCGCACGGTGGCCACGAAGCGGGGTGCCGCCGGATCGTCCCCGAGGGCCCGCCGTAACCCGCGCACGTGGACGTCGACCACCCGCTCGTCCCCGAAGTACCCGTCCTGCCACACCGCGTCGAGGAGCTGTCGGCGGCTGAACACCTGCCCCGGGGCGGCCGTCATGGTGGCCAGCAGATCGAACTCGATCGGGGTGAGCGGGACCGCCGATCCGTCGACGGCGACCTCGCGCGCCCCGACGTCCACGGTCAGCGCACCGACGGTGAGCGGCGGCGTGGCGACCACCACCGGACCCGTCTCGCGTGCCCGGCGCAGGACGGCGCGGACGCGGGCCGTGACCTCGCGGGGGCTGAAGGGTTTGACCACGTAGTCGTCGGCCCCGGCCTCGAGGCCGATCAGCCGGTCGACCTCCTCGGCGCGGGCGGTCACGAGGATCACGTACACCGGTGACACCGCCCGCAGGTCGCGCAGCAGGTCGAGGCCGTTCCCGTCGGGCAGTCCGATGTCGAGCAGGACGAGGTCTGCGGCGCCCACCAGCTCCCGGGCCTGGGCCGCGGTACCGGCCTCGTCGACGGCGAAACCGTCCGCCTCCAGATACCCGCGCAGGACACGGCGGATGTGGGGTTCGTCGTCCACCACCAGGACGCGGCGGCGGGCGGCGGGGTCGGGGGAGTTCACGCCTCCAGTGTCCCCCTCGGCAGTGCGTGACGCCGTGCCCTCGGCCGGCGATCTACCCTGGTCGCGTGACGACATCCAGCGGCGGACCCATCCACGGCAGCCCGGCGGACCCGCCGGAGGACTCCGTCCTCGACTCCCTGCGGGGCGCCGTGGACCCCCTCGAGGCCCGCCACGAGTCCGACCCGGCCCGCCCGACCGACCTGAAGACGCAGGCCGTCCGGTTCTTCCTGACCGGCGTGCTGTCGGCGATCGTCGACTACGGGCTCCTCCAGCTGCTCAGGGTCCTCGGCCTGGACTACGGCACGGCCAAGGCGCTGTCCTTCGTCGCCGGCACGCTCACCGCCTACTCCTTCAACCGCCGGTGGACGTTCCAGGCCGAGCCGTCGCGCGCCCGGTTCATCGCCACGATGGGCCTCTACGCGCTGATGTTCGGCGTGCAGTGGGGCCTGTTCATGGTGCTGACACCGTGGTTCCTCGGTATGGACTGGAGCCCGTTCTGGGCCACGACCGTGGCCTACGTCATCGCCCAGGGCGTCGCCACGGTCACCAACTTCATCGTCCAACGGACCGTGATCTTCCGGGTGCGCTGAGCACCGTGACGGTCGCGCTCGTCCTGCTCGCCGCGGTGGCGCTGGTGGTGTTGCCGGGGGCGGTGGTCTGCCTGGCCGCCGGCACCCGGTGGCGGGACGCGGTGGCGGCCGGGCCGGCGCTGACGCTCGCGGTGGTGGCGGTCGGCAGCGCGGTCACCGCCGCGGTGGACCTGCGCTGGGGCGTCGTCTCGGCCGGGGTGACTGCGCTCGCCGCGCTGGTCTGCGCCGTCGTCGTGGGTATCGCGTCCCGGGTCACCGACCGGGAGACGTGGCGGCGTGGCGAGGGGGAGGACGACGACGACCCCCGCCGCGGCGGGCCGGGCCCGGGGGTGGCGGACCTCGTCGTCGTCGTCCTCGCGGTGATCCCGGTCGCCCACATCCTCGTCGCCACCCGCGGTCTCACCGCCATTCCCCAGGGCTGGGACGCCATCTTCCACGGCGGCGCCACCCGGTTCATCGCCGAGACCGGGCGGGCCGGCCTGACCGACCTCGCGCCGGTGAGCCAGCCCGCCAACCCGCACTTCTTCTACCCGGACACCTATCACGCGTTCGCGTCGCTGCTGGTCGGGCTGCCCGGAGGCGGCCTGCCGGAGGCCCTGGGCGCCGTCTCCGCGGCGACCGGGGTGGTGTTCGTGCTGGGGGTCGCGGTCCTGGCGGCCCGCCTCTGCGGGGGGTCCCGACTCGCGGCGGTGGCGGCCGCCGCGGTCGCCGCGTCGGCGTGGACGTTCCCGTACCTCGCCCTGGTGCGCGGACCCGTACTGCCGTTCGCGCTGGGCGTCGCGGTGATCCCCGGACTGCTCCTGCTGGGTGAGCACCTCGCCGCCCGTCGGTCCCGGATGCCCGCGCACGCGCTGCTCCTGGGCGCCGGGATGGCCGGGGCGTGGTCGGTGCACCCGTCGGTGGCACTGGCCGCGGCGATCCCGCTCGCCGCGCAGGCCCTCGCCGGGCTGGCCGCCGCTCCCGGCCTGCGCCCGCGGCTGGCGGTGCTGGGCGCGTTCGTCCTGGCCGCCGTGCCCGCGGGGGCGTACGTCGGGTGGTCGGTGAGCATGGTGTCGTCCGGGACCACCCAGTCGCTCGCCGGGTTCTCGTGGCCACGGGAGGTGGGTGTGGCGCGGGCGGTCGCCGCGGTGCTCGACCTCGGTCCCACGGCGGTGGCCTCGGTGGGCATGGCCGTGGCGGTGATCGTGGGACTGGCGACGGCGGTCGCCGACCCGCGGCGGCGTCGCCCGCTCGCCGCCCCCGTCGCCGCGCTCCTCGTCTACGGGACCCTGTACGTCCTGGCCGCGGCCGTCCGGGGCGACTGGGTGCGGACGTTCACCGGCTTCTGGTGGGACGACTTCTACCGGTTCGCGTCGCTGCTCGTCCTGCCCTCGGCGGTGCTGGCCGGGGCCGGCGTGCGGGCGCTGGTTCCGCGCGGGTCGCTGCGCCGGCCGGCGGCCCGGGTCGGCGTGGCCGTGGCAGTTGCGCTGGCCCTGCTCACCGCCTCCGGGCACGCGGTGATGGCGCGGGACCTCACCGCCTGGGGGTACGCCGACGGGCCCGCGGTCACCGCCGACGAGCGGCTCGTGCTGGACGCGCTGGGGGAGAGGTACGACGGCGGGGTGGCCCTGAACGACCCGTTCGACGGCACCGCCTGGGTCTACGCGCTCCACGGGGTGCCGGTGGTGTTCGGGGCGCCGCTCGCCGACGACCCGGTCGCGCAGGTCGGCGCCGACCGCATGACGCTGTACACCTCGGTCAACCGCTACGGTTTCGACCCGACCGTCACCCGCGAGATGCAGCGCCGGGACGTGCGCTGGGTGATCGTCGGGACGGAGTCCGTGGGCGGGCCCGGCCGGCCGGGTGGGTTCATCGGACTGCACCTCAACCCGAACCTGCGGCTGGTGGAGGCCACTCCCGGCGCCCGCCTGTACGAGGTCCTGCCGGTGCCCGCGGACCACCAGCCGCTGCCCCCGCCACCCGGCATCCCCCCGGTGACACCGCCGGGGCAACCCCCGAACACCGACTCACCGGTCGTCGAGGCGGCGCCCCCCGGCCCGGGGGCTAGCCTGGACGGCACCGCCTAACCGACTCCCAGGAGCGCATCGCCCCATGGACGCCCCCACCGTGACAACCACAGACGCCGACACCGGGACCGACCGGCCCGAGCGCGACCTGCTGCTCCAGCGCACCCTGTTCTCCGGCCCGCGCCGGTGGGTCAACGACGACCTGTATTCGCGGATCACGCGGGGCGTGGTGCGCCGCACCCGCACCGAGCTGCACCTGGAGCCCGGCGCGATCGTCGACACCAACACCTACTTCGGCCGGTTCGAGGCGTCCTACTGGCAGCGCTGGACCGTCGTCACGGAGCTGACCGTACGGGTGTCGGTGGAGACCGTCGGGCAGGTCGACGTGCTGGTGCGCGCCTCCGACATCGGCTCCCACGTGCGGACGGTGGAGGTGGTCCACCACCACGGCGACGGCATGGCGGTGTTGCACGTGCCGGTGGACGCGTTCACCGACGGTGGCGCGATGTGGCTGGAGGTGCACGCCGTCGACGCGCCCGCGACGGTGTCGGAGGTGGAGTGGAGTACGACGACGACGAGGCCCGCCCGCCGCGCCGCCGTGGCCATCTGCACGTTCAACCGGGCGGATGACTGTGCGGCCACGGTCGACTCGCTGGCCTCGGATCCCCTCGTCGCGGACCTGATCGACGACCTCTATGTCACGGACCAGGGCACCGATCTGGTGGAGACCCGCGATCCGTTCCGGCACGCGGCGGAGGAGTTCGGCGACCGGCTGCACTACCTCCGCCAGCCCAACCTCGGCGGTGCCGGCGGCTTCAGCCGCGGACTGTACGAGGCCACCGCACCGGACGGCCCGGGGCCGGTGGACGTGCTGCTCATGGACGACGACGTCCGGGTGGAGCCCGAGACGGTACTGCGGCTGTTCGCCTTCGCCGCCGTCACCCGCGAGCCGATGCTCGTGGGTGCCCAGATGCTCTACCTGTTCAACCCCGACTACCTGCTGGTCTCGGCCGAACGGACGCAGCTCGACGAGCTCCGGGGCGGGTTGGACGCCGACGAGTTCGCGCTGCGTGACGAGTCGGTGGTCGCGGGCCGGCAGGAGCGGCGGATCGACGCCGAGTACAACGCGTGGTGGTCCTGCCTCGTCCCCGGCGAGGCCGTGGAGCGGGTCGGACTCCCCATGCCGTACTTCTTCCAGTGGGACGACATCGAGTACGGCCTGCGCTGCCGCCAGGCGGGGATGCCCACGTGCACCCTGCAGGGTGCGGCGGTGTGGCACGCGGACTTCTACTGGAAGGACGGCGACGACTTCGGCCAGTTCTTCTCCCTGCGCAACTCGCTGACCACAGCGGCGGTCCGGCAGGGGATCGACCCCAAGGACATGGCCAAGAACCTCGCCCGGAGCGTCCTGCGCGCGGTGGCGGCCATGCAGTACGGGCTCGCCGCCACCCGCCTGCGCGGGATCGAGGCGTTCCTCGACGGGCCCGACGGCACCCACGGCGTCGGTGACGGCGGTCAGGCCGCGCTGGCCGCGATCCGCGCCGAGCGCGCGCGGTACCCGGAGACCGCCAAGCTCGGGGTGGAGGCCCTGCCCGCCGGGGTCGGTGTCCAGCGCAAGGTGGGGATCCCGAGGGAGGACCGCGAGGACCAGGTGCTCGCCAAGCGGCTGCTCGTGCAGAAGTTGGGCCGGCAGCGCCGCGGCGTGGTGGCGATCCCCTACGAGGACGCGGCCTGGTGGCACGTCTCCCTGTTCGACGAGGTGTACGTGACCGACGCCTCGCAGACGGGGGTGCACCACCGCAAGGTGGACCCGGCGCGGGCCACCGAGCTGCAGAAGCGGCTGGTCGCACTGCTCTCCAGGTTCGTCCGGGAGGCCCCGGCAGCCCAGGAGCGGTGGCGTGCCGCGCAGGCCGAGCTCACCGCGCGGGAGAACTGGGCGCGGCTGTACGGACTCTGACCCGCCGTCCGCTCGCCGCCTAGGGTGGGTTGATGGTCGAGATCGTGCTGACGGTGGTGGGCGTGGCGCTCATCGTGGTGGTGTTGATGGACGTGTTCCACACGCTGATGCACCCCGGGGGCACCGGGTACCTGAGTCCCTGGGTGTTCGCGGGGATCTGGCGGGTGTCCCGGGCGACGGGCCATCGGGTGGGCAGCGCGGTGGGTCCGGCGGCCCTGGTGACGGTCATCTTGCTGTGGGTGCTGCTCCAGGGACTGGGCTGGGGAGTGATCTATTACCCGCACGTGCCCGCGGACTTCACCTACTCCGACGGGATCGATCCGGACAGTCTCCCGGCGTTCGTCGAGGCCCTGTACTTCTCGTTCGTCACCCTGGCCACCCTCGGGTTCGGTGACATGGTCCCCTCCGATTCGTGGGTCCGGTGGATCACACCGTTCCAGGCGTTGACGGGGTTCGCCCTGCTCACCGGGGCCCTGACCTGGTTCAACCAGGTGTATCCGCCCTTGTTGCGGCGGCGGGCGTTGGCGCAGGAACTGTCGCGTCTGGACGAGGTCGACTTCCAGGGACGGATCCCGGACCTGTCGACGGAGCCGGTGTGTGCGCAGTTGACGGCGGTGGCCGACAGGGTCGAGGAGGTCCGGATCGACTTCTTCCAGCACTCCGAGGGCTTCTACTTCCGCGAGCAGTTCGCGGACCTGTCGCTGCCACGACAGCTGGCCGGCGCGGTGCGACTGTCCGAACCCGGCCCGGCGGGGTCGCCGGCCGCCGTGGAGCTGGGTCGCCGCCAGCTCGCAGTGGCGCTGGAGCGGCTCGCGGTGACGCTGGACCAGCAGTTCCTGCACCGCGGTGGTCTGCCGGAGCAGGTGTTCTCCGCCTATCTCCGCGAGCACCACCCCTAGGGGGCCGGCGGTCGATCACGGCACCAGGGCCACCGCCTTCAACTCGACGAGCTGGCCGGGGAACGTCAGCTCGCTGACGCCGATCGCACTCCACGCCGTGGGGACGTCCGTCCGGGGGATGTAGCGGCTGCGGACGTCGAGGAACAGGGGCAGGTGGTCCTGGAGACCGACGTGGTACGTGGTCATCTCCACGATGTGCTCGAAATCCGACCCGCCGGCCCGGAGTACCGTGCCCAGGTTCTCCCAGGCCGCCACGAAGTGATCCTCGAGGCTGCTGTCGATGACGTTCATCTCCGAGTCCCGCCCGGCCTGGCCCGAGCAGTAGATCAGGCTGCCGACCTTCACTGCCGGTGAGTAGTTGAACCGCTCCACCAAGTGGGCCATGTCCTCGGGAACGACGATTTCCTTCTGAATCTTTTCCTCCGTCTGTGAGTCGGTGTGACAGGTTGATCCTCGGCGGACGATGAGTCGAGTTAGCTAGCTGCGTGTAACAGCGGTGGGTCGTGAGATTCCACAGGTGTGGCGTTCTCCACAGACGCCGCCCGGAAGGCGGCTTCCCGGCCCTAGAGCAACGGCTCCGTGCGCCACAGTGACGGGTATGGAGATCCCAGATGCGTCCCGTGCCCGAGTCCTCGATGCGGGAGGACGCGGTGCGGAGACGGTGGCCGGCGACCCGCCACCACCGGGCAGAATCCGCCGCGGCGCACAGGGAACACGGGGTGCACGGGGCGTTCTGCCACCCGGCCCGCTGACCACGGCCGAACTCGCCGTCGCGGTACCGGATCCCGCTGACCGCGCGCGCTATCGGCGGATCTGGCACGGAATGTACCGGCGGGAGGACCAACGGGACGATCTCCGCATGCGCAGCGTCGCGCTGGCGCGGACCTGGCCCGGAGGGGTGCTGCGCGGGCGCAGCGCCGCCCTGCTGTGGGGCGACGACTCCGCGCCCGCGGACGCGCCACCCGAGATCTGGCTGCCGTCGACGCGCAGGTCGCGTCCGGGCAGGGTGTACCGCTACGGTTCGATGCCCCCGTCCGCTGTCACGGAGATCGACGGGTTGCGTGTGACCACCCCGCTGCGGACCTGCCGGGACCTGGCCGGAGATCTGTCGTTCGAGGACGCGGTCGTCGCGGTGGAGCGGCTGTGCGGGATGCTGCCCGAACTGCCGGGCCAGTTGTCGGGCGCCGCCGGGCATCCCGCCGGGCGTGGTGCGAGGGCCTTCCGTGAGGTCGCCGGGGCGGCGGATCCGCTCTCGGGATCGGTCGCGTCGACCCGGGCCCGGCTCGAGTTGGCGGCGGCGGGGTGCGGGACGTTCGGGCACGGGCACACGGTCCGGCTGGGGCACTTCACGGTGGAGTTGCCGCTCGCCGATCCCTTCGACCGGTGCGTGGTGTTCACGCCCGGCGGGCGGGCCCCGTCGTTCGGGAGACCCGCCGAGCGCTACCGGGAGCACTTGCGTCGGGCCGGATGGACGGTGATCGTCGTCCGAGGACCCGTCTCTCCGGAGGGGGCCGCGGCGCCCGCTCCGTCCGCTGTGCCCGCTCCGTTTGCCGGGCCAGCCGCGCTCACGCCTCCGGGAGGTCGGGGGGAAGGGCACCGCGCGGCGGCGGTGCTGAGGTCGCGCTGGCCATCGACGGAGGTCCGGTCCCCGTTGCGCGAGGACGGCGCGGTGGATCCGCACGGCATGTGGTCAGGCAGCCCCTGGTGAGGAGCCCGGGTCAGGAACCCCGGTGAGGAAGCCCCGGTAAGGCCCGGCCCCGCCGCCGGCGTCAGCGGGTGTAGTCGGTCGCCTTCTCGTAGCGGCCCTGCTCGTCCCAGACCCTCCGCAGGAGCTGCTCAAGCTCCCACACGTCGCCCTCGCTGCCGAAGTACTTGCGCTCGATGTCCTTGAGCTTGTCCTCGTTCTCGACGATCTTCGCCCACAGCTTCGCCCGCTCGACCGGATCGTCGACGAAGTCCTTGTCGAGGTATTCGAGCGAGTGTCGCTTGAGGTTGCCGAGCACCGTGAGCGCCTTGCCGGCCGGGCTGAGCAGGGAGCCGAGGACCGTCACCACGAGCACACCAACGATGATGCCCAGCGAGAGGAACGTGGGGACCTCCACCACGTCCACGTGCTCGCCACCGTTGATGAACGGGAGGTTGTTCTCGTGCAGGGCGTGGAGGATGAGCTTGACGCCGATGAAGCCGAGGATCGCGGCCAGCCCGTACTTGAGGTAGACGAGCCGGTCGAGCAGGCCGTCGAGCAGGAAGTACAGCTGGCGCAGGCCGAGCAGCGAGAACGTGGTGGCGGTGAAGACGATGAAGACGTTCTGGGTGAGACCGAAGATCGCGGGGATCGAATCCAGCGCGAACATGATGTCGGTGCCGCCGATGGCGACCATGACGATCATCATCGGCGTCATGACGCGCTTGCCGTTCTCGATGGTGAACAGCTTGTCGTGGTCGTAGTGGTCGGTGGCCGGGATGAATCGCTTGGCCAGGCGCACCACCACGTTGTCGGCGTCGTCGTCCTCGTCGTCCTCGGCCAGCAGACGTCCGGCGGTGACGATGAGGAACAGGCCGAAGATGTAGAACAGGACGGCGAACTTGTTGAGCAGCGCGGCGCCCACGAAGATGAACGCGGTCCGCGCGATGATCGAGAACACGATGCCGAACAGCAGTGCCTTCTGCTGGCCCGCACGCGGCACCTTGAAACTGGTGAGCAGCAGCAGGAACACGAACAGGTTGTCCACCGAGAGCGCCTTCTCGGTGATGTACCCGGCGAAGTACTCCACGCCCATGTCTGTGCCGCCGAAGATCCACACCACGCCGCCGAAGATCAGGGCGATCCCCACGTAGAGCGCGGACCAGATGGCCGACTCCTTGAGGGTGGGGATGTGCTCCTTGCGCACGTGAAAGAAGTAGTCGAACAGCAACAGGGCGATGATGAGGCCGACTGACAACGACCATGCGAGCGGGGTGGCTCCCAACGGGGGTTCCTTTCCGGGGAGGGCCTGGGACCGGATTATCCTACCCGTGTCCGGCGGCGGGAGACCCCCGGCGGAGGTTTTGACCGCTGCCCGTCAATCCCTGCGGCGGATCGACATCGTGTGCCGGGCCTCCACGACCGTCCCGCCGCGGGCGTCGGTGACCAGGGCCGTGTGGACGATGCTCGTCCGGGGCCGCGCGGTCAGCTGCTCACGGATGGAGTCGGCCTCCACGCGGGGGACCTCCACGACGCACCGCAGACGACCGCGTCCGGGGGTACGGAAGTCGATCGTCGCGGACTTGGTCCACACCTGGTAACCGGTGCCGAGCTGCCCGGACAGCAGCGCCCCGTAGAGCACGTCGGTGGCGGCGAACAGCGCGCCGCCGAACGCGGTGCCGTTGGTGTTGGCCGTCCACGGGGCCACGTGCATGTCGAGCTCCCCGCGGGTCCAGTCCGGCGCGACGTGGCGGATGCGGATCCCCGAGCCCAGCAGGGGTGGATAGAGCGAGGCCAGGACCGGGAACGCCCGGGGGCTCGAGGTGTATCGGTGCAGCAGCGTCTTGGGCACGGGGCGAGCTTAACTTACCGGCGGATCAGTTCGGGGCGGCTGCGATCCGGTGACGAAAACACGAATTCCCTAGACAAAAAGCACCGATTTGTCTAACTTCAGGGGTCCGACCACGGAACCGATCGTGGCCGACGACGAGGAGGCACGTCATGAGGATCATCGTGGATCCGGACCGGTGCGAGGGCCAGGCGGTGTGCGTCGGGCTCGCCCCCGCAGTGTTCGAGCTGGGGGACGACGACGAGGTGGTGCGCGTCATCGTCGATGAGGTCCCCGAGGAGCACGAGAAGCGGGCACGGAAGGCCGTCGCGAAGTGCCCGATGGCTGCTCTCAGAGAGGCCTGACGGGCCACGCCCCCGGATCGCGTCCGGTCAGCGCCAGCGCCGTGTCCCGGGCGGGGACGTCCGGCCCCTCGTAGCCGGGCACCGGGGGATCGAAGAGTTCCGGGGCCGGGTTGTCGGCGAGATCTGCCCGGACGAACTCCAGCACGGCCCGATCGAGCTCGTCGCCCCACCGCAGGTCGATCCGCTGGGAGACGGCGAGATCCCACGCGTGGACGGCGAGGTCGAACACCTGTTGCGCCAGGTAGTGCTTCGCGGGCGCCAGCCCGTAGGACAGGTGCACCTCGTCGTCGTCCGGGGTCCCTCGCCACGCCGCCGCCACCGGCGGGCGGATCGCGTGCCAGTCGGTGACCAGCTCCGGCCCGGTCGCCTCGTGGAGCCGACGCAGGCGGTCCTCCAGATCGTCGGCCACCTCGTCGACGGTGCCGCCGGCCAGCAACCCCGGCACCCACAATTGCTCGTCGACCACGTGGGCCAGCACCTCGTGCGCCGTCCAGTCGCTGCAGGGGGTGGCGGCGTCCCAGTCGGTGATGGCGGGCAGGACCTCGTCGTAGAGGTCGGCGGCGCGGGACTGCAGGGCGATCCAGTCGGTCATGGACCCATCCTGCCAAAATCCGCTACTCCACCTCCGGATCCGCGAGTCCAATCGGCATAGCGGATCCGGATTCGCGGTAGCGGATTTCGTGGGTCAGCCGCCGGGCTTGTCGAACCGCTCGCCGGCGCCCATCCGCTGCAGTCGCAGCCACTCGCGCAGGCCCGCCGGGTCGCGCCTCGTCACCAGGAAATACCAGCCGAAGCGCAGGATCTCCTGGGGGATGAGTCGCCGATTGCCGGGCTGGGTGAGCACGTACCCGCGGTTGCGGTAGGTGAAGTGGCGTTTGACCGGGTCGTCGGGGAACTGGGTGTGCATCCGGCCGCCGAGGATCGGCTTGAACTCGTCCGAGCCCTGCGGGTGCAGGTAGGCGGTGGTCAGGCAGGTGCCGAAGGGCTGGCCGGAGCGGACGAGCCGGCGGTGCATCTCCACCTCGTCGCCGCGGATGAACAGCCGTAGATCCGGAACGCCCACCCGGTCCAGGCAGTCGGCGGTGAACAGCGCGCCGTTGAACAGCGACGCGATGCCGGGCAGCAGGTCCTCGGCCGGTGCTGCGGGCCCGCCCGTCCCACCGGCCCCGCCCGTCCCACCGGCCCCGCCGACCGTGAACAGCTCGGAGCGGTGTCGTCGCCACACCAGGCCGCGCCGCAGCGGGAACGCCAGACGGTCGGGATCGTCGAGGTCGCACACCACCGGCGACACCTCGGCCAGCCCGTGGCGGTCCATGCAGCCCAGCAGGGTCGCCAGCACCTCGGGCCCCTCGGGGCGGCCATCGTCGTCGGCGCACCACACCAGGCCCGCCCCGGTGGCCAGGGCGTGGAGCATCCCCAGTGCGAACCCGCCCGCGCCACCCAGGTTGTGCGTGGAGCCGATGTACGTGGCCTCGACCGGCTGGGCTTCGACCAGTTCTCGCACGGCCTGCTCGTCGGCATTGTCGATCACCACCAGGTGGTCGATCGGGCGGGTCTGGCCGCACACCACCTCGAGCGAGGCGCGCAGCTGCTCCAGCCGGCGGTGCGTGACCACCACGGCCACGACGCGCCGCCCGTCGCCGCCCCGCTGGGTTGCGCTGGCGGAATGCTCGCTTCCGGCGGGGTTGTGCTGCGTGTCGGGACCATTCTGGGCGCGCAGGTCCGAGCCCATCACCGCAGGGGCGTCCGACCCGGGCGTGTCGCCCGCACCGCCCGGGCGGCCCGCGCCCTGCCGCTCAGTCCTCATGGTGCATCCTGCCGATGTACTCGCCGATCGAGCGCCCGGCCTCGGGGCCCTCATAGGCGGTGACGATCTCCTCGATGCTGCCGCGCTGGCGGATCCGGCCGTGGTCGACCCACATGGCCGAGTCGCACAGCTGCGCGAGGAATTCGTTGGAGTGTGAGGCGAACACGAGGATGCCGGAGCGGGAGACCAGCTCGGCGAGCTTGACCCGCGCCTTCTTCATGAACTCCGCGTCCACGGCACCGATGCCCTCGTCGAGCAGCAGGATCTCGGGGTCGATGGAGGTCACCACCCCCATCGCCAGGCGGACGCGCATGCCGGTGGAGTAGGTGCGCAGTGGCATGTCGAGGTACTCGCCGAGCTCGGTGAAGTCGGCGATCTCCTCGACCTTCGCCTTCATCTGCTTGCGCGTCTGCCCGAGGAACAGCCCGCGGATGATGATGTTCTCGTAGCCCGAGATCTCCGGGTCCATGCCGACGCCCAGGTCGAAGACCGGCGCCACGCGACCGCGGATCCGGGCGGCCCCGCGGGTGGGCTCGTAGATGCCGGAGAGCAGGCGCAGCAGCGTGGACTTGCCGGCCCCGTTGTGGCCGACCAGCCCGATGCGGTCGCCCTCCCGGAGGGAGAGGGTGATGTCCTTGAGGGCCTCGACGACGACGACGTTGGACGCGTTCCGGCCGATCGCGCCGCCGGCGGATCCCAGCACGGCCTTCTTGAGCGATCGCGACTTGGCGTCGAAGATCGGGAAGTCGACGCAGGCGTCCACGCAGTCGATGGACACGCCGCCGGGCGTGGGGACAGCGGAGCTCATGGGATATATCTCCTACACCCAGTACGGGACTCGGGAGCGGAACTGGCGCAGGGCCACGAACGCGAGGACCAGACCGACGGCGGTGCAGCCCAGGACGATCCACCAGTGATAGGCGGCGGTGGGTTCCCCGAGCATGGGGGCGCGGACGATCTCGAGGTAGTGGTAGAGCGGGTTGAGCTCGGCGATCCGGGCCCGCTCGGCGATCTCCCCGCCCTGCTCGTAGAGCGTCTGCGTGGTCCAGACGATGGGGGTCATGTAGAACAGCAGCTGCACCATCGAGTCCAGCAGCGGCGCGATGTCGCGGAACCGGGTGGCGAGGATGCCGAACAGCATGGCCACCCAGACGCCGTTGATCATGAGCACCGCCAGTCCCAGGACGGACAGCAGCAGGTCCCAGCCCAGGGGGCGCGGGAAGACCAGCATGAGCACCACCCAGATCACCAGGTTGTGACACAGGAACAGGAACTGCCGCCAGACCAGGCGGTAGACGTGGACGCTCAACGCGCTGGGCAACTGCTTGATCAGGCCTTCGTTGGCGATGAAGACCTCGGAGCCCTCCTTGATGCACCCGGAGATGAAGCCCCACATGATGAGGCCCACGGTGACGTGCGGGAGGAACTCGGCGAGCGGGATCTGGAAGAGGATCGAGTACAGCAGGCCGAGCGCGACGGCCATGACACCGGTGGCGATGGTGATCCACAGGGGTCCGAGCGTGGACCGCCGGTAGCGCTGTTTGATGTCCTGCCATCCCAGGGACAACCACAGCTCGCGCTGGCTGAGCCCCTGCCGCAGGTCGGCGATGGCCCGGCGGAAGGTGTGGGAGTCGTTGACGATCTCGCCGCGCACGCGCTCGTCGGGGAGCGTCGCCGGGGTGGGATCGGGAAGGGGCTGGTCCTGCACGATCGGGAAGCCTACTAGAGCGGCCGGCGGTGGCAGCCCCGCAGCGAGTGCGCGTAGACAGTAGAGATGACGACCAGTACGCAGATCCAGCTCGCCAGCCGCCCACGTGGATGGCCGACCCACGACAACTTCCGCACGGTCACCGTCGACCTGCCCGAGCTCGCCGAGGGCGAGGTGCGGGTGGCCAACGAGTACGTCTCCGTGGACCCCTACATGCGCGGCCGCATGAACGAGGGGCGCTCCTACATCCCGCCGTTCGAGCTCGACGAGACCATGACCGGTGCCGCGGTGGGGCGCGTCGTCGAGTCGCGGTCCGACGCCCACCCCGTCGGTGCGGTGGTCCTGCACGACCTGGGGTGGCGCGACGTCGCGCAGGCCGACGGTCGGCAGTTCCGCGTGGTGGAGGAGATCGACGGCGTGCCGGTCTCGGCGTACCTGGGCATCCTCGGCACCACCGGGCTCACGGCGTACGTGGGCCTCATGCACATCGGACGGTTCCGGGCGGGCGAGTCGGTGTTCGTCTCGGGTGCGGCGGGTTCCGTCGGCTCCGCGGTGGGCCAGATCGCCAGGCTCGAGGGCGCGTCCAAGATCATCGGCTCGGCCGGCAGCGCGGAGAAGGTCGCCACGTGCACGGAGCGCTACGGCTTCGACGCCGCGATCAATTACAAGGACGGCTCGGTCCGTGAGCTCCTGCGGGGGCACTTCGGCGCCCGCGACGGTGAGGGTATCGACGTCTACTTCGACAACGTGGGCGGTGACCACCTCGAGGCCGCGCTCGACCTGATGAACGACGGGGGCCGACTGGCCCTGTGCGGCGCGATCAGCTCCTACAACGCCACCGAGCGTGCGCCGGGGCCGGACAACATGTGGCACGCCATCACCCGCGGCCTCACCCTGCAGGGCTTCACGGTGAACAAGTACATGCATCTGTTCAAGGAGTTCGCGGAGAAGGTCGGCCCGTGGGTCGCCTCGGGCGAGATCGTGTTCGACGAGACCGTCGTCGACGGCATCGACAACTCGGTCGACGCGTTCCTCGATCTGATGAAGGGCGCGAACGTGGGCAAGATGCTCGTGCGGATCTGATCCCACCGATCTGACCCCCAGTCCGGTCCGGCGGCCGGCGGCGGTCTGACCCGGGAGGCGGGGCGCCACGGGGGTGCGGCAGGGTTGACGTCATGACGCCGACTCGCCGAGCCGCGCCCGCCGCCCGCCTGAGACGACGGGCCCGTCGCCGGCTCGACGCCGCGCGCGCCACCGCGGACGCCCGGTGGGGCCGGCCGCGGGAGGGCCAGCGGCCCGTGTACCTCGTCGCTCCGGCCGGTCACCCCAACCACGGCGACGAGCAGCTGTTGGCGGGGTGGCTGCGCTACCTGCGGCACGCACTGCCGGGGACGCCCGTCGTGGTGGACTGCCACACGCCCGGCCAGGCGGCGGTCCTGCACCATTCCGAGCACCCGGACGTGCTCTTCACCGACACCCTGTGGCGCCTGGCTTCCGAGCACGCCGGCGCCGACGAGGCGATCGGGTTCTGCCGCGCCGCGGTGGGCGACCCCGGGCTGCGTCCGGCCCTGGCCACGGGAATCGACCTGCTGCGCAGCGCGTCGGTCGTCCACCTCATCGGCGGTGGTTACGTCAACGACCTGTGGCCGCATCACCTGGGCGTGGTCGCGGCGGCGGGGGAGGCCGGCCGGGCGGCGGGCGCGCGCGTGGTGGCCACCGGTCAGGGGTTCGTGCCGTGCGGGGACGCCGGACGGTTGGCGGGGGCGTTGCGCGATTACGACCTGGTCACCGTCCGTGACGCCGACTCGTTCGAGCTCCTCACGGGCACGGGGGTGCCGGTCCGCCACGTGGCCGACGACGGCTGGCTCGCCCTGTCGGCGGCGGGTGGCGTCGAGGCCGGTGACCACCCCGTCTACTCGCCCGACCCGTACGCGTGCCGCGACCTGGTGCTGTGCGCCCAGTCCGACCTGGTGGAGCCGGAGGTCCTCGCGGACACCATCGCGCGGATCCTCGCGGCGTGGGCGGTGCCGGGCGAGCGGATCACCGTCGTCGAGTCGATCCCCGGTGGGGACCGGGTGGTGTGGGACAGGGTGTGTGCGCGCGCGGCGGCCGCGTCCGGTGCCGGCGGTGGGGAGGGTGGAGACGGCGACGACGACGAGGTGGGCCGCGCCCTGGCCGACCTGCGGTTGCCCCGCGCGCGTTTCGTGCCGTTCCAGGAACTGTGGGCAACGGGTCTGCCCGCCCGGCCGGGACAGGTGTGGTTGACCACCCGTTTCCATCCGCATCTCTTCGCAGCGGCCCGCGGGGCCTCCGGGGTGGCACTGCGGTCGGGGTCCGCCTACTACGACGTCAAGCACGGTTCGCTGCTCGCTGCCGGGTCGCAGTGGACTTCGGTGCCGGCGGACGAGGACCCGCGCTCCGTCGTCTCCGGGGTGCCCGCGGCGGGCGGCATCGATCCGGCCGCCGTCGCCGCACTCGTGGAGGGCGCGGAGCGCCTCGCCCGGGAGATCTACCGGCCCGGCCGCTGAGGGCGACACAACCGCTTTGTGCAACTAGTTGCACAAAAGTCGGCGCGACCGTACGGTCGGGGGAGAAGTCTGCTCCGCCCCGCTCACGACAGGACTGCTCATGGCCCTTCCCTCAGTGCTCGCCGGCCCGCTCACCGTCCCGGTGGTCGCCTCGCCGATGTTCATCTACTCCGGCCCCGAGCTGGTGGCAGCGCAGTGTCAGGCGGGGGTGATCGGGTCGTTCCCGGCGCTCAACGCTCGGCCGCAGTCGGCGCTGGCCGAGTGGATCGAGCAGGTGCGGGAGAGCAACGAGGCGTTCGCCGCCGCGAATCCCGACCGGTACGTCGCCCCGTTCGCGGTCAACCAGATCGTCCATCGCTCCAATGATCGGCTCGAGCAGGACCTGGCCACCGTCGTCGAGCACGAGGTGCCGATCGTCATCACCTCCCTCGGTGCGCGCGAGGAGGTCAACGAGGCCGTCCACTCGTACGGCGGCATCGTCCTGCATGACGTGATCAACGACCGGTTCGCCCGCAAGGCCGTCGAGAAGGGCGCGGACGGGCTCGTCGCGGTCGCCGCGGGCGCCGGGGGACACGCCGGCACCCAGTCGCCGTTCGCGCTGATCAGCGAGATCCGCGAGTGGTTCGACGGCCCGTTGCTGCTGTCCGGGGCCATCGCCCACGGTCGCTCGATCCTCGCCGCGCGGGCGGCCGGTGCCGACCTCGCCTACGTGGGTTCGGCGTTCCTCGCGACCGAGGAGTCCCGCGCCACCGACGCCTACAAGCAGATGATCGTCGACAGCGGTGCCGGCGACATCGTCTACAGCAACCTCTTCACCGGCATCCACGGGAACTACCTGCGGGGCAGCATCGAGGCCGCCGGCCTGAACCCCGACGATCTGCCCGAGTCCGATCCCTCGGCCATGGATTTCGGCTCCGGGGGGACCGCCGACTCCAAGGCGTGGCGCGACATCTGGGGCGCCGGTCAGGGCGTAGGCGCGGTGGACGCGGTCGGCACCGTCCGTGAACTGGTCGAGCGGCTGCGGTCCGAGTACGACGACGCGGTGGCGGCCCTCACCGCGGGTCTGCCCGCGACCCGCTGACCCGATGTCGCTGAAGTTCGCGATCCTCACCTCCCTCACCGAGCGGGAGGGCAGCGGCATCGAACTCGCGCGCCGGTTCGACAAGTCGATCGGGTACTTCTGGCCCGCGACCCATCAGCAGATCTACCGGGAGCTAGATCGGCTGGCATCCGCGGGCCTCATCCACGAGCTGCCGCAGCAGGGACCGCCGCGGCGGGGACAACCCAGGAGGTTCGCCGTCGCGGACACCGGCCGGGACCTGCTGGTGGAGTGGATCGGGGAGGACGACGAGCCCGAACCGATGCGCTCGAGCCTCGCGGTCCGTGTCCGCGCGGCCGCGGCCACTGGCAGGGTGGATGACCTTCGGCGAGCCCTCGGGTACCACCGCCGCCAGCGGGTGGAGAATCTGCGGCGGTACCGGGAGATCGAGGAGCAGGACTTCGCGGACCGCGACCCCGTCGAGGTCCGGGGTGCGCTCCAGCACCAGGTGCTCAAGTTGGGCATCCAGGCGGAACAGGCGTGGGTGGGCTGGTGCGACGAGACCCTGGAGGTGTTGGACCGCCTCAGTCGACCGTGAGCAGGATCTTGCCGTGGCTCTCGCCCGATTCCAGCAGGGCCAGTGCGTCTGCGGCCCGGTCGAGCGGGATCTCGCGGGAGACCCGGGTGGTGACGTCCCCGGCCGCGACCATCGGCCACACCTGGTCCACGACCTCCCGGCAGATTCCGGTCTTGCCGCCGGGGCCGTCCGCGGGGCGGGCCCGGAGGTTGGTCGCGAGGATGCCGGCTCTCTTGGGTAGCAACCTGCCCAGGTTGAGCTCACCCTTGACTCCGCCCTGGAGGCCGATGACGATGACGCGACCGTCCGGCGCCAGGGAGGCGATGTTCTCCTCCAGGTACTTCGCGCCCATCACGTCCAGGATCAGGTCGACGCCGCGGCCGCGCTCGTCGTCGTCGGTCCAGTCCTTGACCCGTTCGACAAAGTCCTCGTCCCGGTAGTCGATCACCAGGTCCGCGCCCAGTTCGCGACACATCTGCACTTTCTCCGGCCCGCCGGCGGTGGTGGCGACGCGGGCCCCGAGGGCGCGGCACACCTGGATCGCGTGCGAGCCGATGCCGCCGGCGCCGCCGTGGATCAGCACGCGCGGGGCGCCGAGGTCGGTGTCGCCCCAGCGGGCCTGCGCGGCCAGGACGCCGCGGCCGAGCCCGCCCGTCATGGCCAGGTTCGACCACACGGTGCACGCCACCTCCGGGAGCGACGCGGCCTCGTGGAGCGAGACCCCGGCGGGGACCGGCATGACCTGCCCGGCCGGGACGGCCACCTTCTCGGCGTACCCGCCGCCGGCCAGCAGCGCGCACACCTCGTCGCCCACTGCCAGGCCCTCCACGCCCTCGCCGACCGCCGAGATGCGGCCCGAGCACTCGAGGCCGAGGATCTCCGAGGCGCCGGGCGGCGGCGGGTAGTGGCCCCTGGACTGCAGCAGGTCGGCCCGGTTCACCGCGGAGGCCGCGATATCGATGAGTACCTCGCCGGCGGAGGCGACAGGGTCGTCGACCTCGGTCAGGCGCAGGGTGTCGGGGCCGTTGTCATATGCGATTGCCTTCATGTCCTCCGACGGTAGCCGGGATGGAGGCCCGAGGGCAGGCGGGCTGGGTGCGCACGCCCGCGGTCCACTACGATGAACGGCGTCGTCAACGCGGGTTCCACGTGGAACCACGCGGTCGTGCGTGTCGCGGCAGGCGGCGGGGAAGTGTGGCAGAGCGGCCGAATGCACTCGCCTTGAAAGCGAGCGTGCCTAAACAGCACCGGGGGTTCAAATCCCTCCACTTCCGCCCAGGTCCGATCCGCGCGGGCCCGATTCGAGGCAGGGCCGGCTCAGGCGGTCGCCTCCTGCAGGTCCGCTGCCGCTACGTAGCGGATGATCTCCAGCACCCGCGGGTACGAGCGGGACTTGCCCGACACGATCGAGACGTGGTCTTCACCCTCGAGCAGGACCAGTTTGGCGCGCCCTCCCTGGCGGGTGACCTCCTCGACGTAGCGCCGGGAGTTCTCCGCCGAGACGGTCGCGTCGCGGTTGCCGTGGATCGCGACGACCGGTGTGCCGGTGTCGATGTTCTGGATGGGGTCCACCGACGCGTACCGCCACGGGAACTCGGAGGGCGTCCCGCCGATCGCCGTGACGATCCTGTCGTCCCCGTGGGTCGCCGCGTACACCATGTCCAGTGGTCCGGCTATCGAGATCACGCGCGTGGGCCGAAACGCGGGCTTGGCGCCCACCTCGTCGTCCTCGAGCAGGTGGCGGGTGCCGCCCCACACAGCGAGCTGCGCGCCCGCACTGTGGCCCACCACGACCTCGTCGTCGGTCGTGATCTGGGGGAAACGCCGGTCCACCTCGACCACGTGGTCGAGCGCGTCCGCGATGTCCCGGAAGGTGACGGGCCAGCCGCCGCCGGACCCGACCCGGCGGTATTCCACGTTGTAGACCGCCATCCCGCGGCTCGCCAACTCGCGCGCCAGGGGATCGAAGATGTCCGCACCCAGCTGGTTCTGCCACGCCCCTCCGTGGATGAGGACCGCGAGGGGGACGGTGTCGACCCCCTGGGCCCCGGACGGCAGGTACAAGTCCGCCCAGTTCTGTTCGGGATCGGCGTCGGAACCCCGGGTCGGGTACTCGAAACGCTGGACCGTGACCTCGTCCAGTCGGACGGTTCCCGCGTAGGTCGGGTCGACCTGCGGGATGGCGGTCGTCGTCATGCAGCCGACCAGGGTGAGAGCGCCGCCCACCAGGGCCGCACCACGCATGAGGAAGTGCCTCGGTCCCACGACGGGTCTTCGCGACGACATGGCCACCACTTCCTCAGGAGTCAATAAGGCGGGATACCTTTTTTCTCCTTGGGTGGGCACGGCGCACTGGACGGGGGCGACCGAAATCTCGGAGAGTGAAGCCGATCTTACTCTTTGACAGGCCTGCGGCGCTGAGAGGTGCCCCCCGTGTCGGCCCCCGGCGTGCCGTGCCGAGCCCGGCTCGCGGCGAGCCGGTGCGACTGTCGGGCCTCGTCAGCCGACGACGCTGATCCGGCCGGTCTCGGGGGCGCTCAGCGGGCCCTCCTCGGCCACATAGCGACGCAGTGCGTCGAGATCGGTCACCCCGGCCTCGCGGCGGTCCCCGCGTTCGGCCAGGACTGAGCCGTCCCACTCGGGGGAGGAGAGGAACTCGTTCACCACGACGGTGTACTCGCGCCGGGGGTCGACGGGCTCGTCGTCGATAATTATCTCCGACACCCGCGCTCCGGGCGGGCGGCGGAGGTCGACGGTGTAGCGCACGTTCGACGAGACCGCCGGGCCGTTGCGGCCGATGTCGTCGGCGAAGTGGTCGAAGGCCGCGCGGAGTTCCTCCCCGGTCACGGTGACCAGGTAGAGGCGATCCCCGTAGGGCTGCACGGTGTGCAGGTCGGCGTAGTCGAGGGGACCGGCGGGGAGGTCGGTGCGCAGGGAGTCCGGGTTGGACAGGGCCAGGTCGGCGCCCCGGCCCCGGGCGGCGTGGAGCTGGCCGTCGGCGATGAGGTCCGCCAGTGGTGACTCGCCGTTCGCGTCCATGTCCCGCTCGATGGTCTCGTCGGCGGTGCCGATGACCTCGCGGGCCTGCGGCGCCGCGGCGGCCCGGGCCTGGCGTACGAGCTCCTCGGTCCCGGCATCGGGTTCTATGTCGAGGTTGACCGTCTGGTTGAACACCGACGTCTGGGGCCGGATCACATCGCCCGTGGAGGGGTCGACCGCCAGGTCGACGACGGTGACGGACCGGCCGTGGGACGCGGGGGCCACGACGACGCGTTCGTCGTTGTCCGAGTCGAAGACGCGGCAGGTGGCCGGGCCGCCGGAGGCTCCCACGATCAGGGCGTCCACGGCTGGGTTGAGTTGCTTGACCAGATCCAAGTCGGTGAGCTCGTCGGGGCAGGCCGCCGGGTCGAGATTGTCGTGGACGGCGTCGGACTGGACCATGGCGACGATCGCCTCCACGCCCAGGAACCGCAGTGACTCCACGGTCTCGTCGATCGCGCGGAGGGGGTCGGCCAACCGCGTGGTCGTCTCCGGAACGGACGTCGACGGGGAGGTCACCGCCACGACCCCCACCCGGACGTCACCGACACGGTGGATCGCGAAGGGGAAGGTGGGGGCCGAATCGGGCGACGGGATGACGTTGGACGCCAGGAACGGGAACGCCGCCCCGCGGAACGGCGGGAGCGGGGGATCGACTCGGCAATCCCGCTCGGTCACGCACCCCGGCGTGACCAGGGATCGGACGTGGTCGGCGCCCTTCTCGAGTTCGCGTCGTCCCACGCCGGCCCCGTCCACACCGAGCCGATTGAAGTACTCGATGGTCGCTCGGTCACCCAGCAACGCGGCCTCGGGGGCGGTCCCGCCGATCGAGTCGCCGGTGGCGAGCAGCAGTGAGTCCTCGGCCTGGTCGCGCAGCTTCCCGACCGTGGCGGCGAGGTGTGGCCCGCCACCGGCGGGGCGGACGTTGCCCGAGCCGTCACGGAGCTCGCCCTGGAACCCCACGGGCCGGGACAGCGCACCGGAGAACTCCCCGATCCCCAGGATGCGGACCGACCGGGTCTCCGCCGCCGGGCTCCAGGGACTGCTGGTCTGCGCGTCGGCACGCGGCGGCGAGGCGAGGGTTGCGACGAGGACCACGGCCGCGAACAGTGCGAAAGCGACCGGCCCGACGCGGTCCGTTCTGGACGTGTGGATAGCTGCGGAGTTCACCTCGTGCCTTGAACTCTTCTGCTGCACATCGTCTCCTAGAAGGGCGGGGACTCGCAGACCCCGCGATCCGGGGAGCGCGAGATCGTGACCTGCTCCCCCAAACCCGGACCATGCTGCCCTCGCGAGGTCACGGGACCCCGCCGGGAGCATTACGTTCTGGTCACGAAATTCCGGGCGGCAGTGAGGAATCGATCGTTTTCCGCTGGATCCCCGATGGACACCCGAACCCCGTCCCCGGCGAAGCAGCGGGTGACGACCAGGTGCTCGCGGCAGTGGGCGTCGAAGTCCGCCGAGGCGTCCCCGAGGGGGAGCCAGACGAAATTCGCCTGGGTGTCCGGGACCGCGTGCCCCATGTCGAGCAGCGAATCCCGTACGCGGGAGCGCTCGGCGACGACCGCGTCGGTGCGGGCCCGCAGCTCGTCCCCGGCCTCGAGGCAGGCGATGCCGGCGGCCTGCGCCAGGGAGCTCACCGAGAACGGGACGACCATCTTCGCCACCGGCACCACCAGGCCGACGGGGCCGACGAGGTAACCGACGCGCAGGCCTGCCAGGCCGTAGGCCTTGGAGAAGGTGCGCAGCGAGACCACGTTGGGCCGCGACATCGCCTCGGCGACGCCGTCGACCGGGTCCTCGGACCGCATGTACTCGTAGTAGGCCTCGTCCAGGGCCACGGTGACGCGTTCGGGGACCCGGTCGAGGAACGCGAGGAGTTCGGCGCGGGTCACCGCCGGGCCGGTCGGGTTGTTGGGCGTGCAGACGAAGATCAGCCGGGTCCGGGCGGTCACGGTGGCGACGATCGCGTCGAGGTCCAGTGATCCGTCGGCCCGGTTCGGGATCGCGATCGGCACCGCGTGGGCGATGCGGGCGATGATCGGATAGGCCTCGAAGGACCGCCAGCCGAAGATCACCTCGTCGCCCGGTGCGCACACCGCCTGGACCAGTTGCTGGCACAGGGCGACCGAGCCGCAGCCGGCGGTGACGTTCTCGGTGGGCACGTCGAGGAAGTCCGCGAGCCGGTCGACGAGCGCGCCGGCGGTGATGTCCGGGTAGCGGTTGGCTCCCGCCGCGGCCTCGGCGATGGCCGCCGCCACGCTCGGGAGCGGGCCCGCGGTGGTCTCGTTGGACGCGAGTTTGACCGCGCCCGGTACGGAGGCGCCCGGAATGTAGGCGGGGATGGCGTCGAGGTCGCTGCGCACGTCGGGGGACATGACTACAGGGTAGGACCACCCCCCGCGGGCCCGGTGTCCGGCCGTTTTGCGCACCGGCCCGGCCTGTGTGTACTGTAATTCCTCGTTGGCTCAGCAGAGCCTCCAGGAGGCGTGCCAGAGCGGCCGAATGGGACTCACTGCTAATGAGTTGTCCTCCTCAAAGGGGACCGGAGGTTCAAATCCTCTCGCCTCCGCCATGCCGGGGATCCGGGTGACCGGATAGCTGGCACGACAGAAGAATATTGCGCCCGTAGCTCAATGGATAGAGCACTTGACTACGGATCAAGAGGTTAGGGGTTCGAGTCCCTTCGGGCGCACAGAGGGAACGCCCCCGTCCACGCGGACGGGGGCGTTCGCCATTTCCGGCCTGCGGTGTTCACGCGGCGTTCGCGGCCCCCCGCCGGTATGCGCGCAGGGTCTCGACCTGGTCCCAGACCACGATCACCCAGATAGTGGCGATGACGCTCCATCGGATCGCGGTGGCCGCCGTACCGCCGTCGGCCGGGACGAGATCGGGGTGGATCACCGAGTCGTGGCTCAGCACCAGGACCGTGAGGAAGACGCCGAAGACAACGTCGACCACCACGTCGATGCCGAGCCGCGCCGGTGACCTGCCCGGCCTCACCAGGCGCCACACCTGGACGAGCGCCAGCGCTCCGATCAGCAGCACGTACCCCGTGAGCCACCCGGTGGGGATGGCGGGGTTCACGAGCGGTTCGCCGACGTTGAGATGACCGATGTACAGGAACGTCGACGGGACGAACGGCACCGCGACCAGGATGGCCAGCATCACCAGCGACACGATTGCGTCAACGCGGGTGTCCGCCCCGCCCCGGGGCCCGTCGAGGTGCGCCGGGTCCCAGGTGGGGGTCAGGGTCAACGGACTGCGTTCGCCCTCCGGGGTCGTCCGCTCGATGATCACCACAACGAGCGTCCAGGCCGCGAATGCCCACAGCAGGGCGGCGGCGACGGAGCTGACGAGTTGGCCGATGAGGCCGCCGAGCGCCGGCTCCGCGGCGGTGGAGACGTAGAGGATGCCGCCGGCCAGGGCGGCGATGACGCCCACGACGGGCAGGAGCCATCGCAGCACCCGGGCCCAGACCGGGTAGACGTCCGGGCCCACGAGGTACTGGCGGGTGCCGGCATAGCGGCGTGCGAGTTCGGCAGGGTCGCCCAGTCGCGCCAGGACGGCGCGCTCGGCGGAATCGCGGTCGGCGGTCCCGGCCGGCTCGGCCCCGCTGGCGTCGTTCCCGGCGTCGGGTTCGGCGGCGACCATGTCGGCGATGGTCGCGGCGATCTCCGAGGAGATGTCGCCGCGCTGGTCCTCGGGGAGGTGGCGGACCACCTCGCAGATGTAGCGATCGGTCAGTGTGGACATCACTCGTCCGCCTTCCGCAGATCGGTGTAGCCGGCACCCAATGCCAGCCACTCGGCGTGCAGGCGCTCGGCGGTCTCGGTGCCGAGCGCGGTGGTCTCGTAGTACTTGCGGGGCCTGGGCTCCTCGGTCCGCCACGTCGAGGTGAGCAGGCCCTGTCCCTCGAGGCGGCGCAGCAACGGGTAGAGGGTGTTGGCCTCGGTGGCGATTCCCGCCTCGGCCAGCGTGGTGAGCAGGGCGTACCCGTACCTGGGCGTCCGGCAGGCCAGCAGACTCGCCAGGACGACCGACCCGCGCCGGAGTTCCTGCAGGTGGGTGCCCAGTGCCGCGTCCACGTCGTCGCCCATGCGGCACACGATAGTGTGTGACACACACTATGTAAATGGGGCACAACCTCGGCGCGGGCCCCCTCGCGTCGCCCGTTGCACCGTGACACTCCGCCATCGACCGGCTCTGACCTGCGGTGCCCTGAAGACGGTGTGCAGGGCACCGCAGGTCGGGAGGCCGCGGCCCGGCGCACTGTCGGGGTCGGGCCTGTGGGGGATCTCGCGGTCGACGCGTCAGGAAGCCGACGAGGCCTTGGTCTTCTTGACCCGCACCCGCTGGTAGGGCGCCGCGACGGACTCGCCGATCGCCTGCGCGATGAGGTCCTCGGCGGTCCGGTTCTTCCGCGCGAGTGTGGCGACGAGCTTGGTGAACCGGGCCCCGCGGGCGAACTCCTTGGCGCTGCGGTCCTCCACGGCGAAGAACAGCTTGGCCTGATCGGGGAGCAGCGACAGCACGCCGTTGAGGATCTGGCGGGTGACCCACCTGGCCACCGGGCCCTTCGCGTCCGGGTGTCGGAGCGAGTGGCCGGCCATCGCGGCGAAGATGGTCAACGCCTTGGTGTCGAGGCCCTCGGTGACGTACTGGTCGACCGCTGCGAAGGTCTCGAGGTGCGGGCCGGGGACGTGCAGTTTGTCCGCGCCGATGTGCGACTCCATCACCAGGCGGTCCGCGTCCGCGGCGCTCAGGCCGGGGCCGAACTCCTGGTAGCCCCGGACGGCCGACCAGATGTACGTCCACCACGTCCACCGCATCCATTCCGGCTGCTTGGCCTCCTCCACCTCTCCGCTCTCCGGGTTGGTCCAGGTCGCCATCTCGTGGAGGTGGTCGACGCGCTTGGCCGCCGCGTCCGCGTGGGCGGTGTCGGCGAAGACCGAGTCCCGCAGGTAGGCGGCCGTGCGGTCGAACCGGGCGGCCATCTCGTCGGCGCCCTCGCTGGTCAGCGAGACCCGATCGAAGTGGGTCATCATGCCCGGTTCGAGCATCTGGAGGAAGAGCGCGTTCTTGGCGCCGAGCCCCGAGGCCGGGTCCGAGAACACCCGCCAGGAGATGCTGTCGGGGCCGTAGTAGCCGTCGTCGGAGCGAGGGGCGTCGGAGAGCCGCAGGGGCACGCGGGTGTTGGTCATGGAGTCACCTTCGGGTTCGGTGGATCGGGGGGTAATGGTCGGTGAGAGCCCGACCAACACCGTCGATAATAAGTCCTTCATACTTCGTGCCGACGCATACGGTGAGGAAGGTCCGCGACCGCGCGCCGCGAGACGGCTGTCTCGAGGGGGCCTCGCCCGACGAACACCGCCCAGAGGGCGCACCCGGCCGTCCCCCCGAGAGTCATCGGCCAGAACGGGTCCAGGGCGCGGAAGTCGTCCATCGGGTCGAACTGTCGGCCCTCGGCGCGCGCGATGGCGATCCACGCCGCCCAGACGAGGAGATGTGCGGTGTACGCGGTCAGGGGCATCGCGCCCAGCACCCGTACCGGCCGGAACAGCCACCGCAGCCGCGTCCCGCCGATAAGGATGCACACCCCGATGACCGCGAGTGCGAATCCCATGGACCCGACCGCCTCCCCCACGCCCGACGAGTGGGGCCCGTCCCGGAGCCGCGACAGAAACCACAGTCCGACCTCTGACCGCGCGCCGTCGTCGCTCGAGGAGGCGGTGGCGGCCCCACGAACACCCGGCTCGAGGCCGGGACGGTGATCGTCGACGCGGAGGGGTGAGCGCGGAGGAGTGAGCGCGGAGGGGTGAACGGCCACGGGCCGGGGGTGGGACGCGAGAGTACGACGACGACGAGGTCGGCCGCTTCGTAGGCTGTGCCGATGGCTCAGCCCGCGCGAGAGGCGCTCCGCCGCAACGCCGGCCATCTGGCGTCGGTGGCCCTGGTGCTCATGTGGAGCTCGGGCTATGTCGGCGCGGAACTCGGGATCCGGGCCGACGGGACCCCGCTGCAGCTGCTGGGCTGGCGGTTCTCGATCCTCGGCGTGCTGTTGGTGACCGTCTGCCTCGTGCTGGGGGTGCGGTTGAACGATCGCGCGGCGTGGACGCGGCAGGCGGTGTTGGGCCTGTTCAGTCAGGCGTTCTTCCTGTTCATGATCTTCGAGGGGGTCTCCCGGGGCGTCGACGGCGGCACCGCGGCGCTCATCGCCGCGCTCCAGCCACTGCTGGTGGCGACGGTGGCGGGCAGGGTCCTCGGCGAGCGCACGACGGCCGGCATGTGGGTCGGCATGGTGCTGGGGATGGCGGGCGTCGTGGTGGTGGTCTCCGGCGGTCTCGACGCGGGCGCCGCCCCGTGGTGGGCGTACCTGTTCCCGGCGGCGGGCATGCTCAGTCTGGCCACGGGCACGGTTCTCACGCAGCGGCTGCGGCCCTCCGAGACGCTGCTGCAGTCGATCACCATGCAGTCCGTCGTCGCGGGGGTCACCCTGATGTCCGCGGCTCTGGTGACCGGCCAGGCGGCGCCCGTGGCCGAACCCGACTTCTGGGCGGCGGTGGCCTGGCTGGTGTTCCTGTCCACCCTGTGTGGGTACGTCCTCTTCGTCTTTGTCACCCGCACCCGTGGCGCCACCGTCGCGAGCGTGCTGCTCTACCTCACCCCGCCCACGACCATGGTCTGGGTGTGGCTCATGTTCGGTGTCCCGATCACCCTCCCGGCCGTGGTCGGCATGGCGATCAGTGCGGTCGGCGTGACCCTGGTGCTGCGGTCGCGGGCGGCGCGGGACGCCTCAGCGCGCGCGCCGGAAGAGCGCGGCCGGGCGACCGCGTAGGGCCGTGGACAGCGCCACCTCGCCGTCGTCGTCCAGGACGGGTTCCAGGTGCGGTCGCATCCGGCGCGCGAAGTTGTCCTTGTGCAGCTCCTCGCCGATCACGGCCTCGTGCACGCGACGCAGTTGGAGCAGCGTGAACGGTTCGGCCAGGAAGCCGTCGGGGTCGGGGCCCACGTCGACGTAGCGCAGGCGGATCTCGTAGCGCTCGCGGACGTCGCGGATCGCGGCGTCGACGATCGCGTCGTGGTCGAACAGTAGCGACTCGATGCCGTCGAGCCGACCGTCCGCGGTGACGCGGGTGAGTTCGCCGTTCGCTCCGGCCAGCGCGGACTCGGGCAGGGGGAGCGCGTGGGCGGCGGAGACGGCCCACGTCCGCCCGTCGCGCTCCGGGTCGTCGAAGAGCCGCAGTAGGCGCGGACGGATGGTCTCGTGCGGCGCGATCCCCACCTTCTCGCGGAGTACGTGGTCCGCGGTCTCGGCGACGGTCGTCCGCTCACGCAGGAAGGCGCCCGGGAGCGCGCGACCGTCCGGATCGGTACGTGACTGCGTGAATATCCGCAGCTCGGGGTCGGTGCCGCCGACCCCTGTCACGGTGAGGATCGCCAGGTCCACGGCCACGGCGGGCCGGGGGAACTTATCGAGATCGGACATGGCCTTCACTTTAGCGCGATTGGCGTGCTAATATTTAGCGCGCCTGGAGTGCTAAAGGAGTGGAGGGGTCATGGGAAATCGACGAGACGACGGCATGGACGGGGTCGGCGGCGAGGCCACCGAGTGCGCCTGGGGCGTGTTTCTGGACACGCTGATCCTGCGGATCGGTGCTGTCGGGGACGGTGACGCGCTGGCGCTGGTGGCCCCGCCCGGGCCGGAGGGATGGAGCCAACAGCTCGTCGTCCGGTCGGACCGTGGTCGGGGATTCATGTGGGTCACCCGCGGGATCGCCGGCAGCACGGCGGCCGAGGAGGTCGTGGCCAGCGCCGGCGCCGACGGGGCGTTCGCACTGGCGGACGCGATCGTCCGCGTGGCGCGCGAGGACCTGCGGTTGCCGCACCCCCAGCTGTTCACGGCCCGCGCGAGCGGACGCGGAGCAGCCGAGTTGGCGGAGTCCCTGGGGCTCGCGGACGCGGACGCGCCGGGTGGGCCGGACGGCCGTACGGACGGTGGGGTCCGCGGCGGTCCGGACGCGCTGCGTCCGGTGGTGGTGGAGGCCGTGGGGAGGATGTTCGGGCAGGAGCCGGGCGTCGACGACGACGGCGACGTGTATTTCACCGTCGCCGGCACCACGGTGTTCGTCATCTTCAGCCCCGACGGCGGGCTGGTCCAGGCCTGGGCCCTCGTGGTCCGCGGCGTGTACAGCCGTCGCAACACCGCGGTCGAGGTGGATCTGCTCGGGCAGCAAGGGGATGTGGAGCACCTGGTACCTCAGCGGGCGCGACGTGTTCCAGCGGATCACCGTCCCCGCGCGCCCGCTCTCGGCGGACAACATCGAGGGCATGCTCCGCGCGTTCGCGAAGGACCTCGAACAGAACCGGGATGAGCTGGCGTACCGGCTCGGAGGGAAGGTGGCGTGATGACGGGCAGTGGAGACCGGGGGTGGGACGACCGGGTCGCCGGGGTGATGCTCGGTACCGCCGTGGGGGACGCCCTCGGCGCCGGATACGAGTACGGCTCCGCGCCGCTCGGTCCCGAGGGGCCGCAGATGATCGGCGGCGGACTGGGCGGGTTCGCGCCCGGACAGTGGACCGACGACACGTCCATGGCGTGGTGCGTGCTCGACGTGGCCGCCAGGGGTGGGGGCCTGCTCACGGACGAGGCGCTCTCGGAGGTCACCCGCAACTTCGGGCGGTGGTACGACTCCGGCCCGCCGGACATCGGCAACCAGACCGCCGCGGTCCTGCGGGCCGCGGGGCCCGCGCCGACGGCCGCCGCCGCGCGGGAGGCGGCCGAGGAGCACTTCAGGCGGAGTCACCACTCCGCGGGCAACGGTTCCCTCATGCGGACCGCACCCGTCGCCCTGGCCCACCTCGGCGACACCGGGGCGATCGTCCGGGCAGCCACGGCCGTGAGCGACCTGACCCACTCCGACCCGCGCACCGCCCAGGCGTGCGTCCTGTGGTCGCTGGCCATCGACCGCGCCGTGCGGGAGCAGGTTCTGGACCTCCGCGGCGGACTGGCGCACCTCGACGGGCCGGACCGGGAGTACTGGGAGGCCTGCATCGACGAGGCCGAACAGGGGCCGCCCGAACGGTTCCGCCGCAACGGCTGGGTGGTGGCCGCGCTGCAGGCCGCGTGGTCGGCGATCCGCCACACGCCGATCCCCGCCGCCTATCCCGGGCGGCACCTCGCCGACACACTGGTCACGGCGATCGGGATCGGAGGCGACACCGATACGGTCGCCGCCATCGCCGGGGGCCTGCTGGGCGCGCGCTGGGGTGCGTCGGCCGTGCCGGCGCAGTGGCGGGACATCTGCCACGGCTACCCGGGTATCGGGTCACGCGAACTCGAGCGGCTATCGATCGACGCCTGCCTTCCACGCGCGTAGTTGCTCGGCCGCTGCCAGGAGCGCTTTCGCGAACTCCTCGGTCTGGTCTGGATCCATGTTCTCGGGCGGATCCTGGATATGAACCCGTCCCTCCCGGCCCCGCGCGCTGACGGACCAGCGTGTGGCCCCCGGGGATCGGGGGTCGCTCGGGGACCAGATCCTGCGAGGCCCCAGGCGGTACCTGTGGTAGGCCGCCAATGCCTCAGCCCGGGTCTGGCCCGGTTCCTGCCGGAAGACGCGGATGAACGTGCCCTCGAGGACCCCGCCGGCCAGACCGCACCGGGGGCAGGACAGCGTTCCCTTGAGGGAGATCGGCTCCCACGCAGTGACCGCGCTGGTATCGACGTCCACGACCTCGCCACACCACGCTGTGGTCTCCTCGGTCTCGGCCGACTGGTGGTGCCAAGAGAGGGTGCCGCCCTCGGAGATGAAGTGCATCGGGGTTCCGCCCTCGACGCCGATGATGTTCTCACTCATGCCTGCTCCGTCCGGGCCCGTAGCTCATTCTGATCTATCGGCCCGGCGGGCGGAGTCGTTAGTCCGGGACGGCGCTCCGTGTCGAGGTGTCAGGGGAGAGGGGCATGGACGCTCGCAACGGAGCGGTAGATGATTCAGGGGTGAACCCCCAGCAGTCCGACCTGCAGCGCGCCCTCGCCGACCTCGACGCCCGTCTCGGACGCATCACCGCAGAGGTCGGGGAGGTCCGGGCCGGGTTGTCGGCACTCGCCCGACAGTCCGGTCCGGCGGTGGGCGGACAGTCGCCGGGGGAGTCGCCGGCGGAGTCGCCGTGGCGTGCGGGCGCGCCGCCTCAGGGGACGCCGCACCCGGTGACGCCGGCCCCGTCTGGCGCCCCGGCCCCGGCTGGCGCTCCCTCGCAGCCTGTGCCCGCCCCGGCACGTCCGGGCGGGCCCTGGCGGCCACCCGGACAGGACGACCCCGCGGGGCGGTACGGGCCGCCGCCCGCGCACCCCGACCGGCCGTGGCAACAGGCCGACCGGCCGTGGCGGCAACCGTGGGATGCGGCGCCGCGCCAGTCGCCGCGGCGGAGGCCGCGCATCACGGCCGCCACCGTCATCGCCGCGATCGGCGGGTCGGTCATGCTCGCCGGCATCGCGTTCCTACTGGTCGTGGCCATCCAGGCGGGGTTGTTCCCGCCGCTCGCGCGGGTCGTCGCCGCCGCGGTCCTGGCGGTGGTGCTCGTCGGCCTCGGCCTGCGACTGCAGTCCCGCCACGAATCCGCCACCACCGACCCCGCGGCCCACACCGACCCCCGGGCCGCCGCCGACCCCGACGGCACCCCGGTCAACCCCGGCGCACTGGCCCTGGTCGGCACGGGCCTGGCAGCGGCGATGCTCGACGTCATCGCCAGCACCACGCTCTACCTGTGGATCCCCGTCCCGGCCGCGTACATGTTCGTGGGCGGGCTCGCCCTCGGAGGGATGGCACTCGCGGGGCGCTGGTCCTCCGGGCTGCTGGCCTGCCTGGTCTCGGCCGGCACGATGCTCCTGGCGCCCCTCATCTCCACCGGTGTCGAGCTGCCGATCTTCGTCGCGATCGTCGGCATCGCCACCGCGGTACTCGCCGCCGAACTCGGGGCAGCCGTCCGCGTGGTGTGGTCCGTCCTACCGGGGTTCCTGCTGGCCGGCTACCTCTCGCAGGCCGCACTCCACAGCCGCGGCGAACAGATCGCGCTCATCGCGACCTCGCTCGTCTTTGCCGCCGTGGGCGTCGGGGTGGCCTGGTACGACACCGCCCACCGCCGCCCGGCACTCGCCAACGCCGCCCTCGTCGTCGTCCCCACCGCCCTGCCCCTCGCCCTCCTGCCGGCCACCCACCTCCTCCGGCCCGGCTGGCCCGTCGGGCTGGCCCTCGCCGCCGCCTACCTCGCCGTCGCGGTTCTCGCCGGCCGTACCGGCCGCGACAGGGCGCACGTGCTGCTGGCCGCGGTCACGGGGTTCGTCGGGAGCGCGCTCCTGCTACTGACGTGGGTCGAACTGGGAGGGCGCGAGCTCACCGGATTCGCTCTGACCCTGAGCGCCCTGGCGTACGTCGTGTCCGCCGGCCTGTGGGGACGACGCTGGGTGGACCTGGTGGCCGCGGCCGCCTCCGTGATCGCCGTGCTCGTCTACGCGGCCGTCAACCGACCGCACCTCGTACTGAGCGACCGGCTCGCGGTCCGCGAGTTCACCTACTGGGACGTGGTCTCCGCGTTCGCCATCACGGCGCTGGCGGTCGCCGTGACGTGGTGGGCGCGCCGCCGCCTGCCCCGCGAGTCGACGCGCGTGATGATGGTGGGCGCCGTCGTGGCCCTGGCGGCCTTCTCGGTGATGGTGGTCGCGGCGGGCGTCGTGATCGGTGACCTCACCGGGGTGGCGCGGAACGGGTTCCTCGCCGCACACCTGGTGGTGACGGTGCTGTGGATCTGCTGCGCGGCCTGGCTCGTCCTCACCGCGAACCCGCGGATCGCCGATGCGCGTCGACTCGGGTTCGTCCTGGGCTCCCTCGCGCTGGCGAAGCTGCTCCTGCTCGACCTGGCCACCCTGCCGGGACTGTTCCGTGTGCTGTCGTTCATCGCCGTCGGCGCGGTGATGCTCGCGGTGGCCGTCCGCTACCGCAGGGAGACCGAGCCGTCGGGCAGCGGATCGCCGACGTAGACGCGGAACGCGCGCGGCTGGGCGCCGGACATCAGTACCTCGACCTCCGGATGGTCGACCTCGTCCGGATCGTCCGACGGCAGGCTCCACACCACCTCGCCGGCGTCGGTCAACTCGCGCAGTGCCTGGCGCGTGGCGCGGACCCACGTCACGTGGCGCAGGGCGGGCTCGTCACGCAGGAGGTGGTCGGCCAGGCCCTCGCGGTCGCGCAGGTCGACCATGAGACGCTCGCCGTCCGGGGCCTCGTAGGAGGTGCAGACGTGGTCGACCAGGACGGACAACGGCCACGACGGCCCGGAACCGAGCAGATCGATGATGATCATGCGCGCATCGCCGACCTGACAGGCCGTCGGTGTGGTGAGGACCTGGAGCCGGTCGGCGACGTCCTCGGTGATCTCGATGAGCTGAACGGTCATGATGAACCCCTGTCGGACGGAGACGGTCGACAAGAGGGATCGCGGCGCGGCCCCGAACCGTCCCGACTGTGACGTAGATCATATCGTAGACCCGCGCGGGGCGGGTCTCGGCGGGATGACGATCTCGCCGAGCCGTCCGGCCGGACCGCCGCCGAGGAGCCGACGGACTGGTTAGGGTCGGGCGTGTGACCACCTCACAGACCGGACGTGCAGCCTCCCCGGGCGGGCAGGACGACGCCTTCTCGCTGTCCTACGACGGGTTCGACCCCGGTGAGGAGGGCCTGCGCGAGACCCTCACCTCGACCGGCAACGGGTACATGTCCACCCGCGGCGCCGCCGAATGGGAGGAGAACGACGGGGTCCACTACCCGGGCACCTACGTGCACGGCCTCTACAACCGCGCGACCACCATGCTCGGCGGCGTGCCGGTGCACAACGAGGACCTGGTTAACCTCCCCAACTGGCTGCCGCTCAAGCTGCGCATCGGCGGCGCCGAGGTACTACGGCTCTCGGAGGTGCAGATCCTCGAGTACCGCCACCGGGTGGACCTGCGCTCGGCGCTGATGACCCGCCAGATCCGCTTCCGTGACCGGGAGGGACGGGAAACCGAGCTGGTGAGCCGACGGTTCGCGTCGATGGCCAGCATGCACCACGCCTACCTCGAGTGGACGATCACGCCGCTGAACTGGTCCGGCCAGGCGGAGATCGTGAGCGCGCTCGACGGGCGCGTCACCAACGACGGAGTGCCCCGCTACCGGCAACTCGAGAGCGATCACCTCCGGCCAGGCAGCACGGTGTTCCCGCAGCCCGAGGTGATGGCGCTCAAGGTGCGCACCCGGCAGTCCGAGGTGAACGTCGGCGTCGCGGCACGCACCCTCGTCTCGACCGGCGGCCGGGAACGCGAGGTGCCCCGCTCCGACTTCCGGACGGCGGACTACATCCAGCAGACCCTCCACGTGGAACTGGAGCGCGACGTCCCCACGACGATCGAGAAATCGGTCGCCCTGTTCACCTCCCGTGACCCGGCCACGGGGGACACGCTCCTGCGCGCGTCACGGTCGGCGTCGCGCTCGCGACCGTTCGACGCGGCGTACGCGCACCACCGCGAGTCGTGGGAGCGGCTGTGGCAGGCGTGTGACCTGCACGTGTTCGGCGACGACGAGGCCCAGCACCTGCTGCGGGTGCACATCAGCCACATCCTGCAGACGTGCTCGCACAACACCTCCGACCTCGACGCCGGCGTGCCCGCCCGCGGGATCAACGGCGAGGCCTACCGGGGCCACGTGTTCTGGGACGAACTGTTCGTCTTCCCGTTCCTGACCTTCCGGCTCCCGGCCGTGACCCGCAGCCTGCTCATGTACCGCTACCGGAGGCAGTCCGAGGCGCGGGTGGCGGCGGCGTCGGCCGGGTACGAGGGGTTCATGTTCCCGTGGCAGAGCGGATCGCTGGGCACGGAGCAGACCCAGGAACTCCACCTCAACCCGATGTCGGGGCGGTGGGACATCGACCTGTCGCACAACCAGCGCCACGTCAGCGCGGCGATCTTCTACAACGTGTGGCAGTACGTCACCCTCACCGAGGACACGATGTTCCTCGAGTTCCGGGGCGCGGAGATGATGCTCGGCATCGCGCGGTTCTGGTCATCCATCGCGCACTTCAACGCGGAACGCGGGCGGTACGAGATCCACGGCGTGATGGGCCCGGACGAATACCACGAGAAGTACCCGGGCGCGTCCGAGGGCGGGCTGCGCAACAACGCCTACACCAACGTCTTCGTGGCGTGGATCTGCGACATCGCCGCCCACCTGCTCGACCTGCTGCCGGCACCCCAGGCCGGCGCCGTCCGCGCCCGGCTCGAACTGCGCGACGAGGAGATCGCCCGGTGGAAGGACATGAGTCACAAGATGTTCGTCCCGTTCCACGACGGGATCATCAGTCAGTTCGAGGGCTACGAGGAGCTTGAGGAGCTGGACTGGGAGGGATACCGCGCCACGTACGGCAACATCCAGCGGCTCGACCGGATCCTCAAGGCCGAGGGTGACACCCCGGACCGGTACAAACTGGCCAAGCAGGCCGACGCGGTGATGCTGTTCTTCCTGTTCAGCGACGACGAGCTGCGCCGGGTGTTCAAGCGGCTCGGGTACGAGTTCCCCGACGACGCCGCTCAGCGCACGATCGACTACTACGACCGCCGCACCTCCCACGGGTCGACCCTGTCCTACATCACCCACGCCGGCGTCCTCGCCCGCTTCGACCCGGACAGTTCCTGGGAGCGGTTCAAGGTCGCCCTGGGTAGCGACGTGCACGACATCCAGGGCGGGACGACCCGCGAGGGCATCCACATGGGGGTCATGTCCGGCACGGTCGACCTGGTGCAGCGCTTCTACGCCGGGATGCGGGTCGAGAGCGGGATGCTGCAGTTCGACCCGAATCTGCCCGGCGGCATCGACGGGGTCTCGTTCAACATGACCTACCTGCGATCGCCGCTCACGGTGACGGTGATGCGGGACGAGGTGGTGATCCGTCACCGCGACGGCGTGATCGACGCGACCCCGGTGTGCGTGTGCGTGCGGGGGCAGCAGCGGATGGTCGAGGTGGGCGGCGAGGAGCGGTTCAGCCTGGAGTGACGCCCGGATCGGCGCGGCGCGCCGCCGCGTGGGCGAGCCGCCGCGCGGCCCGCGCCCGGCGCCGCTCCTCGCGGCGCTGGTGGTCGTGCACCACCTCCGCCTCGTGGTCGTACGGGCTGCCGCGGAACCGACGCAGTGCGTAGACGAGCAGCGCCAGCCCGACGAGGCCCGAGAAGATGAGGGTGCCGCCGGTGCCCCAGCCGCCGATGAGCCAGAGGTCGGCCGACAGCGGCCACCAGGTCGGCACCGCCGAGCCGATCCCCCAGAAGATCCCCAGGCCGATCAGCCAGGCCACGCCGAGCAGTGACCCGGCGATCTTGGGCCACGACTGGACCCCGCGGGAGGCGCCCTCCATGGCGACGCGCTTGATCGACAGCAGTCGCCGGTCGAACCACTCGTACTGCCGTGAGAGCACCACCGTCCCGGCGAACAGCATGAGGAGCCCGGGACCCGGGAGGAACAGTGCGGCGATGCCGAGAACGATGAGCGTCCACCCGATGATCTCGAGCGCGAGGCGTCTCACCGCCACGTAGCCGAGTCTCTTCACCGGACCATGGTTACAGAGTCCGCGCCTCCGATGCAGGCGATCCCCCCGCGTCCCGGGCCCGAACAGCGGAGGCGCCCCACGGCTCAGGTCACACTGGTCCCGAGCAGCAGGCCGATCCCGTAGGTCACCGTCATGGCCGCGACGCCCCCGATCACGAGCCGGCGCACGGCCGGGCGGGGATCCGCGTCGCCGAGTCGGGCGGAGACGTACCCGGCGAGGATCAACCCCACCACCGTGAGGACGCCGATCAACGGAACCCTCAGCGTGGCCGGGGCGAGGACGGCGAGCAGGGGGATGACGGCACCGAGCGCGAAGGAGATCGCGGACGAGATCGAGGCGCTGACCGGGTTGGTCAACGACTCGGCGTCGATGCCCAGTTCCGCATCGAGGTGGGCCGCCAGGGGATCGTCGGCGTGCAGCTCCTCCGCCACCCGCCGGGCGGTCTCCTCGCTGAGCCCCTTGGCCGTGTACAGGCCCACGAGCTCGTCGAACTCCGCTTCGGGTGCCTCCTCGAGCTCGCGGGTCTCCTTCTCGATGAGCGCCTTCTCGGTGTCGCGTTGCGTGCTCACGGACACGTACTCGCCGATGGCCATCGAGCTCGCGCCCGCGACCAGCCCCGCCATGCCGGCGACGAGGATCGCCGGGCGATCCGTGGTGGCGGCGGCGACGCCCAGGACGAGGCCCGCGGTCGAGAGCAGTCCGTCATTGGCACCCAGGACCGCGGCACGCAGCCAGTTGAGTTTGCCGCCGACCGATGAGTCGTGGGGTTCCACCGTGCTGTGTGGTGCCGGACCGGGGACGCTCATGCCCCTACGGTAGGACTCCCCGGAGTCGCCGACAAGCCTCGAAAGGCTATCCTTACCAGCGTTTTTTCTACAGCGCTGGACGGGCCGCCGGCTCAGGCGGGGACCGCGGAGCGGAACTCCCGGGCGGCCCGGGCGCCGGCGTCGAGGTCGACGTCGGGCCAGCCGTCGGGGGCGTGGAGCACCGCGCCGAGCTCGACGGCGGTGAGGGCGGACCCGGCGGTGAGCAGTGCCTCCACGGCATCGGGGTCGGGGGCGTCGAGCAGGGTGTCGTCGGCCAGTTCGTCGACGATGTCGCGCAGGGCGGCCCGCGTCACCGGGAACAGTTCGGGGTCGAAGCCGTCGTCGGTGGGTTGGTCCAGTCGCCACCACCGTGACCCGTCCCACCCGTACAGGAAGCCCAGGCACGCGTCGTGGGTGCGGGCGTGTTCGACGCCGCGGCGCCACCACCCGGGGGCGTCCCCCACCAGGTCGGTGCCGGCCTCGCCGGCGGTGCCGCTGCCCTCGGTGAGCGAGAACTCGTGGTGCCAGCCGGCGAGGAGTGCGCGCCCGGGCCCCGGTCGCAGCAACGCCATCCACATCCCCTCGTCCACCGACCAGTGCAGGGCGCCGGTGGCGGGCGCGTGGTGGTCGAGGCCCACCGCCGCGCGGACGGCGGCGTCCACGGCGAGGAGGGAGGCGATGTCGTCGGGCGTCGAGTCCAGGTCCACGGGGAGCACGGCCATGTGGTCCACGCTAGACCTGATCGACGACGACGAGGTGGCGATACCGGTGAACGTCCGGCTGCCCGCGGGTGACGCAGGGGTGCGCGGGCGGACGCCGGGCATCACCGATCCCGCTGCGGCGGGGGCGTGCCGACTCGTACGGTGAGCGCATGCGCAGCGAGGCGACACACGGTCACGCGGGCCCCGGCCCGGCACACGGTCACGCGGGCCCCGGCCCGGCACACGGTCACGCGGGCCCCGGCCCGGCACACGGTCACGCGGGCCCCGGCCCGACCATGCAGGCTGGGGCCGGGCGGGACGGGCTCCCACCCGGCCCCCGGCTCCCGCGGATCCTGCAGGCGGTGCTGGCCCTGTCGGCTCCCGCCGTCGTCTTCCCGGCGGCGGCCCGGCGCTACGGGGTGCCGTTCACGCTCGATCTCATGCCCGCCGGGCGCAAGGTCGTCGCGGTGTCCGAGCCCGCGCAGATCAAGGACGTGTTCGCCGGCTCGCCGTCGGTCTTCCACGCCGGCAAGGGCAACGACCTGCTCCGCCCCCTCCTCGGCGAGCACTCGCTGCTCCTCCAGGACGGTGACGAGCACGCGCGCGCCCGGCGGCTGCTGGCGCCGGCGTTCGGGCGGCGCGAGATCGACGGCTACCGCACGCTCGTCGAGGAGGTCACCCGCGAACAGCTGGACCACTGGCCGCGGTCGGGTCGCGTCCGCGCCCACGTGCTGCTCAACCAGCTGACGCTCGAGGTGATCCTGCGGGTGGTCTTCGGGGTGACGGACTCGGCGCGCCTGGACCGGATGCGGCCGATCGTCGCCCGGGCGGTCGATGCCGGCCCGGTGGTGATGATCGGCCTGGGGATCCCCGCGCTGCGCCGGCGGTGGCCGTGGAGCCGGGAGGTGCGCGACCTGGAGACCATCCACGAGTTCCTCGGCGAGGAGATCTCCGCGGCCCGCCTCGACCCGGGATTGTCCGAGCGGCGGGACCTCCTGGCGCTGCTCGTCCGCGCCTCGGCGGCCGACGCGCAGGGACTGTCCGACCAGGAGCTGCGCGACCAGCTCATGACCCTCGTGGCGGCCGGGCACGAGACCACGGCCACCGCGATGGCGTGGTCGATGCTGGAACTGGCCCGCCACCCGCGCATCCAGGACAGGTGTGTGGCCGAGATCGCCGAGGGCGGGTCGGAGTACCTCGACGCCGTACTCAAGGAGGTCCTGCGGCTGCATCCGGTGGTGCCGATGGTGATGCGGGAGCTGCAGGAGCCGGCCACCGTCGGCGGGCGGACCTACCCGCGGGGAGTGACGATCTCGCCGTCGATCGTCCTGGCCCACCGCTCCGCGGCCACCTACGCCGGACCCCGTGACTTCGACCCGGGGAGGTTCCTCGGCGAGGTGCCCACGCCCACCGAGTGGCTGCCGTTCGGCGGCGGCGCGCGCCGCTGCATCGGGGCATCGTTCGCGATGATGGAGGGCCAGGTCATCCTGCGGCAGTTGCTGGAGCGGTACCGCCTGGAGTCGGTGGGCAGCGGTCGCGAGTGGCCGCGGTCCCGCAACGTCACCCTGTACCCGTGGCGCCGTGCGCGGGTGGACCTGCGGCGACGCTGAGCCCGGCCTGCGGGCCTGCGGGCCGGCGGCGCCTGCAGCCGTCCCGGGCCCTCAGTTCCTCCTCAGGGCCGTCCGGGGGCCGGATCCGCCTGTGTGACGGGTGGTGGGCAGGAGGTTAACGGGACTCAGATGTGCGTTTTGGTGGAGATTTTCCTACCGTGGAGGCTGTGAACGCTTCTGAGACGTCCTCGCCGCAGCCCGAAGCGCACCGCGCCTCGGTCACCCGTATGTACACGTGGATATCCGAGAACGGCAGACTGATCGAGCAGGTCAGGGTCGACCCCAAGGGTGATTCCAGCCGCGCCCGCGGTCGGATCGTCGCCGCCGCCGGCCCGGACAACCCCGCCTTCACCGTGGAGTACGAGGCTCGACTCGGCGCCGACACGACCCTGCGCCGGGTGTGGCTGACCCTCACCACGGAGGAGTACGAGCGCACGATCGACCTGGTCTGCGACGACGAGGGGGCCTGGCTGCTCGAGGATTCCTCCGGCACCCGCTCCCGCGTGGGCGGCGACGGCGTGGTGGACGTGGACATCACCTACAGTGTGTTCTTCGCCAGCGTCATGATCCGTCGCCTGGGCTTGCACGCGCAGCCGGGTTCCGAGGATGTGCGGGTGTTGTCGGTGGATTCCATGACGCTCGACGTCACCGAGGACACGGTCACGCTCTCCAGCGACGACGAGCAGGTCCACGGCATCACCGCCACCGCGTCGACCAGCGCGACGGTCGACGCCGACGGCGTGATCATCGACGTGCCGGGGCTCAGCCGAAGGGCCTGAACGGCCAGCCGAAGAGCCTGAACGGCCAGCCGAAGGGCCTGAACGGCCAGCCGAAGAGCCTGAACGGCCAGCCGAAGGGCCTGAACGGCCTGCCGCCGGGCCTCTAGAGCCTGTCGGCGAGCCGGACCTCCCTGCCCGCGGCGCCCGCCTCGCGGAGCGCCTCGAGCCACCCGGCCGCCCCCGGCGTGACCTCCGCCGGTCGGCGATCCCCGCCGGTGCGATCTGCCTGCGCGTCCTCGTAGGAGCGCCGCGCGCGGTGGCCGTCGTCGACGAGCGGCCCCAGCGTTCCCCGCTCGGCCAGCGCCGCCCGCGCGGCCGCGAGGTCGGCAAGGCATTCGTCCAGCACGTCCAGCAGTGCGTCCCGGTTGGGTTCGCAGATCGCGCGCACCAGATCGGGTGCGGTCCCGGCGACGCGGGTGCCGTCGCGGAACGACCCCGCCGCCAACGAGAGCGCGAGGTCCCCGCCCCGGCCGCCCGCCAGCGCGAGCGCCTCGGCCAGCACGTGCCCCAGGTGGGAGATCCGGGCGACGGCCGCGTCGTGGTCGGCGGAGGTCGCCGCGACCACCCGTGCGCCGCTGTCCAGCGCGAGCCGCGCAACTCGTCCCCAGGTGTCGGGGTCGGCGTCGTCGTCGGCCGCGATGAGCCACGTGGCACCGCGGAACAGGTCGGGGTCGCCTGCGTCCCAGCCGGAGTGGGCGGTGCCGGCCATGGGGTGCCCGCCGACGAACCGCGCCCCCAGTCCGTGCCGTCGTACCGCCTCCAGGACGGGGCCCTTGACGCTGATCACGTCGGTGAGGGCGACCGTGGGTGCGTGCTCGGCCACCGCGCCCAGGACCGACTCGAGGGCGGGGAGGGGGACGCCGACGACGACGAGGGCATCCGACTCCGCAGCCCGGCGGAGCGTGGTGGGCAAATCCGTGGTGACGTCGAAACCGGCGGCGGTGGCGGCCTCGGCGCCGGCGGGGGAGCGGTTCCAGCCGAAGGTCCGATCGGGGCCGAGGGCCCGCAGGAGTGAGCCGCCGATCAGGCCGACCCCGAGCACGCACACGTCCGCCGTCACCGTCACCTGACAAGGTTCTCACAGCAGACTACGGTTGAGCTCATGCCCAGCAGCTCCGACCGAACCTCCCGCGACTCCGACGACGACTCGGTCACCGGCATCGCACTCGGGGTGGTCCAGGACGGCGGTTCCTGGCAGGTCACCCGTCTGGACGACGCCGCCCTCACCAGTCTCGACGACGCTGCCCGGCAGGTCCGGTCGCTGCGCGCGGAGGGGCCGTCGTTCGGGTTGGTCGACGTGGACCACGAGTTCTTCGTGATCCTGCGCCCGGGCCCGTCCGGGATGCGGCTCATGCTCTCGGACGCGACCGCGTCGCTGGACTACGACCTCGCCGCGGATGTGCTCGACGAGCTCAACGTGGACGTGCCCGACATGACCGACGAGGAGCTCGAGCAGACCGACCCGTGGGGCGAGGGCGACATGGCGATCCTCGACGACATGGGCCTGCCCGCCGGGGTGTTGGAGATCATCGTCTCCGAGACCGACCTCTACGCCGACGAGCAGCTGCAGTCGGTGGCCGAGCGGATGGGCTTCGGCGACGAGTTCGAGCGGCACCAGCCCGACTCGTGAGCCACGGGTCGTGACGGCGCCGTGTCCGTGACCGCGGTGTGCCCGTGAACCCCGCCGGTTCGGTGCCCCCGGGGTCAGCGCACCCCGAACACCGGGGCTCCGCGCGGGTGGCCGACGAGATGCTGGTGAGGCGCGCCCTGGCCGTGGCGGGCGGTGCCCCGGCCGAGGACGTGCCCGTCGGCGCGCTGGTGCTGGGCCCCGACGGTCGGGAGTTGGCCGCCGCCACCAATCGGCGGGAGGCCGACGGTGACCCGTTCGCGCACGCCGAGGTGATCGCGCTCCGCGAGGCCGCGCGGGTCCTGGGCGACGGTTGGCGGCTGGAGGACTGCACTCTCGTGGTGACCCTGGAGCCCTGCACGATGTGCGCGGGGGCGGCGGTCGCGGCGCGGGTCGGCCGCATCGTCTTCGGAGCCTGGGAGCCGCGCACCGGGGCGTGTGGGTCGCTGTGGGACGTCGTCCGCGACCGACGTCTGGTGCACCGTCCAGAGGTGCGGGGTGGTGTGCTCGAGGACGAGTGTGCGGCCGTCCTGGAGGGTTTCTTCCGCGCTCGTCGATGACGGCGGCTGTGCCGGGGTCCGCGGCGGGGCGCCCGTCGGTGACCCGATCGTGACCCGCTCGCGGTGGAGGCCGGCTCGGCACCTCCGTACCGTGGGTCGTGAGAGGTGCCGGACCCCGGCGCCGCGATCGAGAGGAGCACCACATGGGAGTGGGAGACAAGTTCTCGAACAAGGCCGAGGAGCTGGGCGGCCGCGCCAAGGAGTCGGCCGGCGCCGCGACGGGAGACCGTGACCTGCAGGCCGAGGGCCAGGCCGACCAGGGCGAGGCCGGCATCAAGCAGGGTGCCGAGAAGCTCAAGGACAAGGCCAACGAGGCCGCGAGCAAGCTCACCGGCAACGACAAGTGAGTTGCAGCAGCTGACTCCTCGCCTCTGGCCTGGCGATTTTCGTCTGGGGCCATGCGTGAAGTAGCCTAATCGGCGGTGGCGTGTCCGAGCGGCCGAAGGTGCAGCACTCGAAATGCTGTGTTGGGTAACCCCCAACCGTGGGTTCAAATCCCACCGCCACCGCCACGGGGAGAGCCCCGGATCTCGAGAGAGGTCCGGGGCTCTCGTCATTCCGCCCCCTCGCCCGTGGCAGCCGTTCCCGCGCCTGGCCGCCCCCTCGGCAGCCGCCCCCGCGCCAGCCGCCCCTGACGATGGCGTCTCGCCTGCCCCGCGGTGGGTGCGAGACGCCATGGCGACGGGCGGCTGTGTGTGGGGCAGGTGCGAGACGCCATGGCGACGGGCGGCTGTGTGTGGGGCAGGTGCGAGACGCCATGCTGGCGGGCGGCTGTGTGTGGGGCAGGAGCGGGCGCAGTCGAGACGCGCTGTCAGACGTGGTCGGAGGACTCCTCGGCGAAGTCCGGCAGCGTCACGACCGAGCTCAGGGTCGACAGTGCCGCATCGATCACCGTGTCCTGCGGCAGCCCCGACTCCTCACCCAGCAACGCCAACTCCTCGGTGCCGGCCAACCACGCCCGCGTGAGAGCGAGCGCCAGGGGGTCCGGGTCGTGTACCCCGAGGCTGTCGAGGATCCGCAGGCTGATCGTGCGGTGCATGCCGTCGACGACCTTCTCCAACGCCGGATCCACAGCCCTGCCGGACCGCAGGACCGCCACGTAGTTGTCCCGCCGCCGCTGGATGTAGCGCACCAACGCCGTGATGATCGCGCGCGTGCTGTCCTCGGCGTGCGCGCCCACCGGGATCTCGGTCAGCGACAGCACGTGGTCGGCCGCTGCACGCACGACCGCCGTGAGGTAATCCAGCTTGGTGGGGAAGTAATGGAAGAGCAGGCTGCGGGACACCCCGGCCCGCTCGGCGACGTCGTCCAGCGACAGGGCATGGAAAGGCACGGTCTCCAGCAAACGGATCCCCAACACGATCAGCTGGGAACGGCGCTCGTGCTTGGAGAGCCTACGGCCACCTGATGTGGTCATCGCCCCACCTCGTCGTCGTACTCTCGGGCGCGCACGTCGCGCCCTCCGACGCCGACGACTACGCCCCCCATGCCGACGTACCTCTCCATCTTAGGGTCACGTCCGCAATCCGCGACCGCCATGCCACGATGGAGTGATGCCGGACAACGCCACGCCCACCACCCGCGCGACCACCTTCGACGTGGGCGAGCGGATGGTCCTCGACGGGACGGCAGGCGGGCGGACGGGTGTCATCCACACTCCGCACGGTGACATCGCCACCCCGGCGTTCATCCCCGTCGGCACCAAGGCCACCGTCAAGACGCTGACCCCCGAGCAGGTCCGCTCCACCGGCGCCCAGGCCGTCCTGGCGAACGCCTACCACCTGTACCTGCAGCCCGGGCACGAGGTCGTCGACGCCGCCGGCGGGCTGGGGGAGTTCATGCGCTGGTCCGGGCCCACCTACACCGACTCCGGCGGCTTCCAGGTGATGAGCCTCGGGGTGGGGTTCAAGAAGGTCATCGAGATGTCGGCCGGCGCCACACCGGACGACGCGGCCACCAACAAGGGGCAGGGCCGGCTCGCGAAGGTCGACGAGGACGGCGTCACCTTCACCTCGCACCTCGACGGCTCCCGGCACCGCTTCTCGCCCGAGGTGTCCATGAGCATCCAGCACTCGCTGGGCGCCGATATCCTGTTCGCGTTCGACGAGCTCACCACGCTGATGAACACGCGGAAGTACCAGGAGAGTTCGGTGGAGCGGACCCGACGGTGGGCGCAACGCTGCCTCGACGAGCACGAGCGGCTGTCGCTGGAGCGGGGGCACCGGCCGGGGCAGTCACTGTGGGGCGTGATCCAGGGTGCACAGTTCGAGGATTTGCGGCGGCAGGCCGTGCGCGGGCTCGTGGAGATGAGCGAGCGCGCCGAGGCCGAGGGGCGGCGCGGGTTCGGCGGCTACGGGATCGGCGGCGCGCTGGAGAAGGAGAACCTCGGAACGATCGTCGGCTGGTGCACCGAGGAACTGCCCGACGACCGTCCGCGACACCTGTTGGGCATCAGCGAGCCCGACGACATCTTCACCGCCGTGGAGAACGGCGCCGACACCTTCGACTGCGTGGCGCCCACCAGGCTGGCCCGCCACGGCGGGATCTACACCCTGGACGGGCGGGTCAACATCACCCGCGCCCAGTTCCGCCACGACCACACCCCGCTCGACCCCGAGGGCCCGTCCGAGGTGTCGCGCGAGTACAGCCGCGCCTACCTGCATCACCTGTTCAAGGCCAAGGAGTTCCTTGGCTCCACCCTGCTCACCCTGCACAACCTGGCCTTTGTGGTGCGGCTGGTCGACGAGGTGCGCGCGGCGATGGCGGCCGGACCCGACGAGTACGTGGCCTACAAGGAGCAGTTCCTGGGGCGGTACTACTCGGGACGCTGATCCCTGGCCGCCCTGGCCGCGCGGCCAGGGCGCCCGGCCGCCCGTATCCGTCGGCGGGATCAGCTAGTTGATCTCGTAGGTCACGGAGACGGACACAGTGAGGTCCTGGCTACCGGCCTCGATCGGCGTCGAAGCTGCGCCGTCTGCCAACGACCTCGAGACCGGAAACGGAGTCGCTTCGGTCTCCGGTACCTCGGTGATCGACTGCACCGCCCCCAACTCCGCCCCGGCCGCCTCGGCGATCTGTTGGGCCTGTTCTTCAGCTCGAGTGACCGCCTGCGCCCGGGCCTGGGCCCCGAGGTCGCTGTCGTCGTCAATGGAGAACGTCAACTGCTGAACCCGGATCGCGTCGCCGGCGGCGCCCGCCGCTGCATCGATGAGATCGCCACTCCTGTCGACGTCGCGCAAGGTCGCCGTCACCTGGTTCGTGACGATGTATCCGTCGATGCTGCCGCTGGGCAGGAAATTGGGCTGCACCGACAGGTTCTTGGTGGCGATGTCCTCCTCTTCGACGCCCTGGGCCTTGATGGTCTCGATAAGGGATCGGGCGCGTTCCGCGTTGTCGGTCAGCGCTGTGCTGGCGTCAGATGCCCGGGTCTCGACGCCGAGCACGATGGTGACGGTATCGGGAGAACCGGTGACGATGCCGGTTCCCTGCGTGCTGATGACCGGCGGATCCTCACTCTGACCCGAGCAACCCGCCAGGAGCAGTGCGGCGGTGAGGAGTGCGAGTGCGGCGGGTACGCGGGGTGAGGCCATACGTCACTATGACGCAGGAACCGACATAGGCGGGCCTACACGTCGGTCTTGGTCGACCAGCTGATGAGCTCCGCACGACCGAGGCGACTCGTAGGTGTCGGTGCTGCGTGCGACGCTGCGCGCATGACGAACCAGACCAGAAACGATCACCCCCACGACGACCTCGAGAGGCGCTCGCCGTTGGGCGTCCTCCTGCACAGTCCGGTACGCGATAGCTCAGAAAAGAGTGAGACGTGGCAGACCGCCGCGTTCAACCTCGCGGAGAAGGCGCTACGAAAGGCGCTGGCCGGGGATGACGCCGCGGTTCGGCGACTGATCAGCAGAATGGCGGATCTGGAGTTCGACGAGCTCATGGTTAGGTGGCCACAGCTGGTGGCCGCCGACCAGATTCTCTCCGGGGTGCTCGAGCAAGGTGTAGAAGAGTTCGAGGAGGAGAAGGATCTGTACGAGGCGGCGTACTTCGACGAAGACGACGAACTGATCGCCGAACTAGAGGAGGAGGAGCCCCGGGTCTCGGTGGCGACTGGGATCTACAGAGCCGCGTACGGGGCGGACCCAGTGGCATTCGCGACGCTCCGGGCATCGATCCTCGACGTGCTCTCCGACCCGTGGAGACAGCGACGCGGCGGGGTCCACAACGACGGGTTACAACGGGTGGCTGACAGGTTGCCGGAGGGGGCCAGAGCTCGGGACCTGCCCCGAGAACGCATCGAGAACGAACTCGCGGGCGTGATCCGGGCTCACCTGGTCCTGGCAGCACGCATGGTCGAGGAGTTTCGCGCGCCGTTGAACTCGACCTATGACTCGAAGTAGAGCGGGTAGTGCAGCGAGCAGCCCGGGTTGAACGCCGTGCCGCAGGCCGGGCAGGCGTCGGTGGCCTGGTACTCGGCGATGGTCAGCGTGCTCCAACATGCGCCGCAGAGCAGGGCATCGGTGTCGAACTCGTCCCGCGGCCACACCGACAGCGCATGGTCGGTGGCGTCGGCGTGGCAGCGGAAGCAGGGATAGAACTCGCCGCAGCAGTGGAATCGGATCGCGACGATGTCGAGCGGGCCGCGGTAGTGGATGCACCTGGTCTGGTCGTCGACCGTCGCGCCGAGCACCGTCACCGCGGCTGGTCGGGCGGCGTCGCGCCCGTCGTCTGCGTCCCGGTCAGCGGAGGTCATACCGCCGAGTGTGACAGGGCGGAACCCGACAGTGCAGCCTGATAGCTGGGCTCGCGCTTCTTGATCCACGCGATCACCACGTAGGTCACCGGCAGCAGGACCGCCTCGACGAGGGTCTTCCAGACGAAGCCGATGACGACGTAGTTCCAGTAGTCGCCCGAGCCGAGTACCATGCCCAGCGCCGGAGCCGCGATCGTGCAGAACACCAGCGTGTCGGCGAGCTGGCCGACCACGGTCGACCCCAGGAGCCGCGCCCACAGGCTCCGCTCACCGGTGCGGCGCTTCATCCACACCAGGACGTAGGAGTTGAGCAGCTCGCCGACGACGTACCCGGCCAGGCCGGCGAGGAAGAACTGCGGGATGACCCCCGCGACGGCCTCGAACGCGTCCTGGTTCTCGTAGAAGTCGGCCGGCGGCAACTGCACGGTCAGGCTGAAGCTCAACGCGGCCAACGCCAGCACGGCGAAACCGGAGAGGACGACGCGGCGCATCGCCTTGAAGCCGTACACCTCACTGATCACGTCGCCGAGCACGTAGGCCAGCGGGAAGAGCAGGAAGGCACCGTCGGTGACGAGCCCGTCCATCGAGAGGAACCCGAATTCGAAGCTCAGGTCGGGGAAGAGGAGGACGCCCTTGGTCCCGGTGACGTTGCTGATGAGCATCACGCCGACGAACAGGGCGATGAGATAGCCGTAGTACGGGCTGGCGACCGTGGCGAACACGGCGCGGCCGGGGAGACCGGCGGAGGCGGCGGACGCGGTGGAAGGGGTCGCGGTGGAAGGGGTACTGGGCGCCGGCTCGGGAGTGTTCCCGTCCGGCCGCCCAGTCCCCAGCTGGTCGGAATTCTGCGAGGAAGTGGTCACGAACGACGATTATCCGCGCCCGCCCGCAGCGATGCCGAATCCCTACCCGCCGAATAGGCCGCGTCGCGCCGCATCCCCGTTGATCGACAAGTCGCTTCCGCACGCGTTGTGCGAGTGGGTCCGGGCGGAACGCTCTTTTCGATGGGGCGGTCGGGCCGGGCTGGGCGCGCGTCGGCCGATCAGGCCACCACCCAGGGGCCGGACCGCAAGGACTCGGTGGTGACCACCCCATGCAGCGCCTCGATCGAGTCCGCGCCTTCCGGCCCACCGAGTGAGGCCACGATCCGGGCGACCGCGGCCCTCGTCGTCGTCCCCTCCTGCGCCAGATCGGCGAGGGTCACCGCGCCGTCCCGCTTGGCCAGACGCTCACCGGCGGCGTTGACCGCGAGCGGCACGTGCACATACTCCGGGTGCGGCAGGCCCAGCAGGTCGGCCAGGTGGGCCTGGCGGGGAGTGGAGGAGAGCAGGTCCTCGCCGCGCACGACCTGGTCGACGCCCTGCTCGGCATCATCGACGACGACGGCGAGGTTGTACGCCCACACGCCGTCACCGCGGCGCAGGACCACGTCGTCGACGACGCCCGTGTACGGCCCGTGGACCCGGTCGGTGATCGTCAACTCCGCGACCGTCGCGCGCAGTCGCAGCGCCGGCACCCTCCCCGGGCCGAGTGCCTCCCGGCGACGCTCCCGTTCGGCCTCCGACAGGTCGCGGCACGTTCCGGGGTACGACCCGGGCGGGGAGTGCGGGGCGCGGGGGGCCTCGGCGATCTCGCGGCGCGAGCAGTAGCACTCATAGACCAGGTCCTGATCGGCCAGCTGGTTCGCCGCCGCGGCGTAGGCGTGCGCCCGCTCGGACTCCCACATGATCTCGCCGTCCCAGTCGAGGCCGATCGCCGCCAGGTCCGCCAGCTGACGCTCGGCCACCCCGGGCCGGGCGCGGGCGGCGTCGAGATCGTCGACGCGCATCCGGAACGCCCGGCCCGAATCGCGGGCCAGCACCCACGCCGCCACCGCCGTGCGCAAGTTCCCCAGGTGCAGGTCGCCCGACGGGCTGGGCGCGTACCGGCCGGCGCCGGGAGGTAGAGAGCTGGCGGGGGATTTCACTCCCACAGGGTAGGCCGCGCCACCAGGAAGGGCCGACGCGGCGGGAAGCGCCGGGCGCGGCGGAGATTTCCCGCGCCCCGGCGGGAAGCAGCGGGCGCGGCGATGAGTTCCCGCGCCCCGGCGGGAGTGCCGGGTGCGGCGGGAGGTGCCAGACTGGACGGCATGAGCGCAGACGCCGACAACGCCCGCCCCGCCGCCGACGACAACACCCGCCTGACCGAGGAGCAGATCGCCGAAGGCCTCGCCGATCTGCCCGGCTGGGCCTTCTCGGAGGGGTCGCTGACCTACACGGCCGTGTGCGAGACCCCGCAGGCCGCGATCAACCTCGTCGCCGCGATCGGGCAGGCCGCGAACTCGCAGGACCACCACCCCGACCTGCTGTGGAGCTACGACGAGGTCACCCTCGACCTCCGCAGCCACGACGTCGACGGCGTCACCCAGCGCGACCTCCGGCTTGCTCGGTCGGTGTCCGCGCTGTCCGGGGAGTTCGACGCCACCCCGCTGGGCCTGGGGGAGTAGGGGGCGCGGCGGGCTCCGAGGGCGCGGCGGGCGGCAGGCAGCGGGCGGCAGTCGTCGAGAAGAGTGTTTCGTGCACTGCTACTCGACCGATACGGGTGAAAGACTCTTGTCGACGCGGCTACTGACGGCCGGATGGCTGTTTACCCCGCGAACTCCGCCAACTCGGCCTCCTCTCCGCGAACTCCTACCCCGCGAACGCGGCCGCCGCGGTGGCCAGGTCGAGCAGTGGCTGCGGCACGATCCCCAGCAGGATCGTCACCACGACCGCGATGCCGACGACCGCGTACGTGACGGGCCTGCGCGCGAACGCCACCTCGCCGGCGCCTGCAGAGCCGTAACGCTCGTTTCCGGAGTCCACCTCGCCCGCATCGCGGAAGAACATCACCACGATCACGCGGACGTAGAACGAGGCCGCGATCGCGCTCGTGAGCACGCCGATCACCACGAGGCTCACCGCGCCGCCGGCAACGGCTGCGGAGAACACCGCGAACTTGGCGATGAACCCGCTGGTCAGCGGGATGCCCGCGAGTGCGAGCAGCAGCAGTGCGAACGCGCCCGACACCAGTGGCTGACGTCGGCCGAGCCCGGCCCAGGCCTGCAGGTCGGTGATCTCGGCGCCGTCAGGCGCGCGGACCAGCCCGGCCACCGCGAACACGCCGACGGTGCTCACCGCGTACGCCGCGAGGTAGAACAGCACGGCGGAGGTACCGGCCGCCGGAGGGCCGAGCACCCCGGTGAGCAGGAATCCGGCGTGCGCGACGGAGGAGTAGGCCAGCAGGCGTTTGACGTCGTTCTGCGTGACTCCGACGACCGTGCCGACAATCATCGTCAACGCCGCGATCACCCAGAGCACGGGCGCCCAGTCGTCCTCGAGGCGGGGGACGGCGGTGTGGAAGAACCGCAGGATCGCACCGAACGCGGCGAGTTTGGTCCCGGCGGCCATGAACGCCGTGATCGAGGTGGGCGCGCCCTGGTAGACGTCGGGGGTCCAGGTGTGGAACGGCACGGCCCCGACCTTGAACAGCAGGCCCACCGACATCATCGCCACGCCGATCAGCGCCAGCGAGCTGCCGCCCTCGGCGGCGACCACTGCTGCGATGCCGCCGAATTCGACGGTTCCGGCGTACCCGTAGATCAGCGCGGCGCCGTAGGCGAAGATCGCCGAGGAGAAGGACCCCAGCAGGAAGTACTTGACCGCGGCCTCCTGGGAGAGGAGCCGCCGCCGGCGGGCCATGCCACACATCACATACAGCGGCAGGGACAGCACCTCTAGCGCGATGAACAGGGTGATGAGGTCGTTCGCCGCGGGGAACAGCATGAGCCCGCCCGTGGCGAACAGTGCGAGCGGGAAGACCTCGGTCTGGGAGACGCCCGCGCGTTCGGCCTCGCGTTCGGCGTCGCCGCCCGGGGCCAGGGCGGCCTGCGGGGCGAAGCCCGCGAGCACCGGGCGGCGGGCAGTGGCCGCCGCGCCCACCGAACCCGACGAGGCCCCGGCCGCCGCGCCCACCCGGGAGCGTTCCCCGATGAGCACCCCCGCCCCGATCGCCACGAGGACCGTCGCCCCCTGCAGGAACAGTGCGGGCCCGTCCACGGCCACGGCGCCGCCGGCCGTCACTATCCGCGTCCCGGCGAGCAGGACCACCGTCACCAGCGCCGCGACGAGCCCGCCGAGGTACAGCACCAGCTGCGCGGCGTAGCGGTGTCGGGCGGGGGCGAACGCCTCGACGAGCACCGAGACGATCGCCGTCCCGAGCACCACGAGCAGCGGCAGGAGCGAGGAGTAGGCGATGTCCGGGGTCATCGGGTGGCACCTTCCACGTGGGTGACGGTCTCGGCGACCGCCGGGTCGATCACGTCGAGCGCCGGCTGCGGGTAGAAGCCCAGCACGATCAGCGCCACGACCAGCGGGGCCAGCACCACGCGCTCGCGGGTCGTGAGGTCGGGCGTGGACCGCAACCCCGGCGCGAGGGGCCCGCCCATCACCCGCTGGTAGGTCCACAGGATGTAGACGGCCGCCAGGACGAACGTCGCCGTCGCCAGTACGGCGGCGACGGGGTAGACCTCGAACGTGCCGACGAACACCAGGAACTCGCTGATGAACGGGGCCAGCCCGGGCAGTGACAGCGTCGCGAGCCCGGCGATGAGGAACACCCCGGCGAGCACGGGCGCGGCCTGCTGCACCCCGCCGTAGTAGCCGATCTCGCGGATCCGGTGCCGCCGGACGAGGAACCCGGCCACGAGGAACAGCGCGGCCGTGGCGATGCCGTGGTTGACCATGTACAGCGTGGACCCGGCCGCCGACTGCTCGGTCGCGGCGAACACGCCCAGGACGATGAACCCGAAGTGGGAGATCGACGCGTACGCGATGAGGCGTAGGAGGTCGGTCTGGGCGATGGCCATGATGCCGCCGTAGACGATGCTGATCACCGCCAGCGTCACCATCACGGGCGTCGCGGTCGCCGCTGCCTCGGGGAACAGCGGCAGCGAGTACCGCAGCATCGCGAAGGTGCCGACCTTGTCGACCACGGCCATCATGAGCACCGCGGAGGCGGGCGTCGCGGCGACGGCGGCCCCGGGAAGCCAGGTGTGGAACGGCCACAGCGGGGCCTTGATCGCGAACGCCAACGTGAACCCGGCGAACAGCAGGAGCATCGCGCCGGGCGGGATCTGCAGTCGCCCGTCGGCGACGGCGTCGGTGATGAGGCGGTAGTCGAAGGTGCCGCGGCCGTCGGGCCCGAGTCCGGCCCGGTTTGTGTACATGTAGAGCCCGAGCACCGCGGCCAGCATGACGAGCCCGCCGAGCAGGTTGTAGAGGAGGAACCGGACGGCCGCCCGCGCCCGGTCCGCGCCGCTGTCTCCGAACGCGCCTGTTCCGAATCCCCCGATGAGAAAGTACAGCGGGATGAGCATGGCCTCGAACGCCACGTAGAACAGCAGCACGTCGAGGCTCGTGAACGCCACCAGCGCGAGCCCCTGCGTGACGAGCATCAACGCGGGGTACGCCTGCGTGCGCCGACCGTCCGGGCTGCGGCCGTCGCGCAGGTTCTCGCCGGTGCCGCCCGCGCGTTCGCCGCCGGGCCCGTCGGTGTCACGCCATCCGGCGAGCAGGAGCAGCGGCATGAGCGCGGCGGTGAGCAGCACCAGCACGAGCGCCACGCCGTCGAGCCCGAGCGTGTACGTCGCACCGAACGCGGGGATCCACGGCCGCGACTCGACGAACTGGTGGGTCTCGCCGCCCGGCTCGAACCCGACCGCCAGCGCGACGGCCACCCCCAGGACGACCAGGGACGTGACCAGGGCGAGGGGCCTCGCCGCGCGGCGCGCGCTCGCAGGGAGGACGACGACGACGAGGGCGCCAACCAGGGGCGTGAGCCACAGCGCGGTGAGCAGTCCGGGGCCGGTCACAGCACGCCACCCCCCAACATCGCGGCGATCACCAGAACCGCGCCGATCAGCATGTACAGCGCGTAGGAGCGGGTGAGTCCGGACTGCAGGAGCCTCGTCCGGGCGGACAGTTCCCCGAGGGTGGCGCCGACGCCCGTCGCCGCCCCGGCCACGACCCGCCGGTCGATCACCTCCGTGCCCGCGACCAGGGCCTGGCCGGGTCGCATGAACACCGCCTCGTGGAGGTCGTCGGCGTACAGGTCGCGGCGCGCGGCCCGCGTGAGAGCGGAGCCGGCGGGGGCGGTGGCCGGGACCTCACTACGGGCGTAGCGGTGCACGGCGAGGGCGATGCCAACGGCCACCACGACCAGGGAGGCGGCGGTGACCAGCCACACCGGTAGGACGTGCTCCGGGTGGTGCTCGCCAACGACCGGGGCGAGCCAGTCCTGCAGCCGCCCGCCGAGCGACAACAGCAGACCCGAGAGCACCGATCCCACGGCGATCGTGATCATCGGCGCCGTCATGATCGCCGGCGACTCGTGGGGGTGGGCGTCGTCGGCCCAGCGCTGCGGCCCGAAGAAGGTCAGGATCATCACGCGGGTCATGTAGAAGGCGGTCAGGCCCGCGCCGAGCAGGGCCACCGCCCCCAGGAGGTAGCCGATCAGTGAGCCCGCGCCCGGCCCCCCACCCGCAGCTGATTCGCTGCCCACGTCGAACGCCGCGGAGATGATGCCCTCCTTGGAGTAGAACCCGGCGAACGGTGGGACGCCGATGATGGCCAGGTAGCCGAGTCCGAAGGTGGCAAAGGTGATCGGCATGACCGCGCGTAGGGCGCCGTAGCGTCGCATGTCGACCTCGTCGTTCATCCCGTGCATCACCGAACCGGCGCCGAGGAAGAGGCCGGCCTTGAAGAAGCCGTGGGTGAGCAGGTGCATGATCGCCAGTGCGTATCCGGCGGGCCCGAAGCCGGCGGCCATGACCATGTACCCGACCTGGCTCATGGTGGAGGCGGCGAGGACCTTCTTGATGTCGTCCTTGGCGCAGCCGATGACCGCACCGAACAGCAGCGTCACGGCGCCGACCGCAATCACCGCGGCGCGCGCGGTCGGGGTCGCGTCGTAGATCGGGTTGGACCGGGTGATGAGGTAGACGCCCGCGGTGACCATGGTCGCGGCGTGGATGAGGGCCGACACCGGGGTGGGGCCCTCCATCGCGTCGCCGAGCCAGGACTGCAGCGGCACCTGGGCGGACTTGGCGCACGCGCCCAGCAGCAACAGCAGCCCGAGCGCGGTGACCAGCCCCGAGCTCACCGCCCCGCCGTCGGCTACCGCCGCCTCGCTGCCCGCCGCCCCGCCACCGATCGCGGAGAACACGCCCTCGTAGGACAGCGTGCCCAGCTGGGTGACCATGACCATCAGCGCCACACCCAGACCGATGTCACCGACGCGGTTGACGACGAACGCCTTCTTCGCCGCGGTGGCGGCGGACGGCTTGTGCTGCCAGAACCCGATGAGCAGGTAGGAGACCAGGCCGACACCCTCCCAACCCAGGTAGAGGCCGAGGAAGTTGTCGGCCAGCACCAGCAGCAGCATCGCCGCGAGGAACAGGTTGAGGTAGGCGAAGAACTTGCGCCGCGCCGGGTCGGCCGCCATGTAGCCGATCGAGTACACGTGGATGAGCAGCCCGACGCCGGTGACGAGCAGGACGAACACCATGGACAGCTCGTCAAGGCGCAGGCCGAAGTCCAGCTGGAACTCGCCGACCGAGACCCACTCGAACAGGGTCTGCCCCGCGGCGCGGTCGGCGGCGTCGCGGCCGGTCATGGCCACGAGGTGCCACACCGCCACCGCGAATGAGGCCAGCGCGGTCGCGCACCCGAGCAGGTGGCCCCACCCGTCCGCGCGGCGACCGAGCAGCAGCAGGACCGCCGCACCGAACAGCGGCAGTGCGGGGATGAGCCAGAGCGCGGACCCGGCGACGGCGGGGGCGAGGGCGGCTGCGGTCGTTGTCGTCGTCGTCATCACGGTCGTCGTCATCGTCGTCCCCCCCTAGTACCTGAGCAGGTTGGCGTCGTCGACGGACGCCGATCGGCGGGAGCGGTAGATGGCCATGATGATCGCGAGGCCGATCACGACCTCGGCGGCGGCCACGACCATGATGAAGAACGCGAAGAGTTGGCCGGTGACGTCGCCGTGCATCCGAGCGAACGCCACCAGGGCGAGGTTGGTGGCGTTGAGCATGAGCTCGATGCACATGAACAGGACGATGGCGTTGCGCCGCAGCAGGAACCCGGCCGCGCCGATGGTGAACAGCACGGCCGAGAGGTAGAGGTAGTACTCGGGGTTCACCGTCGGCCCCCTTCGCCGGGTCCGCCGCTGCCGAGTTCGTCGGGACCGTCCGCGCGATCGGCCGCATGGCGCCGCAGCACCTCGCTCACCGAGTCGGGGGCGTCGGACCCGTCGGGCAGTCGGGCGGGCATGTCGGCGGAGTTGCGGCGCGCGTACACGCCGGAGCTGGGCAGCGGGGTCACGCGGGCGGAGTCGTCGGCCTGCCAGTCGAGGAAACGCTGCTGCGACATCTCCCGCTGGGTGAGGCGCCCGGTGAAGCGCTCGCGGTGCGCCAGGACCATCGCGCCGAGGGTGGCGATGATGAGCAGCACCCCGGTGAGCTCGAACGCCCACACGTGCCGGGAGAACAGCAGCTCCGCCAGCGCGGGGACGTCCGAGTATCCGGGGGCGAACCCGGCGAACGGCGGCAGTTGCGCCCGCGCCAGCCCGGTGGCCAGCAGGATGCCGAACCCCAGGCCGGCGACGATGGCCGCCACCCGGTGCCCCCGGATCCGCTCGACCAGCGAGTCCGAGGACTCCACCCCGATCAGCATCACCACGAACAGGAACAGCATCATCACGGCGCCGGTGTAGACGACGATCTGGCCCACGCCCAGGAACACCGCCCCCTGCGCGATGTACAGCACGGCGAGCGAGACCATCGTTGCGGCCAAGCACAGCGCCGAGTAGACCGCCTTGGTCGCCGAGACCACCCCGAGCGCCCCGGCCACGGCGATGATGGCCAGCACCCAGAACAGGACGGACTCCCCGGTGGTCACGAGGCCCCCCTTCCGCGGCGCGCGCGCGAGCCGGCTGCGGTCGCACCGCGCGGCTCGGCCTCACCGGGCTCGTACGGCTCACCCTGCTCGGGCGCGGAGCCAGTGATCTCTCCGCGGTAGTAGTCGAAGTGGTCGGCGCCCGGGTACATGTCGTGCGGGGCGGGGACCATCCCGGCGAGCATCGGTCCGAGCAGGTCGTGCTTCTCGTAGATGAGGTCAGCGCGGTTGTCGTCGACCATCTCGTAGTCGTTCGTCATGGTCAGCGCCCGGGTCGGGCACGCCTCCACGCACAGGCCGCAGCCGATGCAGCGCAGGTAGTTGATCTGGTAGATCCGCCCGTAGCGTTCGCCGGGGGAGAAGCGTTCCTCGGCGGTGTTGTCGGCGCCCTCGACGTAGATCGCGTCCGCCGGGCACGCCCATGCGCACAGTTCGCAGCCGATGCACTTCTCCAGCCCGTCGGCGTAGCGGTTGAGTTGGTGTCGCCCGTGGTAGCGGGGCGCGGTGGGGACCTTCTCCTCCGGGTACTGCTCGGTGTGCGCCTTGCGGAACATCGTGGAGAACGTCACCCCGAACCCGGCGAGCGGTTCGAGGAACCCGGGAACCCGGGACCGTGACTTCCTAGGCATGGCGGGCCTCCTGACTGGGGGGCGAGTCTGCAGAAGTGAAGCGGCCCAGCGCGGCGCGCTGGTGGGGGAGCGGCGGGACGGGGAACCCTCCGGCCGTGGGGTCGAAGCGCGCGCCCCGCGTGACGGACGCGGGTGGGGAGTCGCCGCGGGTGGGCGTGGCCCGGCCGCCGCGCCGGGATCGGGACCGATGGACGACGACGATGACCGCCACCGCCACCAGGCCCGCGATCACCATGGCGGGCGTGAGGAGAGCGGACCCGGGGCCCACGATCACCCGGATGGTCGCCACCGACATGACCCAGGCCAGCGAGACGGGGATGAGCACCTTCCAGCCGAAGGCCATGAACTGGTCGTAGCGCAGTCGCGGGAGGGTGGCTCGCAGCCACATGAACAGGAACATGAACGCCCACACCTTGGCCACGAACCACAGCAGCGCCCACCACCCGGAATCCGCGCCGTCGATCAGCGAGAACGGCAGGGGGGCCTGCCAGCCGCCGAGGAACAGGGTGGCCGCCAGCGCGGAGACTGTGGTCATGTTGACGTACTCGGCCAGCATGAACATCGCGAAGCGCAGCGAGGAATACTCGGTGTGGAACCCGCCCACGAGTTCGCCCTCGGCCTCGGGCAGATCGAAGGGGGCGCGGTTGGTCTCGCCGACCATCGAGATGACGTAGATGACGAACGAGGGCAGCAGCAGGAACACGAACCACACCTGCGACTGGGCGGCGACGATCCCCGACGTCGACATGGTGCCGGCGAAGAGGAACACCCCGACGAACGACAGCGCCATGGCGATCTCGTAGCTGATCACCTGGGCGGTGGAGCGCAGGCCGCCGAGCAGTGGGTAGGTCGAGCCGGAGGACCAGCCCGCCAACACGATCCCGTACACCCCGATCGAGGTGACGGCGAGGATGTAGAGCACTCCCACGTGCAGGTCCGTGAGCTGCAGCGGCGTGGAGTGGCCGAAGACGGAGACCACGGGCCCGAAGGGGATCACCGCGAACGCCATGAACGCCGGGATCACCGCGATGACCGGTGCGAGCAGGAAGATCGGCTTGTCGACCCCGGCCGGGATGAATCCCTCCTTGAGGGCGATCTTCACGCCGTCGGCCAAGCTCTGCAGGATCCCACCGGGGCCGACGCGGTTGGGGCCGATGCGCATCTGCATCCATGCCAGAATCTTGCGCTCCAGGTAGATGGCCGCGAGCACGGTTACCACGAGGAACACGAAGACCGCGAGGACCTTGGCCAACACCAGCCACCACGGGTCCGTACCGAAGGCCGTGAGGTCGGCGCCGGTGGTCGACAGGTCCGCGGCGGCGAGCACGGCGGGCCCGTTCACCGCGACCCCGGTCATGACGCCACCTCCCCGGCCGCGATGGACACCACGTCGCCTGCGCCGGCGGCGAGAGTCGCGTTCACGGCGGACCCGGGCGAGTTCTGCGGTACCCAGACCACGCGGTCGGGCATCTCGGTGACGGCCAGCGGCAGGGTGATCGCCCCGCGGTCGGTGGAGACGGTCACCGGGTCGCCGTCGGCGGCTCCGAGTTCGCGGGCGGTCGTCGGCGACAGGCGGGCCACGGGGCGGCGGGCGGTGCCGGCGAGGTGCGGTTCCCCGTCCTGCATGCGACCGTCGTCGAGCAGCATCCGCCACGTGGCCAGGACCGCCTGCCCGGCGCCGGGCTCCGGACCCGCAGCCGCCCGCGCAGATGCCCCCGACCCCGCAGCCGCTCCCGCCGACGCCGCCGACCCCGCAGCCGCTCCTGGGGATGGCGTCTCGCCAGCGCTCCGGTCGGTGCGAGACGCCCTGCCGGGGCGCGGCTGCGGATCCGAATAGGCGGATGCGGGGCGGAGCGCGTGGCTGACGGCCTGCATCTCGCGGCGCACCGATTCCACGTCCGCCAGGCCGAACCAGGCACCGGTCTCCTCGGCCAGGGCATTGAGGATCCGGTGGTCGGGCAGAGCATCGGTACCGGTCAGGGCGGCGGCGAAGGGGCGGGTCCGGCCCTCCCAGTTCACGAACGTGCCCGCCTTCTCGGCGACTGCCGCGACCGGCAGAACGACGTCGGCGCGATCGGTGATCTCACTGCGGCGCAGCTCGAGGCTCACGACGAAGCCGGCGGCGTCGACCGCATCCAGCGCGGCGCGCGGGTCGGGCAGGTCGGCAGCCTCGACCCCGCCGACGACCAGGGCCCCGAGCTCGCCGGAGCCGGCCGCGGCCAGCTGCTCGGCGGTGCTCCGGCCGGGCGTCGCGGGCAGATCGTCGCAGCGCCACAGCTCGGCGAGGGCCCGCCGGGCGTCGTCGTCCGTGACGGAGGCGCCGCCGGGCAGCAGTCCCGGCAGGCACCCGGTCTCGAGCGCCCCGCGCTCACCCGCTCGCCGGGGAATCCACGCCAGCCGTGCGCCGGTGGTGTCGGCGAGGGCGGCCGCGGCCGTGAGCCCGCCGGGCACCGCGCCGAGCCGCTCGCCGACGAGGATGACCGCGCCGGGCTCGCGCAGCAGAGTGGGCAGGGCGCCGCGGGTGGGGTCGGTGGTCGCGGAGGGCCCGGTTCCGCTGGGCTCGGAGGGGACGACGGCGAGGGCGCTGAGCACCTCGGGCTCCGCCCCGGGGACGGTCGGCAGCAGAGCGCCGCGGGTCTTGCGGATGGCAGGGGTGGCGAAGGGCGCGATCGAGAAGACCTTCAGCCCGTGGTCGCGCGCGGCCCGCCGCAGGCGGAGGAACACGATCGGCGACTCCTCCTCCGGGTCGAAGCCCACGAGAAGCACGGCGGGTGCGGTCTCGAGGTCGGCGTAGGTCACGGCCCCGCCGTCCTGGCCCGGCCCGCCGTCCTGGCCCGGCCCGCTGTCCTGACCCGGACCGCCGCCGGATCCCTGCTCCGACCCGCCGCCCGGGCCGCGCCTGGCGACCCGGTCGGCCAGGAAGTCCGCTTCCTCGGCCGAATGGCGGCGGGCGCGGAAGTCGACGTCGTTCGTACCGAGCACCGTGCGGGCGAACTTGGCGTAGGCGTAGGCGTCCTCGGCGGTGAGCCGCCCCCCGGTGAGGACCCCGGCCCGTCCGCGGGCGGCGGCCAACCCCTGGGCAGCGGTCGCCAGGGCGGTGGACCACGGGACCGGGACCAGCCCGCCGCCCTCGCCGCGGACCATGGGGGTGGTGATGCGGTCGCGCTGGGTGGCGTAGGTGAACGCCCACCGGCCCTTGTCGCAGTTCCACTCCTCGTTGACCTCGGGGTCGTCGCCGGCGAGGCGGCGCAGGACCTTCCCGCGACGGTGGTCGGTGCGCTGCCCGCAACCGCTGGCGCAGTGCTCGCAGACCGCCGGGCTGGAGACCAGGTCGAAGGGGCGGGCGCGGAAGCGGTACTGCGCGCCGGTCAGGGCGCCCACCGGGCAGATCTGGACAGTGTTCCCCGAGAAGTAGGACTCGAACGGCTCGTCGCCGTACACCCCGACCTGCTGCCGGGCGCCGCGCTCGAAGAGGTCGATGAACGGGTCCCCGGCGATCTGCTCGGAGAAGCGGGTGCACCGGGCGCACATGACGCAGCGTTCGCGGTCGAGCAGCACCTGCGACGAGATGGCGATCGGCTTGGGGAACGTGCGCTTGACCTCGGTGAACCTCGACCGCCCGTGGCCGCTGGACAGGGCCTGGTTCTGCAGCGGGCACTCGCCGCCCTTGTCGCAGACCGGGCAGTCGAGCGGGTGGTTGATGAGCAGCAGTTCCATCACCCCGCGCTGGGCCTTGTCGGCCATCTCGGAGGTGAATTGCGTGCGCACCTGCATGTCCTGGGTGACCGGGGTGGTGCACGAGGTGACGGGCTTGGGCGCGCCCTCGACCTCGACGATGCACTGGCGGCACGCCCCGGCCGGCTCGAGCAGCGGGTGATCGCAGAAGCGGGGGATCTGCACGCCCAACCGCTCGGCGGCGCGGATGATGAGCGTGCCGGGCGGCACAGAGACCGCGCGGCCGTCGACGGTGAGCGTGACGAGATCGTCCGTGCGCTCTGACTTGGCGCGCTCTGACTTGGCGCGGCCATGGTCCGGCTCCTGGTCGGGACCGCGGGCGTCGCGGGGGACACCTGACCGGGCGGAGGTCATCGGGCCACCTCCTCGGGTCGTGTGGGATCCGGTCGTGTGGGGTCCGGTCGAGTGGCCGGCCGCACGGGCGGACGCCGGGAGCCGGCGCCCGCACGGTCGGTCCGGTCGAAGAGGGTGGAGCGGCTGTGGTCGAACGGGCAGCCATCCGGGATGTGCGCGAGGTACTCGTCGCGGAAGAGCGCGATTGACGAGATGATGGGGGTCGCGGCGGCGTCGCCGAGGGCGCAGAACGACTTGCCGGCGACGTTGTCGGAGATGTCGAGCAGTCGGTCCAGATCGTCGGCGGTGGCGGTGCCGTCCTCGAGTCGGTGCATGATCTGCTCCAGCCAGAACGTGCCCTCGCGGCAGGGGGTGCACTTGCCGCACGACTCGTGGGCGTAGAACTCCGTCCACCGCAGCACCGCTCGCACGACGCAGGTGGTGTCGTCGAAGATCTGCAGCGCCTTGGTGCCGAGCATGGTGCCCTCGGCGGCGCAGCCCTCGTAGTCGAGCGGCATGTCGAGATGGGCGTCGGTGAGCAGCGGGGTCGAAGAACCACCGGGGGTCCAGAACTTGAGGGTGTGGCCCTGGCGGATCCCGCCGGCCAGGTCGAGTAGCTCGCGCAGGGTGATGCCCAGCGGGGCCTCGTACTGGCCGGGCCGGGTGACGTGCCCGGACAGTGAGTACAGGGTGAAGCCGGGGGACTTCTCCGAGCCCATCGAGCGGAACCACTCGGGCCCGTGCTGGAGGATCGACGGGACGCTGGCGATGGACTCGACGTTGTTCACCACCGTCGGACAGGCGTAGAGGCCGGCGACGGCGGGGAACGGCGGCCGCAGTCTGGGCTGGCCGCGGCGCCCCTCGAGCGAGTCGAGCAGGGCGGTCTCCTCGCCGCAGATGTAGGCGCCGGCGCCGGCGTGGACGATCAGCTCGAGGTCGAATCCGCTTCCGAGGATGTCGCGGCCGAGGTACCCGGCCTCGTAGGCCTCGGCGACCGCCACCTGCAGGCGGCGCAGGACGGGCACCACCTCACCGCGCAGATAGATGAACGCGTGCGAGGAGCGGATGGCGTACGCGGCGATGATGATGCCCTCGACGAGCACGTGCGGGGTGGCCATCATGAGCGGCATGTCCTTGCAGGTGCCGGGCTCGGACTCGTCCGCGTTGACCACCAGGTAGTGGGGCTTGGCGGCCGCGGAGGCCTGCGTGCCCGGGCCGGAGTCGGAGCCGTCGGCCGACTCGCCGGTCTCCTGCGGGATGAAGCCCCACTTGCGGCCGGTGGGGAACCCGGCGCCGCCACGGCCGCGCAGGCCGGCGTCGAGGACGGTGGAGATGACCTCGTCCGGTCCGGTGGCCAGGGCGTTGCGCAGGCCCGTGTAGCCGTCGTGGTCCAGGTAGGTCTCGAGCGTCCAGCTGTCGGGGGCGTCCCAGTAGCGGCTGAGGTACGGCGCGAGCGGCATGTCAGGCCTCCTCGTCCGGTGTGGTGGTGGTCGGCTCGGTGGTGGCCGGCTCGGTTGAGGGCAGCTCAGTGGACTCGTCCGGCCCCGCGGGGGCGCGCATGTCGTGTTCGCGGGCGATCCGCAGCCCGACCAGGGTCGCGTCGCCGGGGGCGCCGTCGTTCGCGCCGGGGCGGGTGTCGGGGAAACCGGCGAGGAGGCGGGAGGTCTCGCGGAACGTGCACAACGGCGCGCCCCGGGTCGGGGTCACCGTCCGGCCGGCCCGCAGGTCGTCCACGACCTGCCGGGCGGAGGCGGGGGTCTGGTCGTCGAAGAACTCCCAGTTGACCATCATCACCGGGGCGTAGTCGCAGGCCGCGTTGCACTCGATGCGCTCGAGCGTCACCCGGCCGTCGTCGGTGGTACCGGGCCCGTCGAGCCCCAGGTGGTCATGCAGGTCGGCGTAGATCTCGTCGCCGCCCATCACCGCGCACAGTGTGTTTGTGCACACCCCGACCAGGTAGTCGCCCGTGGGCGTGCGTCGGTACATCGAGTAGAACGTGGCGACGGCCATGACCTCGGCGGAGGTGAGTCCGACGGCGAGGGCACAGAACTCGATGCCGGCGGGCGTGAGGTGCCCGTCCTCGGCCTGGACGAGGTGCAGGAGTGGCAGCAACGCCGACCGGGCCTGCGGATAGCGGGCGATGATCACCTCGGCGTCGGCCCGCAGTCTCGCCAGGACGTCGTCGGGGTAGTGCCGGCGGGCGTCGGGCCGGACGATCGCCCCCGGCTCGTCCGGCTGCTGCCCGAACTGCAGGAAGACCGGTTCGCGACTCGTCGACTCCATGCTGCTCATCGGTCCACCCCTCCCATCACGGGGTCGATGCTGGCGACCGAGGCGATGACGTCGGAAAGCATCCCGCCCTCGCACATCGCGGCCACGGCCTGCAGGTTGGTGAACGACGGGTCGCGGTAGTGCACCCGGTACGGGCGGGTCCCGCCGTCGGAGACCATGTGCACCCCCAGTTCGCCGCGCGGGGACTCCACCGGCACGTACACCTGGCCCGGCGGGACCGCGAAACCCTCGGTGACCAGCTTGAAGTGGTGGATCAGTGCCTCCATGGAGCTGTCCATGATCGTGCGGACGTGCTCGGCGGAGTTGCCGAGCCCGTCGGGGCCCACCTTGAGCTGGGCGGGCCAGGCGATCTTGGGGTCGTCGACCATCACGGGTCCCGGTTCGAGCCGGTCCAGGCACTGCTCGACGATCTTCAGCGACTCCTTCATCTCGTCTACCCGGATGACGAACCGGTCGTAGCAGTCACTCGCCGACCCGGTGATGACGTCGAACTCGTAGTCCTCGTACCCGCAGTACGGGTCGGACCGGCGCACGTCGTGCGGCAGGCCCGTCGCCCGTAGGACAGGGCCGGTCACGCCGAGGGCCATGCATCCGGTGAGGTCGAGGTAGCCGACGTCCTGCAGCCGCATCTTCCAGATGGGGTTCTCCCGCAGCAGCAGTTCCATCTCGCGGATCCGCCCGGGCATCACCTCGAGCAGTTCGCGCACCTGGGGGACCGCCTCGTCGGGCAGGTCCTGGACCACCCCGCCGGGCCGGACGTAGGCGTGGTTCATCCGCAGACCCGTGATGACCTCGAAGACGTCCAGGACCAGCTCGCGCTCGCGGAACCCGAACAGCATCGGCGTGCTCGCGCCCAGCTCCAGGGCACCGGTGGCCAGGGCGACCATGTGGGAGGAGATCCGGTTGAGCTCCATGAGCATGACCCGGATGACCGACGCCCGCGGCGGGACCTGCTCGGTGATCCCGAGCAGCTTCTCCACGCCCAGGCAGAAGGCGACCTCGTTGAAGAACGGCGACAGGTAGTCCATCCGGGTCACGAACGTCACGCCCTGGGTCCAGTAGCGGTATTCCAGGTTCTTCTCGATGCCCGTGTGCAGGTAGCCGATGCCGCAGCTCGCCCGGGTGACGGTCTCGCCCTCGATCTCCAGGATCAGCCGCAGCACCCCGTGCGTGGACGGGTGCTGCGGGCCCATGTTCACCACGATGCGGTCGTCGTCGGCGTTGCGCGCCGCCTCACTGATCGCGTCCCAGTCCTGCCCGGAGGCGGTGAGGATCGTGTCGGAGTCCGCGGCGCGGTCGGCACGGGCCGAGCGCCTCGCGCGGGTGCGATCGGCGGTCATGAGTACGCCCTCCGCTGATCCGGCGGCGGGATGGTCGCGCCCTTGTACTGGACCGGGATCCCGCCCAGCGGGTAGTCCTTGCGCTGCGGATGGCCCTCCCAGTCGTCCGGCATCTCGATCCGCGTCAGCGACGGGTGGCCGTCGAAGACGACGCCGAAGAAGTCGTACGTCTCCCGCTCGTGCCAGTCCGCCGTGGGATACACGCGGGTGAGCGTGGGGATGTGCGGGTCTGCGTCCGGGGCCGACGTCTCGAGCATCACGCGGCGGTTGTGGGTGATCGACTGCAGCGGATACACCACGTGCAGCTCCCGGTCCGTGGCGTCGGGGTAGTGCACCCCGCTCGCGCCCAACGACATCTCGAACCGCAGGTCCGGGGCGTCCCTGAGGGTCAGGGCCACCGCCGGTAGGTGCTCCCGCTCCACGTGCAGGGTGAGTTGTCCGCAGTGGACCACGACCCTCTCGACGGCCTCCTGAAAACTCGGCCCGCCCCGCTGGTGCAGGGCCGCGGTGAGCGCTCGGATGACCTCGTCGTCGTCGTCCTCGTAGGGCGGTGGGGTACTGCCGGGCATCTCCTTGGGGCGCACGAGGCCTCCGAACCCGGTGGTGTCCCCGGAGCCGCGGACGCCGAACATGCCGTGGCGCACGCCGACGGTGTCCGCGTCAGGGCTGTCCGTGCGGTCGGGTGGGTTCGGTGCGTCGGGGGCCCGGTCGCGGTCCGCGGCGCCGGAGTCCGGGCGACGATCGGTCATCGGAACATCCCCTCGACGGGGATGAGCGGACGCTGGTCGAGCGCGGCCTGCTCCGCGGCACGGATCGCCTCGGCCCGGTTCGCGCCCAGCGGCATGTTCTGGATCTTGTCGTGCAGCGTGATGATCGCGTGCATGAGCATCTCCGGCCGCGGCGGACATCCGGGCAGGTAGATGTCGACGGGCACGATGTGGTCGACGCCCTGCACGATCGCGTAGTTGTTGAACATCCCGCCCGATGACGCGCACACGCCCATCGACAGGACCCACTTGGGCTCGGCCATCTGGTCGTACACCTGGCGCAGGACCGGGGCCATCTTCTGCGAGACCCGCCCCGCGACGATCATGAGATCGGCCTGCCGGGGGGACGCGCGGAAGACCTCCGTGCCGAATCGGGCCAGGTCGTAGCGTCCACCGCTCGTGGACATCATCTCGATCGCGCAGCACGCCAGACCGAACGTCGCCGGCCACAGCGAGCCCTTGCGCATGTAGCCCGCCAGCTGCTCGACCGTGGTCAGCAGGAAGCCGGCCGGCACCTTCTCCTCGAGTCCCATCTCGGCGCTCCTCTCCGACTCGCCGGGTCAGTCCCAGCTCAGTCCGCCGCGGCGCCACTCGTAGGCGTAGGCGACGGAGACGTTGAACACGAACAGGGCCATCGCGGCCAGCCCGAACACGCCGAGTTGGTCGAAGTGGACGGCCCACGGATAGAGGAAGAGGATCTCGATGCCGAAGATGATGAACAGCATCGCGGTGAGGTAATACTTCACCGGGAAGCGGCCGCCGCCCGCCGGCTGCGGCGTGGGCTGGATGCCGCACTCGTAGGCCTCGAGCTTGGCGCGGTTGAACCGGCTGGGCCCCGCGAAGGAGGACACGCCCGAGGAGAAGACGGCGAAGGCGACGGCCAGGGCCCCGAGTACCAGGATGGGCACGTATTCGTTCACGTCGGCGTCACTCCTCGCGCTTGTGATGAGAAGCCGCCTGTAGGCGGGCCTCTACTGCAACCGCAGGGGGGTTCGAGCGACCGGCGCTGATGGGGTCCGGTCGTCCGTCTCCCCGGCGGGCCGTTCACTGTGCGGCCCGCAACTGTGACTCTACTCACACTGTGTTGACGTGCGTCGGGGGTTCGGACAGATGGCGTCTCGGTCGTGCTCCGCGGGCGGGGGGAAGAGTGCGCGCGGCCGCGGGGGCCGGTGTCAGGCGGGGGCGAGGAGCCCGTTCACCGCGTCGCGCAGGCGCAGCGGGTCGATCGGGTGGGGGACCGACGCGTCCGCGCGGGACCAGTCGGCGAGCCAGCGGTCGTCCGCCCGGCCGATGAGGACGAGCACCGGCGGGCAGCGGTCGAGCTCGTCCCGCAGCTGCTTGGCCAGGCCGAGTCCGCCGGTGGGCGTCGCCTCGCCGTCGAGGATCGCCAGGTCGACCCCGCCCGCGTCGAGGTGTTCGAGGGCGACCGGGGCCGTGGCGACCTCGAGGTACGTCAGCCGGGGCAGGTCCGGGTGCGGGCGGGTGCCGAGGGCGGACATCACGCGGCTGCGGGTGGCGGCGTCGTGGCTGTAGACGAGCACCCGCAGGGCGACGTCGTCGTCAACGGTCCGGCCGCCCGTGGTCTCGGTCACGATCGCGAGCCTACCGAGCGTGGGTGGTCGCGGGAGCGAGAGCGGGCCTCCGGTCGGGCCGGGCGTGGCCGAAATGAGCGACGCGGCCCGGGCTCGAGAGCTCCGGGCCGCGTCTGCGGCGGAGGATAGGGGATTTGAACCCCTGAGGGGCTATAAACCCCAACCCGCGTTCCAGGCGAGCGCCATAGGCCACTAGGCGAATCCTCCGTGGAGGAGAATACCCAGGACGCGCAAGCAGAGGCAAACCGCGGGGCCGAGCGGGCTCGGATCGCTGCCCGGGAGGCGGGTGGGGTGCGGCGCGGGAGGCGGGGCGGTTAGACTCGTCCGTGGACCCCGCGCGGCGTCCATCCTGTGAACTCCCCCAGGGCCGGAAGGCAGCAAGGGTCAGCGGGCTCTGGCGGGTGCGCGGGGTCCCCTTATGTCTTGGGACATGTCTTAGGGCACCAACACCGAAGTTGTCGATCCCGCCGGAGGCCACAGTGGCACTGTCCGATCTCCCCGCCGACGAACTCGCCCGACTCGAGTCGCAACTGGCCGCCGAGTACGACGCGCTGGCCGACAAGGGCCTGGCCCTGGACCTGACTCGCGGAAAGCCCTCGCCCGAACAGCTGGACCTGTCCGAGCGGCTGCTGTCGCTGCCGGGGGAGGGCGACCACGCGGCGGGTAAGACCGACGTCCGCAATTACGGCGGCGGGGCGGGACTGCCGGAACTGCGGTCGATCATCGCCGAGCTGCTCGGGGTCGAGGCCGACCGCGTGATCGCCCAGGACAACGCGAGCCTGTCGATCATGTACGACCTGCTGACGTTCTCCATGCTCTTCGGCACGCCCGACTCCCAGCGTGCGTGGAAGGACGAGCCGGTCCTGCGCTGGCTGTGCCCGGTGCCCGGTTACGACCGCCACTTCAACATCACCGAGGCGCTGGGGATCGAGATGATCCCGGTGCCGCTGGGGCCGACAGGTCCGGACATGGACGAGGTCGAGCGTCTCGTGTCGAACGACCCGTCCATCAAGGGCATGTGGTGCGTCCCGATCTTCGCCAACCCGACCGGCGCGGTGTACGACGACCACACCGTGTCCCGCCTCGCGCGCATGGCGACCGCCGCCCCGGACTTCCGGATCGTCTGGGACAACGCCTACGTCGTCCACACGCTCACCGAGGATTTCCCCAAGGTCCCGGACGTCGACACGCTGGCCGCCGAGGCGGGCCACCCCAACCGCTTCTGGCAGGTGTGCTCGACCTCCAAGATCACGTTCGCCGGCGCGGGCGTGTCGTTCTTCTCCGCCTCGCGGGCCAATCTCGACTGGTACCTCGGCCACACCTCCGTGCGCTCCATCGGGCCGAACAAGGTCAACCAGCTCGCGCACGCCCGATTCTTCGGTGACGCCGACGGGGTGCGCGACCACATGCTCCGCCACCGCGAGGTCATCGCGCCGAAGTTCGAGGCCGCCGCCGCAGCCCTGGCCCACCGGCTCGGCGAGTACGACGTGGCCGGCTGGACCCGGCCCGAGGGTGGGTACTTCATCGACCTCGAGGTGGTCGACGGCACCGCCACCGAGACCGTCCGCCTGGCCAAGGAGGCCGGGGTGGCCCTCACGCCGGCCGGGTCCGCGTACCCGTACGGCAAGGATCCCGACGACCGCCATATCCGTCTGGCGCCCACGCTCCCGCCCCTGGCCGAGGTCGAGACCGCCATGGATGTCGTGGGCCTGTGCGCTCTTCTCGCGGCCTGCCGCGCGGCGCTCGCCGACTGAGCGATCGCTCGGCTCGGGCGGTGTGTAACAACTGCACGATCCGCGTTAACGACGGCCATTAACGGACCGCGCTCCCGATCTCGCCTCCTCGCCCCGGGAATCGACAGGTGACCAGCACGTCTGCCCGTCCGTGATCTCTGACACATTCCCATAGTGTGAATGCGGGAGTCCGTAGCTTAGGTAACCCTGTCACCTGCATGAATGTAATTCACCCGCGTTGTTGAGCGATGGTCAACGCAAGTGCGGTCTTGTCCGGGCCGGGGCCGTCTGGTTGTATCGGAGTCGTCCGAGCTAGAGGGATGCGGACACCGGAGACAGCTGAGGGGCTGTGAGGGGCCGGTGTCCGATATCGGTTCGGGAACCGTGCCGCGGGGGTCTGAGGGGGCCCGATCCGCGCGCGAGGGACGTCGGGAGGGGCTGCGTATGACGCGGCCCCTCCGGTCATTTCGGCCCATCCCGGATCACGCGTGATCGCCGTCGGAAGCGGAAGTCCTCGTCGTCGTACCCCCTGGGTACCCTCTAGGCGTGGCTCTCTATCGGAAGTACCGCCCCGCCTCCTTCGCCGAGGTCGTGGGCCAGGAGCACGTCACCGAACCGCTCTCGGTGGCCTTGTCCTCCGGTCGTATCAACCACGCCTACCTCTTCTCCGGCCCACGCGGCTGCGGCAAGACCTCGTCCGCCCGCATCCTCGCCCGCTCGCTCAACTGCGTGCAGGGGCCCACCGCCGACCCGTGCGGCGAATGCGACTCGTGCGTGGCGCTGGCGCCCGGCGGCCACGGGACCCTCGACGTCACCGAGCTCGACGCGGCCAGCCACGGCGGTGTCGATGACACGCGTGATCTGCGCGAGCGGGCGTTCTTCGCCCCGGCGTCGTCGCGGTACCGGGTGCTCATCATCGACGAGGCCCACATGGTCACCAACGCGGGCTTCAACGCGCTGCTGAAGATCGTGGAGGAGCCGCCCGAGCACCTCATCTTCATCTTCGCCACCACCGAGCCGGAGAAGGTGTTGCCCACCATCCGCTCCCGCACGCACCACTACCCCTTCCGGCTGCTCACGCCCACGTCGATGCGCGGGTTGCTCGAGCGGATCTGCGAGCAGGAGGGTGTGCAGGTCGAGCCGACCGTGTTCCCCCTGGTCATCCGGTCCGGCGGGGGATCGCCGCGCGACACGCTCAGCGTGCTGGACCAGCTCATGGCCGGCGCCGGCGACGAGGGCATCACCTATCCGCGCGCGGTGAGCCTGCTCGGGGCCACCGAGGTCGCGCTCATCGACGACACGGTGGATTCGCTGGCCGTCGGCGACGGGGCCACGCTGTTCCGGACCGTCGACAAGGTGGTCGAGGCCGGGCACGACCCGCGTCGGTTCGCCGCCGATCTGCTGCAGCGGCTGCGCGACCTCATCATGGTGCAATCCGTGCCGCAGGCGATCGAGCGTGGGCTCGTCGACGCGCCGGTCGAGCAGGCCGAGACCATGCGGCGTCAGGCCGAGAACATCGGGCCCGCCACCCTCGCACGCTGCGCCGACATGGTGCACGAGGGGATGGGGTCGATGCGCGGGGCCACCTCGCCCCGGCTGTTGTTGGAGATCCTCTGCGCCAAGCTGCTCCTGCCCTCGGCGGACGACTCCATGATCGCGCTGCTGCAGCGTGTCGAGTCGCTCGAGTCGGGCGCCGTGCGGCCGGCCGCCGCGGCGGGTGCCGTCGGTGGCGGTGGATCCGCGCCGGGAGGGGCGCCTCGGGGCGACGACGACGAGTCCCGCCCCGACTCCGCCGGCGGGCCGGGGCCGCAGGCTGCCGGCCAGGCCGAGGGGCGGCCCAAGTTCGTGCGCCGGTCGCAGCAGCAGGCCGCGCCCGCTGCCGAGCAGCCGACGCCGCAGACTCCCGCGCCGGCGGGCCAGGGTGCGACCCCGGCTGCGGCCCCGGCTCCGGCGGCAGCTGCGCCTTCAACTCCGCCTCCGACTCCGACGCCGGCTTCGACTCCGACTCCGCCTCAGGCGTCCGCGCCAGAGCCGCCGCACGCCGCCGCCGAACCCGCGCCGAGCCGACCCGCCGCGCCGACTGCGCCCGCAGCGCCGACTGGGACCGAAGCGCCGAACGAGCCCGCCGTGGCAGACGACCCCGCCGCCCCGGCCGTGCCCGCCGGGTCCGTCGCGGAGCAGATCGCGGCGAACCAGATTCCCGAGTCGGAGTCCTCGCAGCACGCTCAGTCGCGGCAGTCGGCACAGCCCCCGCAGTCGGCCCAGCCGCCGACCTCCGAGCAGCAACCCGTAGGTGACGTACTGCCCGGGCCGGCATCCGAGCCCGCCGCAGGTCCCGACGCGCCGACCGCCGCGCCGTCCGCTCCCGCCGCACCCGCCGCTCATCCCGGCACGGCGACCACAGCGCCAGCCGCCGAAGCGGGCGCTCCGGAGCCTGCGCAGGAAGCCTCGGCCGGCGCAGACGCGACTCCTGCCGTCGCATCGGCCCCGCCCCCGCCCGCGCCCGCGCCCGCGCCCGCGCAGACCGACGACCCGTGGCGCGAACAGCCCGCGGCGGCGACCGAGCAGTCCGCGACCGAGCAGTCCGCACCCGTGCCGCCAGCATCGGTTCCGGAGCAGGCGTCGTCCGGGCCGGACCCGGAGCCGCAGCCCGAGGCGGCGTCCGCGCTCGCGGCTGGCGCACCCGGGATCGAGGCCGAGGACATCCGCCGGGCCTGGCCCGCCATCCGCGACGCCGTCCGCACCCGCACCCGCACCGTGGAGGTCATGCTCGCCGGCGCGACGGTCGCCGGGGTGGACGGCCGGGTGATCCACCTGGTGCACGACTACGCGCCGCTGGCCAAGCGCCTCTCGCAGCCGCACAACGCCACCGCCATCACCGACTCGATCACCGAGGTCGTGGGCGGCGACTGGACCATCCGCTGCACGTCGGGCTCCGCGTCCGCGGCAGCCGGGGACACCGCGGCTCCCGCCGACGCGTCGCCTCCAGCACCCGGACGGGGATCCGCCGCGGGCCCTACTGACGCCCCCGGCGCGCCCCAGCAGGGCGAGCCGCGGGGCTGGGAGCGTCGCCTGCGCGGGGCGGACGCGGGGCAGGGCCAGGGCGGCGGTCGCTCGGGCGGCGGGTACGACGACATCCCGCCCCCGCCCGAGGAGCCGGAGCCGGAACCGGGCGAGCCCAACAGCCCGCCCCCGCAGCCGGTCAGCGAGGAGGAGATGGTGGACGAGGCCCGCAGCGGCCCCCAGAACCTCGACCACCGGACCGGCGAGGACATCGCGTTGGCCCTGCTCAAGGAGCACCTCGGGGCCCGCCCGCTCGAGCGCTGACCCACCCGCCCCGCCGCGCGCCGGGGCACGGTGTCCTACCGGACGGTTACGCTGGGAACCGACCGACCGGGGCCGCCCCGGCAGGGTCAGGCCTGAACACCAGCCATGAACTCAGCACTGCCCCGCACACCGCCGAAAGGACCCCGCCATGCAGCCCGGACCCGACATGAACGCCCTGCTCCAGCAGGCACAGCAGATGCAGGCCCAGCTCGCCGAGGCGCAGCAGGAGATCGCCGCGAGCACCGTCGACGGTCAGGCAGGCGGCGGACTCGTCACCGTCTCCATGCGCGGCACCGGTGAGGTCACCGGCGTCACGATCGACCCGAAGGTCGTCGACCCCGAGGACATCGAGACGCTGCAGGACCTCCTCGTCGGCGCGTTCGGCGATGCCCACACCAAGGTGCAGGAGCTCGCCGAGTCCCGCCTCGGCCCGCTGGCCTCCGGTGGCGGCCTCGGCGACATGATGGGCGGACTGGGAATGTGAGCCTGCGGAGCCCGGCACGTTCCGGGCCCCGCCACCGGGTTCCGACTCGTAATCGGACCCGCCACCCGGCGACGCAGCCGTCGTCGGGACAGCAAGAGCACAGGAAAGCGCGATGTACGAGGGACCGGTCCAGAACCTGATCGACGAGTTCGGCAAGCTGCCGGGCATCGGTCCGAAGTCTGCGCAACGCCTGGCCTTCCACCTGCTGCAGGCCGAGCCCGACTCCGTCGAACGCCTCCGCTCCGCGCTGCAGGCCGTGGTCGAGGGCGTCACCTACTGCGAGGACTGCGGGACCGTCGCGGCGGCCGAGCGCTGCCGTATCTGCTCGGACCCGCGCCGCGACCCCACGCTCATCTGCGTGGTCGAGGAGCCCAAGGACATCGAGGCCATCGAGCGCACCCGGGAGTTCCGCGGGCTCTACCACGTGCTCGGCGGGGCGCTCGACCCCATCAACGGCATCGGACCCAACGAGCTGCGCATCGCCGGCCTGATGCGGCGGGTCGGCGGGGAGGCCGAGGGCGAGGAGATCGCCGAGATCATCATCGCGACCGATCCCAACACCACGGGCGAGGCCACCAGCACTTACCTGGCCCGTCTGCTGCGGCCATTCCCCGATCTCGTGGTGAGCCGCCTGGCGTCCGGCCTGCCGATGGGCGCCGACCTGGAGTTCGCCGACGAGCTCACCCTCGGCAGCGCACTGTCGGGGCGCCGCATCCTCTCGGGCGGGCCCGCCCAGGCCCCCCGGTCGGGCGGCGTGCTGCGCCCCGAGCAGATCGACCCCGCGCAGCCCGCCGTACCCGCGCCGAACTCGGCGCCCGCCCAGGACACCCCGCCTGCCCCGGACGCGTGGGCCCCGGCCCCGGCCGACCCCGCACCGAGCCCGGAGATCGGCTACCCGGGCGCGGAGTCAGAGCCCGAACAGCCTCGCGGCGTTTCCGTGCCACACCGCCCGTAGCCAGTCGTCGCCCATCCCGAGCCCGGCCAGGGCCTCGAGCTGGTGCGCGTACGGGTACGGGATGTTCGGGAAGTCCGTCCCCAACAGAACCTTGTGGCCCAGATCGGCCAGGCGACCGCGCTCGTCCTCTGGAAACGGCATGGTCTCCTCGACGAAGTCCGTGAACGCCATCGTGGTGTCGAGGTAGACGTTCTGGTACCGCTCGGCCAGATCGAGGAACTCCGGATACTCGCCCATGCCCATGTGGGCGACGATCAGCGGCAGCTCGGGGAACCGCTCGAGCACCGCAGCCACCGGCTCAGGTCCGGTGAACTCGCCCGCCACGGGCCCGGACCCGCAGTGGATGACCGTGGGCACCTGCGCCTCGGACAGCACACCCCACACCGGTTCCAACAGCGGGTCACGGGGGTCGTACTCGCCCACCTGGATGTGCGACTTGAACACCCGTGCCCCGGCGTCGACGGCATCCCGGACGTAGTCGGCCGCCGCCGGCTCGGGATAGAAGGTCGCCGTGTGCAGACAATCCGGGTGCCGGGAGGCGAACTCCGCGGCCCACGCGTTGAGCCAGGCCCCCATCTCGGGCTTGTGCGGGTACAGCATGGACGAGAACGCCAGCACCCCGTACGAGCGCAGCCGCTCGACCCGCTCGTCCTCGGCCTCCCGGTACGTGATGGGCCAGGGACGCCCGATCTTGGGGCCGGCGGCGTCGAAGTAGTTCCACACCTTGTCCATGACCCGCGTCGGCATGAAATGGGTGTGCACGTCGATGACCCCCGGCAGCCCCAGCGGCTCCCACAACGCGCGGACCTGCGCTGCCTCGACGGCGGGATCGGGCGGGGACACGGTCCCGGTGAGGGTGGCGGCGCCGTGGTGTTCACACATGTCACCGAGGGTATGTCAGAGGCGCCGACCCGCCGGGCGATCGGGCGTCCGCGGGCATCGCCACCCCCGGACGCCGACGACCTCCCGGTCACGACACGAATCCGCCCCTCGGTATGCGATCCGCCCGCGGGCGCCGCAGCGCGTATCAAAATTCGGAGGGCGGATCGAGGCGGCTCGGGGCAGATCGGAGGGCGGATCGCGACCCGGGGAGCAGATCGCGATCCGGCGAGCGGACCGCCGGGCGGCTCAGCGCCGGGCGGCGGCGATCCGTTCGCGGCGCAGCTGCTCGACCGCGGGGACCTCGACCGGCGGCAGCGAGTCCACCCCCAGCGCGCGGCACAGCAGGAGGTCGGCCAGCTCGGGATTGCGGGCCAGCGCCGGCCCGTGCATGTAGGTGGCGATGATCGACCCCTGCACCACGCCCTCGACCAGCCCGCCGGCGGGGACCTGCTGGCCGGCCGGGACGCCGTTGCCGACCCCGGAGGTCACGCGGCCCAGGGGGGCGGCGTCCGGGCCCAGGACGGTGGCGCCCATGTGGTTCTCGAAGCCCGTCAGCGGCTGCGTCAGGCCCGCGACCTGCGGCGCGACCACCAACTCGCCGATCGAGCGGGAGGCCTGCGGCGTCGTGGTGACGTCCAGCAGGCCGAGGCCGGGCGCACGGGATCCGTCAGAGACCACGAACCACTCGCCGAACACCTGCATCCCGGCACAGATCGCCAGGACCGGCGCGCCGCGCTCCACCGCTCGCTGCAACCCCGGCGACGCGGTCAGGTGCCGGGACGCGAGCTTCTGCGCCGCGTCCTCGCCACCGCCCACGGTGTAGAGGTCGCACGAGTCCGGGACCTCGTCCTCCAGGGTGATCCGCACGATCTCGGCGTCGTATCCGCGCCACCTCAGGCGCTGGCGCAGGACCAACGAGTTGCCGTCGTCGCCGTACGTCCCCATGACGTCCGGCAGGACCAGGCCGATCCGCACGGTCGACTCGGAGGGCCGGGCCGAATCCGCGGCGACGGTGTCCAGCGGTGAGGCCGAGGCGCCGGCGTCGCGACCCCCGGCGTTGCGCGGGTCGGGATTCGTCCCGGAACAGCCCGCGCCGGGGATCTCCGCGCCAGTGTTCTGCTCGCTCATCGCTGCTGCTCCTTCCGGTCGGCCCCGGCCCCGGTGCGGGGCCCGACAGCGGCGATCGCCCGCCCCAGATCGCGGAACGCGGTGTAGTTGGCCAGCACCTCCACGCGCCCGGGTGGGCAGCGGCGGATCGCGGTCAGCGGGTCCGGCTCCAGCTGGTGCTCGACCCCGGCGTAACTTAGCCGCACCGACAGGTCGGCGGCGCGCTCGCCCGAGGCGTACACGGTCACGCCCTCGAAGCTCTCGAAGCGCACGTCCCACAACCACGACAGGTCCACGCCGTCGGCGACCTGCCCGTTGACCGCGATCACCAGACCGTCGGCGGAGGGGTCGATCATGCCGAGCGCCTCCTGCCAACCAGCCGGGTTCTTGGCCAGCAGCAGGTGGGCGGCCCGCCCGTCCACGTCGACGGTCGAGTAGCGTCCGGCCACGTCGTCGACCTGCTCCACCGCCCGGACGGCGGCGGCGGGGTCGGCGCCCATAGCCACGGCGGCGGCGACGGCCTGCGCGGCGTTGCCCCGGTTGGCCCGCCCCGGGATGGCCAGACTCATGGGGGCGCTGAACCCGTCGGGCCCGTGGATGGCCTCGTCGTCGACCCACCAGTCCGGTTCGGGCCGCTCGAACGTCCGGCCGTCGGGCAGCGTGCCCTCGGACCGCCACCGCACGGCCCCGGTGGAGTCCACTGTCCGCGAGATGGGTTCGCCGGTGCGCGGGCAGCTCACCGAGTCACCCGCCCACGCGGACCCTGCGGCCACCCAGACCACGGACGGGTTGTCGTACGCCACGGAGGTGATCATCACGTCGTCGCAGTTCGCCACCACCGTCGCCTGCGGCTGCGCGGCCACCCCGGCCCGCAGCCGGCGCTCGATGGCGTTGATCTCCCCGACCCTGTCCAGCTGATCGCGGCTGAGGTTGAGCAGGACGATCGCCTCGGGCGCCGTGTTCTCCGCGACCGCGGGCGTGTGGAGCTCGTCGACCTCGATGGCGGCCAACCCGGCCACCCGGTCGGCCCCGAGAGCGGACACGATCCCGGCGTCCATGTTGTCGCCGTTCGCGTTCGAGGCGACCCGGCCCACGGTCGACAGGGCGGAGGCGACCATCCTCGTCGTCGTCGACTTGCCGTTGGTCCCCGTGACCAGCACGGTCCGCCGGCCCGCCGCGAGCTGGCGCATGAGGCCCGGATCGAGCTTCAGCGCCACCAGGCCGCCGATCATCCCGCCCGACCCGCGCCCCGACACCCGGGACGCCCAGGTCGCCAGCCGGGAGACGGCCACGGCCACCCGGCCGCGGGGGGTGAGTGCGGTGATCGCGCGGGAACTCATGCCGCAGAGTCTAGGCAGCGCGGCGCCCGGGCAGCACGGCCGCCTCAGAACCGCACCGCACCGCCCAGCGCGGTCACCACGTCGTGTCCGAGGTCGGCCGTGACCACGTCGGGGCCGTTGGACATCCCGTCCGCGGAGGCGATCACGGCGATCGCATAGCGGCCGCTCGCGGTGTTCACCACGGCGATGTCGTGCGATTCGGTGTCGGTCTCGCCGGTCTTGTTGGCGACCGTCCCCGCGGGCAGGCGGTCCGGGAGCTTCCACCGCCGCTCCTGCGCGAGCATCGCGTCCAGCACGATCCGGGCGACGGCGGGCGAGGTCAGCGCCTCGCCCTGCGGAGCACGCCCGTCGGCGGCGCGGACGAGTTCGGCCAGGTAGCGGACACTGCCGCGGGGGGTGACGTGGCTCCAGTCGCCGGTCCACTCGTAGCGGAACGCGCCGCCTGTGTGGAACTGCTCGGCCAGGCCCACGCGGTCGGCGATGTCGCCCAGCGCGCTGACGGGGGCGGTGGTGTCGGGGGCCGCGGGGCCGTCCACCGACAGGTCGTACAGCACGTTGGCGGCGTCGTTGTCCGAGACGGTGATGGCCGCCTCGAGCAGGTCGCCGAGCCGTCCGTACGGGGTCTGCGCCGACGGGTCGGCCTCCCACGCCTCGAGCGCCCCCACCGCGTAGGCCACCTTGATGACCGACGCGGCGTAGCGGGGCTCGTCGCCGCCGGCACACACGACGCGCTCGTCGGGGGAGTCGATCGCCATCACGCACGCCGCGAGTTCGTGGCCGGCGTCCGCGGCGTCAGCCACCGCGGTGGCCACGAGAGGGCCGACCTCGACCCACCCCGCCGGCAGCGGCCGGACGAGCCGGAGCGGATCCGCGACCCGGCCGTCCGGAGGGGAGGAGGCGGTGGGCGACGTGGCCGCGCCGACGGCCGACGCGCCCGGGTCGGAGTGGCGCGCGGTGGTGGCGCCGGGCGCGGTGACGGCCACCCCGACCAGCGCCGCGAGGCACACCGTGAGTGACGACCCCAGCGCCACGCGGATCGGCAGACGGGTGGCGCGCCGCGCGCGGGCGTGGGCGTGGGCGTCGCGCAGCCGCGCCGCGGGCGTGTCGGGCCGGTACCGCCGCACGGGGCCTCCTGGGTCGGACCGGACCTCGCGGCCGGGGCTGATCGAACGGCGTAGACAGTAACGCCCGTGGGCGTCCGGGCGGAAAACGCGGTGTGAACGCCGTGACCTGCGACGGTGACGGCCGGGATGTCGGAGGGGTCTGGGACGATGATGGGCATGGCAGGTTGGGTGGTGGTGGACGTCGAGACGTCGGGGATGACGCCGGCGGTCGACCGTGTGTTGTCGGTGGCCGCGGTGGTGATCGACGACGACGGCGAGGTGGTCGAGGAGTTCACGACCCTGCTCAATCCGGGCGTCGACCCGGGGCCGGTCCACGTGCACGGCCTCACCCCGGCACTCCTCGCGGGCAAACCACGCTTCCCGGACGTGGCCGCCGAGTTGGACCGGGTGCTCGACGGGAGGACGGTCGTCGCCCACAACGCCGCCTTCGACGCGTCGTTCCTCGCGGCCGAGGCCCGCCGGGCAGGTCTCCCGGCGCCGCTCGAGCGGTTCCTCTGCACCCTGGACTTCGCCGGTCGGCTGCACCTGTCCACCGCCGACCTCAAACTGTCGACGCTCGCCGCGCACTTCGGGGTGGAGCAGCGGGCCGCGCACGACGCCCACGATGACGCCCTCGTGTTGGCCGGGGTGTTCGCCGGACTGCTCGAGGTGGCCGGGGGCAAGGACGTGCAGCCGAAGGTGCGCGAACTCGACGCGATGGTGGCGCATCCCGAGACCGGCTACCTGGTGTCCACGGTGTGGGCGGAGGCCCTCGCCGCCCCCAGGCTGTGGCGGCCGGCCGGGCGGCTCAAGCGCGGCGGCGGGCTGGTGCAGGGCATGGAGGTGGTCTTCACCCAGGACGTGGACCGCGATCCGGAGGAGATCGCCGGCCTCGTCGTCGACTCCGGTCTCTACGTCGCCGACCGCATCTCGTCCCGCACGTCCCTCGCAGTGTGCGACGCACCGGGTGCCGTGCGGGGTCGGACCGCGTTCGCCCGCAAGAAGGGGCTCGAGCTGGTGCCGTACGCGCGGTTCGAGGAGATGCTCGCCGCCGTCGCGCCCGGGCGGTCCGTCGCCGGGGCCCAGGCCGTGGACAGTGCGCAGGGGGCGCTCTTCTAGCCCCCCGCGTTCCGTGCTGCTCGGCGCCTGCGTTCCGCGCCTCCAGACCCCCGCGTTCCGCATCGTGGGGCGCTGGTCCGAGGCGGCGCGGCGGAACTGACATGATGGGCGGCGGCCACCGTCGTCGACCACAGGAGTACCGCAAGTGCCCGCACCCCAGAACGCCGCCGCCCGTGAGGTCTACGAGAAGGAACGCGCCCACGTCCTGACCCCGTGGTCGGCCTGGGGCTCGAGCGACCCGATGGTCGTCACCGCGGCCGAGGGCTGCCACCTCACCGACGGGGACGGCAACCGGCTGCTCGACTTCACCTCGCAGCTGGTCAACACCAACATCGGCCACCAGCACCCGGTGGTCGTCAAGGCCATCCAGGACCAGGCCGCCGAGCTGTGCACCATCAATCCGGCACACGCCAACGCCGCCCGCGCCGAGGCCGCCCGCCTCGTCGCCGAGGTCGCGCCGGCCGGGATGAACCGCGTGTTCTTCACCAACGCCGGCACCGAGGCCGTCGAGCACGCCGTCCGCATGGCCCGCCGCCACACCGGCCGCCACAAGACCCTGTCGGCGTTCCGCAGCTACCACGGCGCCACCACCACCTCGATGAACCTCACCGGTGACACCCGCCGCTGGGCCAACGACATGGGCAACACCGGCGCCGTGCACTTCCACGCCCCGTTCCTGTACCGCTCGCAGTTCTACGCCGAGAACGACAAGCAGGAATGCGACCGGGCGCTCGAGCACCTCGACTCGCTCATCGGCCTCGAGGGCCCCGACCACTTCGCCGCCCTCATCATCGAGTCGGTGCCCGGCACGGTCGGCATCATGGTGCCGCCCGCCGACTACCTGCGCGGTGTGCGCGAGATCTGCGACAAGTACGGGATCGTCATGATCTGCGACGAGGTCATGTCCGGCTTCGGCCGCACCGGCGAGTGGCTCGCCCTGGACCACTTCCGCTCCGGCGACGACGACTGGGCGCCCGATCTCATCACCTTCGCCAAGGGCTCGAACTCGGGTTACGTCCCGCTCGGCGGCGTCATCCTGCACGACCGCATCGCCGCCTCCTTCGAGACCACGCCCTACACCGGCGGGTTGACCTACGCCGGGCACCCGCTGGCCTGCGCCTCCGTGGTCGCGACGATCAACCTCATGCGCGACGAGAAGATCGTCGAGAACGCGAAGATGATCGGCGAGGACGTCATCGGCCCGCGCCTGCGCGAGCTCGCCGAAAAGCACCCGTCGATCGGCGAGGTCCGCGGCCTCGGCGTGTTCTGGGCCGTGGAGATGGTGGCCGACCGCGAGACACGCGAGCCCCTCGCGCCCTACGGTGGATCATCGGAGGCCATGGCCCGCACGTTCGGTAAGGCAAAGTCCGACGGCCTGCTGCTGTTCATGAACTACAACCGATTCCACGTGGTGCCGCCGTGCATCATCACCCCGGACGAGGCCAACGAGGGCCTCGACATCTTCGACCGCGCACTCGACGTGGCCGACGAGTACGTGAGGAGCTGACCATTCGATGGCGCTGATATTGCGGCTGATCGTCAACGCCGTCGCCCTGTGGGTGGCGACGCTGATCGTGCCGGGCATCACCCTGCACGAGATCTCCGGGGCCGCAGCCTCTGGCGCCGGCGACATCGAGAACGAGGTGAACGTCCCCACCATCACGGCGCTGCTCGTCGTCGCGGTGGTGTTCACCCTCGTCAACGCGGTGATCAAACCGATCGTTCAGTTGCTGTCGCTGCCGCTGACGATCCTCACGCTGGGCCTGTTCCTGCTGGTGGTCAACGCGCTGATGCTCATGCTCACCGGCTGGATCACCACCACGCTCCAGCCCTTCGGGGCCGCGTACGTGGTCAGCGGGTTCTGGGCGGCGTTCTTCGGCGCGATCGTGATCGGCCTGGTCAACTGGGTTCTCGGCATGCTGGTCCCCAGCCGCGCCCGCGACTGAGCGGCGGCGGCCCGGCCCGGCCCAGCGCCGGCCGCCCGGGCGGGCACCCGCCGGGCCGGCACCCGCCCGCGACCGAGCGGCGGCGGCGGCTGAGCGGCGCCCGGGCGGGCACCCGCCCGCCGAGCAGAGGAATTCGCGCACCCGCTACTCGGGCGATGCAGTAGAAATCCTCTGCTCGGCGGCGACGGCTACGCCGCGGGGGGGCGGGCGGCGCCGACCGGTTCAGGTCAGGAGCCGAACGCCGCCGAGGAGACGGCGGTCGGGGCCCAGCCCCGGGCTGCCTGGTCGCGGATGAACTGCATCTGCGGGTAGAACGAGTTGCCCGGGCAGGCGGTCCCGCCCCAGTCGCGGTGGCCCGACACGGCCATCATCGGCCGGGTGGCCCCGCCCTGCGGGTTGCGGTAGGTGATGCCAGCGCGCGGGTTGATGCCGGTGGCGTTGCACAGCGCCCGCACGCAGTCGATGGCCGCGCCCACCGCGCGCGAGGTCGGCGGTGCACCGGTGAAGTCACCGAGCAGGCTGATACCGATGTTGCCGTTGTTGAATCCGCCCACGTGGCCACCGGTGACGACCGGCGGTGCGATCCCGGCGACCGGCGGGAACTGGAAGACGGGGTTGCCGACGGGCGTTCCGCCGCGGCCCTGGTAGATCCGGCCCTCGGGGTCGATGAGCAGGTGGTACCCGACGTCGCCCCAGCCCACGGTGTTGGCGTGGTAGTTGTAGATCGCCCGCACGCTGGCCGCACGGTCCGGCCCGACCGGGGAGGCGGTGTGGTGGATCGTGATGGACTGCGCGGGGAAGTAGGAGGGCGCCCAGCGGAAGCCCGCGACATCGCCCGCACCCCACGCCGCGCGCGGGATGACCGGTAGGCCCGCCAGGCCGACGCTGCCGAGGCTGTAGTTGCGGGGGGTGCCGCGGCCGTCGTCGAACACGGTCGCCTCGGCGCCCGCGGGCGCGTCGACCTCGTACCCCACGGCACCATCGGGCGCGCCGACGAGTTCGGAGGCGGGCGTGCTGCCGGCGTCCGGGGCGGAGTCCATCCCCTCGAGCGGGAGCCAGTCGCCGACCGAGCCGTCGGGGAATGCGAACCGGATCCGGCCGACGATCTCCTCGGCACTGGGGAACGTCACGCCGACGTAGCCGAGAGTGCCGTTGGGCTGGATCATCCCGCTGCCGGTCGAGACCGACTGCATGAGGTCCTGGGCCACGCCGAGCGAGCCGGTGGTGAAGGGATTGGCCCCGGCGACGGGACCTCGGACGGTGGAGGCGACGGCGACGCCCACGCCGACGGATGCGGCTGTGAGAAATCCACGGCGTGTCACGGACATACGGGCTCCAGACTGAGGTTTGCGAAGGGCCGACCCATACCTATCGGCACGGCCCGCCGCTACATTACGCGTTTGACGTGACCGAATCGAGACCCTCGTTACCGGAGGGATATCTGAGGGTGATGTGACTGATGTGGCGGCGTCCGCCCGGGCGATGAGGCCAAACGCCTTGTGCTGCCCCACGATTCGGGCGCGCCCCGACGCGCGACGAGAAGACCGTTCCGCACGCAGCCTCTCGGGCGATGTGTGCGGAACGGTCCTGTCGATGGCCGGGCGGCGGGCACCGCCCGCGCGGCGGGCCCACCCCACCCGGGGGCGGGCACCACCCGCGCGGCGGGCCCACCCGGCGCGCCGGCCCAGCCGACGTCAGCCGGTCAGGGGGCCCAGGTGCGGGCGCCCTCGACCGAACCGACGGCCTCGGCGCCCTCGGCCTCGTCGGCGTAGGCGCGGTTGACGGCGGAGACCACGGCACGCAGGGAGGCGGTGGTGATGGAACCGGCTCGTCCGACACCCCAGAAGACCCGGTTGCCGAACTGCACCTCGACGTACGCGGCCGCGGTGGCGTCATCCCCGGAGGTCATCGCGTGCTCCGAGTAGTCGAGGATGCGTACCTCGTCGTCGAACATCTCGTTCAGGGCGGCGACGAACGCGGCGAGGGGTCCGTTCCCGGACCCCGCCAGCTCACGGGTCTCGCCCTTCCACTTGATGACGGCCTCGATGGCGTCCTCGCCGTCATCGGTCTCGGCGGGGACGAGGTGCTGCGACATGCGCTCCATGGGCGAGACGCGGTCCAGGTACTCCAGCGAGAAGATGTCCCACATCGCCTTGGGGGTGACCTCGCCGCCCTCGGAGTCGGTGACCGACTGGACGAGCTGCGAGAACTCCATCTGCAGGCGCCGCGGCAGCTGCAGGCCGTAGTCGCTCTTCATGATGTAGGCGACGCCGCCCTTGCCGGACTGCGAGTTCACGCGGATGACGGCCTCGTAGGTGCGGCCCTCGTCCTTGGGGTCGACCGGCAGGTAGGGGACCTCCCACGTGATGTCGGTGATGTCCTCGCCGCGGGTGTCGGCCTCGGCCTGCAGGGCGTCGAAGCCCTTGTTGATGGCGTCCTGGTGCGAGCCGGAGAACGCGGTGAAGACCAGGTCGCCGCCGTAGGGGTGGCGCTCGGGCACGCGCAGCTGGTTGGCGTACTCGACGGTGCGGCGGATCTCGTCCATGTCGGAGAAGTTGATCTGCGGGTCGACGCCGCGGGTGAGCATGTTCATGCCCAGCGTCACCAGGCAGACGTTGCCGGTGCGCTCGCCGTTGCCGAACAGGCAGCCCTCGATGCGGTCGGCGCCGGCCTGGTAGCCCAGCTCGGCGGCGGCGACGCCGGTGCCGCGGTCGTTGTGCGGGTGCAGCGACAGGATGGTCGACTCGCGGTTCGCCAGGTTGCGGTGCATCCACTCGATCTGGTCGGCGTACACGTTGGGCGTGGCCATCTCGACGGTCGCCGGCAGGTTGAGGATGATCGGGTTCTCGGGGGTGGCGCCGACGACCTCGGTGACGGCGTCGCACACCTCCTTGGAGAACGCCAGCTCGGTGCCGGTGAAGGACTCGGGCGAGTACTCCCAGCGCCAGTTGGTGTCGGGATAGTCCTTGGCGATCGTGGTGACCAGCTCGGCGGCGTCGGTGGCGATCTTCTTGATGGCCTCGCGGTCCTTGCGGAAGACCACCTTGCGCTGCAGGATCGACGTCGAGTTGTAGAAGTGCACGATCACGTCGGACGCGCCCTCGCACGCCTCGAACGTGCGGCGGATGAGGTCCTCGCGGCACTGGACCAGCACCTGGATGGTGACGTCCTCGGGAATCGCGTCGTCCTCGATGATCTCGCGGACGAAGTCGTAATCCGTCTGCGAGGCGGACGGGAAGCCGACCTCGATCTCCTTGTAGCCCATGCGGACGAGCAGGTCGAACATGCGGCGCTTGCGCGCGGGGCTCATGGGGTCGATCAGGGCCTGGTTGCCGTCGCGCAGGTCCACGGCGCACCACTGGGGGGCGTGGGTGATGATCTTGTCCGGCCACGTGCGGTCGGGCAGGGAGACGTCCTCGACCTCCTCGGCGAACGGCCGGTACCGGTGCGCCGGCATCGAGGAGCCGCGCTGCTTGTTCCACGACGGCTGGTCGGGGCGGCCGGGCTTGGAGGGGGGAGTCAGGGTCGACGACGACGAGACGAAGGCATCAGCGGGATTCATTGCAGTGGCTCAACTTCCTAGGGGGGCGATCGGCAGGGATCGGACCGGCGCGACGAGATCCCGCGACGGGGAGCCGGTCCGTCTCAGCGGGCCCCGCCGCGGCACCCAAGAAGGAGCACGCGCTGCATGCGGGCCATCATACACATCCCCGCGGGACGTCACGGAATCGGAATCACGAACGTCGAGGACTCGGCTGTGGTCCCTTCGGGCGGTGCCGCCGGCGGGTTCTGCGTGAGGTCGTCGGGTACCACCATGGATCCCCACACCTTGCTGCAGCCGGCCTCCTCGGCCACCTCCACCGCCTTCTCGACGAGTCGGTGGGCGATGCCGCGGCCGCGCAGGTCCTCGCGGACCCGGATGCCGTAGACGAACAGGTCGGGGCTGGCGCCGAGGTGCCCGGTCTCCACCGCGACGAGCATCGCGACCGGCACCTCGTCCTGCAGCGCCAGCACGAGCAGGTTGGAACCTCGGTCGAGGAAGTCCGTGGTCCATTCCGCGGTGGGCGGGGTGCTGAGCAGGTCACCCGCGGACAGCACGAGGTCCACGTCCGCACGCGCGGCGCGGCGGATGACGAGCTCCGGCGGGGTCATTTGTCCAGTGTGGCAAAAACCCGGGGGGTTCGGCACTGCCACGTGACCTGGGTCATCGGTTGGCGATCATCCAGTCGATCCAGCCGTTCTGGGCGGGGATCGATTCGTACCGGGCCGGGATGGTGCCGTCGGGCTGCCGGCGGGCGCGGTCGGAGACGTTGTGGACGCCCACCAGTCGGTCACCCTGGAAGACGGGTCCGCCGGAGTCGCCGTACCCGTATCCGCCCTGGATGGTGTGGGAGTGGCCGACGCGGGAGCCGGGTCGCGCCTCGATCCGCTCGAGGCGGGTCAGGCCGGTGCGCAGGACGGGTGAGCGCATCCCGAGGGGTTCGGTCTCGCCGAAACCGTGGAAGCGCAGGACGTCGCCGGGGCCGGGGTCGACGCCGGCGCGCCGCACGGACGGCGACGGCGCGGGGTGGCGGAGCTTGAGGAGCATGAAGTCCCCGGCGGGGGCCTTGTAGGCGGCGGCCGGGGTGTGACGACCGAGGCTGCCCGTGTCGAGGGAGCCGAACGCGCCGACGATTCTCGGGCTGGCCAGTGGGGCGGTCGAACCGAAGCCCCCGGGCACGGTGGCGAGGTTCCCGAATCCGAGGGTGTACGCGTCGGGGTTCGTCGGCCCGCAGTGGGCGGCGGTGGCCACCCAGCGCGGGTGGATGACGACGCCGGTACACGGGGCGCCGAGGACGCCGTCGAAGACGGTGATCTGCACGGCCCACGGGGCGGGGCCGGAGGGGGCGCCGTTCACTACCGCGCCGGCCGTGGGTGCCGCGACCGCGAGCGACGCGGCCACCGTCCCGACGATGCCGGCCACCGCTGCGGCCAACCGGCCGGGACGGACGGGGCCACTGTGACGTGTGAGGCGCATGAAGCTCAGCTTAGGCGATGGTGGGGAGTTCTCGGGCCGCTCGACATGGGTCCTCATGGTGAGGACGTCGCGGCGTGCACCGGGGGCGTTACTCGGAGGCGCGTCACTCCGAGGCGCGGCGGTTCGGCGCGCGGTGGTCGGGGATCGGCGGAGCCGTGTCGACCTCCTTGTGCGCGAGCCGCACCGTCGCGAGCACCATCACGGTGAGGGTGGCGCCCAGGAGCATCAGCGCGGCGCCGTCGACGGAGAACCACTCGCCCAGCACCACCACGCCCAGGCCGAGCGAGACGACCGGGGTGGTGACCGTGGAGGCGGGCACGGCCTGGTGCACCGCGCCGGCCGAGAACGACATCTGCTGCAGCGTCAGCGCGGCGACGGCGGCCACCCCCAGTCCGTACACCTCGCCGGTCGTGGCCACGGTGAACAGTCCGCCGTCGTGGAACCGCTCGGTGACGCCCTTCGTCAGCAGTGCGACGTAGGCGAACGCGGTGCCGCCGGCCACGCCCAGCAGGAGGGCACGGTTGCCGTTGGAGCGGCGGTTGCGGGAGACACCGAGGAGGACGACGACGACGAGGAGTCCGCCCGCGCACGCGAGTGCCCATTGCCACCAGGGCGGGTGGGCGTCTCCTCCGGTGGGCCGTCCGTAGATGACGAGCACCATCACGCATCCCGTCAGGACGTACCCCCAGAAGAGTTCGGTCTTGGTGACCCGCCGACCGGTGACCCAGGCGCCGAGGGGGAGGGCGAACGTCAGTGAGAGAACGGTGATCGTCTGGACGAGGATGAGCGATCCGAACGCGAGCGCGAGGCCCTGGAACGCGAATCCGGCGAGGCTGATGACCATGCCGGTCCACCAGTACCGGCTCGCGAGCACGTTGAAGTGACCCTCGTGTCGACCCTTCGCACGCTGGGGGGATCGGTGCCGCATGACGGTTCCGAAGGCCTGGCTGAGGGCGGACGCGAGGGCGAGAATCACTGCCGCCCAGATTTCACTCATCCCTGATGAGTAAACACCTCCCGTAAAGTAGGTCTGCGGTAAGCCGATCAACACCGGAAGGGTGTGACCGCGTGGCACTCGTAGTGCAGAAGTACGGCGGCTCCTCCGTGGAGTCCGCAGAACGAATCCGTCGGGTGGCCGAACGGATCGTGGAGACCAAGAAGGCGGGCAACGACGTCGTGGTCGTGGCCTCGGCGATGGGCGACACGACCGACGAGCTACTCGATCTGGCCGATCAGGTCTGTCCCTCGCCTCCGCAGCGCGAGATGGACATGCTGTTGACCTCGGGGGAGCGCATCTCCAACGCGCTGCTCGCGATGGCCATCAGTTCGTTCGGGATGGAGGCCTATTCCTTCACCGGATCCCAGGCCGGGATCATCACCACGACCAGGCACGGCAACAGCCGCATCATCGACATCACCCCGGGGCGCGTCCGTGAGGCGCTGGACGAGGGCAAGATCGCCCTCGTCGCGGGCTTCCAGGGGGTGTCCCGAGAGACCCGCGACGTCACGACCCTGGGTCGCGGCGGGTCCGACACCACCGCGGTCGCTATGGCCTCGGCCCTGGGTGCGGACGTGTGCGAGATCTACTCGGACGTGGACGGCATCTACACCGCCGACCCGCGGATCGTGCCCGATGCCCGCAAGCTCGACACCATCTCGTACGAGGAGATGCTGGAGATGGCGGCCGTCGGGTCCAAGATCCTCAACCTGCGCAGTGTGGAGTTCGCCCGCCGCTATCACGTGCCGCTGCGCGTCCGCTCTTCGTATTCGACCAACCCGGGCACGCTCGTGGCCGGAAAAGTGGAGGACATCCCCGTGGAAGACGCAGTCCTGACCGGAGTCGCTCACGACGCCTCGGAGGCCAAGATCACGGTCGTCGGCATCCCCGACCAGCCGGGGTACGCGGCCAAGATCTTCCGCGTGGTGGCCGACGCCGAGATCAACATCGACATGGTCCTGCAGAACGTCTCCAAGGCGGAGGGCAAGACCGACATCACCTTCACCTGCCCCCGCGAGGTGGGTGCCAAGGCCGTTGAGGTCCTCTCGCAGGCCAAGGACGATCTGGGTATCGACCAGGTGCTCTACGACGACAACGTCGGCAAGGTCTCCCTCGTCGGCGCGGGCATGAAGTCGCACCCGGGCGTCACCGCGACGTTCTGCGAGTCGCTGTCCGAGGCCGGCATCAACATCGAGCTCATCTCCACCTCCGAGATCCGCATCTCGGCGCTCGTTCGGGAGGACGAGTTGCCCGACAGTGTCCGCGCGCTGCACAAGGCGTTCGAGCTGGGCGGCGACGAGGAGGCGCAGGTCTACGCCGGCACCGGCCGCTGACCTGACCCCTCCGCCGGCCCGCCCCAAGCCAGGCCGGCCCGGCGCCCGGCGCCCCCCGCACCCGGCGCCCCGCGCCCCGCGCACCCGGCGCCTGCGCACCCGGCGCCCCGCCGAGCAGAGGAATTCGCCTGTATCGCCCGAGTGGCTCAGTGCGAAATCCTCTGCTCGGCGATCACCCGCCGCGGCTCGTCGTCCGAATCGGTCGGTTCAGCCGCGAAAGCTCCCGTAGCCGCGGCGGTGGAGGGCTGCGCGCACGTGGGCCAGGATCTCGCCGGGGGTGCGGACGAGCGAGGTCGCGGTGACCACCTCGATGTACCAGCCGGCCGCCCGAAGCCGGTTCCGTCGGATCTCGTCCTTTGTCTGCTGCTCTTTCGTGCGATGGTCCCCTCCGTCGTATTCCACCGCCACCTTCAACTCCGGCCAGGCGATGTCCAGGCGATACCTGAACTCGGGCACCCGGTGCTGCAGAACGAATCCGGTCAGGCCGTTCTCGAGTAGGAACAGCCGCGTCCGGGTTTCCCAGGGCGACTCGGCATCTGTGTCGACCTCCTCGAGCCTCTCGAGAACAGTCCGGCGACCGCGGACGCCGTGCATGTCCTCCACCAGGGCCGGTAGGCGGCTGATCGGTAGGACGCCCATGGTGGTGGAGGCGTCGAGCGCGCAGATGGCCTCGACGCGCGGTTCGCGACGAGCGATGTCGAACAAGACCCACTCGGGGCTGGCGATGCGGATGTCGGGGGAGCGTCCCGACGTCAGCACGTGGATGTGCTCGGGCGGGATCCGGTACTGCCAGCCCGCCAGCCCGGGCCGTTCGATCCGCCGGCCCGGCGCCACCACATCGTCCGCGAACTCGCGCGGCGGGAAGTCGTGCCCATAGAGCGTGGCTGCGATCCACCCGGTCAACGTTGCGTCCGGGTAGAGCGTCATGAGCGCTTCGGCCCGCGCCCAGGCGTCGACGTGCACGTGGTCCCGGACCCACAGTCCGTGGTGCAGGCGGGTGTAACCGCGGTTCGTGACGCGGCTTCCGGTCAGGTGCCGCAGGTCGCGGGTGCGGATGGGGGCTGTGCGGATGGGGGCGGTGCGGGATTCTGCGCTCACGGACCGTGACCTTGCCAAGCGGACGTTGACTGGCAGGGGCGCAGAGCAGGGATCCGCGTCGACCTGTGGATGGGGCCGAGGGGTGTGGATAGCGATGCCACGGCCTCTGGCCCAGCACGTCGACCCCCTCGGCGAGCACCGCGGTCCTCGCCGAGAAGAGGAATTCGCGCAACGCCACTCGGCCGATACAGGCGAATTCCTCCGGACGGCGAGGCCGGACGGCGAGGCCGGACGGCGAGGCCGGGGGGGCGAGCGACCGGATGGCGGGGCGTGCCCCGCCGCCCGCGCTCCGCCCCGGCCTCGCCTTGCGTGGTGTCTGTGCCCGAAGCGCGGCCGGGTGTGACGCACGCCGCTGTCCGAGCTGGGCGACCCCGGTAGGATGGGGTACTGCCGGTCGGTCGAGCGCAGGGCGGAGAACCCGTCCGCGGCGGGCCGGGACCAACCTTTCAGGAGTTGACCTCAGAGATGACCACTGTCGCCGTAGTCGGAGCCACGGGCCAGGTGGGGCGCGTCATGCGTGCCCTGCTGGAGGAGCGGGACTTCCCGGCTGACAAGGTCCGTTTCTTCGCGTCCGCCCGGTCCGCCGGGACCACGCTGCCGTTCCGCGGTGAGGACATCGTCGTCGAGGACACCGCGGGCACGCCCGACGAGGAGCTGGAGGGGATCGATATCGCCCTGTTCTCCGCCGGAGGCACGATGTCGAAGGAGCAGGCCCCTCGGTTCGCGGCGGCCGGCGCCGTCGTCGTCGACAATTCCAGCGCGTGGCGCAAGGACCCCGACGTCCCGCTCGTCGTCTCCGAGGTGAACCCGGACGCGGCGAAGAACCCGCCCAAGGGCATCATCGCCAACCCCAACTGCACCACGATGGCCGCGATGCCGGTGCTCAAGGCGCTGCACGGCGCGGCGGGTCTCAAGCGTCTGGTCGTGTCGACGTACCAGGCGGTCTCCGGTTCCGGGCTCGCCGGCGTCGACACGCTGAACGACCAGATCACCGGCAACGTCGGCGCGGGCCACGAGCTGGTGCACGACGGCTCGGCGCTGAAGGTCGACGACCACGGGCCGTACGTCGCGCCGATCGCGTTCAACGTGCTGCCGCTCGCGGGTGGGCTCGTCGACGACGGGTCCGAGGAGACGGACGAGGAGCAGAAGCTGCGCAATGAGTCGCGCAAGATCCTCGACCTGCCGGAGCTGCGGGTGGCCGGCACCTGCGTGCGCGTGCCGGTGTTCACCGGTCACACGCTGAGCATCAATGCGGAGTTCGACAAGGACATCACGCCGGAGCAGGCGCGCGAGTTGCTGTCGAAGGCGCCGGGCGTCAAGGTCGTCGACGTGCCGACCCCGCTGGACGCGGCGGGCATCGACGAGTCGCTGGTGGGCCGGATCCGCCAGGACCAGTCGATCGAGGGCAACAAGGGCCTCAACCTCATGGTGGCGGGCGACAACCTCCGCAAGGGCGCGGCGCTCAACACCATCCAGATCGCGGAGCTGCTGGTCAAGTAGCGCACCTGCTGGTCGGGTGGCCGGTCGCGCGCTGAGCCGGTCGGGAGTACGACGACGACGAGGCCCCGCAGTCGCACACAGACGAGAGCCGCCGCCCGGTCACGCAGACCGGGCGGCGGCTCTCGTGCGTCGGGGGGCGACGAGTTCGCTATCTCTGCGGTATGACCAAAGGCATACTTTCGGTATGTCCCACACGACGATCAAGGTGAGTCGCGACCTCCGGGATCTTCTGAAGAGGCAGGCCGCCGAAGAGCACCGCACGCTGGGCGACCATCTTGCGTATCTCGCCTCACTCGCCGAGAAGCAACGACGGCTCGAGCGCCTGCGTGCGGAGATAGACGCGACATCGCCAGAAGATCTGGCGTCCTACCGCGAGGAATCCGAGTGGTGGGAGCGGGCGCAGGATGCCTGACCCGACTCCCGGGGAGGTCATATGGGTTGTCCTCGATCCCGTGGCGGGTCGTGAGCACAGTGGTCGCCGGCCCGCGGTGGTGGTCTCGTCGCGCGCGCACATCTCCCTCGCCGATACTCTCGTGATGGTGGTTCCGGTGACGTCGGTGGATCGCGGATGGTCGAACCACGTCCTGCTCCGTGGAGACGTGTTCGATCGCGACTCCTGGGCGATGACCGAGCAGATACGCACACTTTCGCGCCAGCGTGTTGTCGGCCATGCCGGCCAGGTGGATGCGGGGACCCTGGCAGACATTCGCCGGTGGATCCAGGATTTCCTACACGAGTAGCGGTCGACCGCCCCGCCGCCGACCGACCCACCCACACCCCACAACCACACCACCCGAGAGGACCACGCATGACCCCGACCCTGACCCACCACGAGGACATCGCCGTCCTCACGCTCGGCAACGACGAGAACCGCTTCTCCCCGGACCGGCTCGACGCGATCAACGCCCACCTCGATGAGGTCGAGCAGTCCGCGAAGGGGCTCGTCACCGTGGGGTCGGGCAAGTTCTATTCCAACGGTCTCGACCTCGACTGGCTCATGGCCAACTCCGACCGCCTCGACTGGTACGTCGGCCGGGTCCACGAGCTGTTCTCCCGTGTCCTGACGTTCTCCCTGCCGACGGTCGCCGCGGTCAACGGGCACGCCTTCGGCGGCGGCGCGATGCTCGCGATGGCCCACGACTACCGGGTGATGCGCGACGACCGCGGCTACTTCTGCTTCCCCGAGGTGGACATCAACATCCCGTTCACACCGGGCATGGCGGCGCTGATCCAGGCCAAGACGACCCCGCAGACGGCCATGACCGCGATGAGCACGGGCCACCGCTACCCCGGTGCCGAGGCGAAGGCCGCGGGCCTCGTCGACGACACCGCTGCGGAGGCCGAGATCGTCACTGCGGCGCTCGGGCGTCTCCAGCCGATCCTCGGCAAGGACCGCACCACTCTCGGCGCCATCAAGACCACGATGTTCGCCTCCGTCACCGAGGCGCTGGGCCGGGGCCCCGGCGGCGTCAGCCTCTGATGCCCACCCGTCCCGGGTCGACCGCGAGTTCGGGGTAGCGCGGGGATAGATCGACGACGACGAGGCCCGCCGCCGCTCGGAAACTATGCAGTCGCCCGGTCACGCCGAACCGGCGGCGGCTTCGGTCGTATAGAGGCCGGTCCAGTGCCATAGTGGAACTGCACGCCCCTCGTGTCCCGGCCTGCTGCTGGAACACGTGGCCAGATCGCACGACTCCCTGCAGGTTCACGCCTGCACCGACGAGAGGAACGCAGATGGCTATCAACGACGACGACATCACCACGTCCGGCGCTCAGGGCGAGGGCATCGCCGACGGCGGTTCCAACCCGGGCGGCCACGACGGCGGCGCCGACGGATCCGCCCACCACATGAAGGGCGAGGGCGAGGGCCTGGCTGACGGCGGTTCGAACCCGGACGGCCACGACGGCGGCGCGGACGGTTCCGCCGATGGCTCCGCGAACACCGGCGAAGGGGTGGCCGACGGCGGTTCCAACCCGGATGGTGCCGACGGCGGCGCTGACGGCACCCAGTAATTGCGGGCGCTTCATCGGTGCGTCGCGTGCGGCTCGGATGAGTTCGCGGCTCAGGTGTGGGGGCAGCGGCCCCTGCTGACCCGGGCGGCCGAGCTGCCACGCGACTACTCCGACCTGCTCTCACCCGGGATGGTCGACGAGATCATCGCCGAACGCGGGGTGCGCACGCCGTTCGTCCGGATGGCGCGGGAGGGCACGCTCGTCGACCGGGCGTGCTTTACCCGCTCCGCGGGTTTCGGGGCGCAGATCGCCGATCAGCTCGACCCCGACGGCGTGCTCACGCAGTACGCCGCCGGGGCGACGCTCGTCCTGCAGGGTCTGCACCGGTTCTGGCCGCCGATCATCGACTTCGTGCGGGGCATGACCTCGGACATCGGGCATCCGGTGCAGACCAACGCCTACATCACCCCGCCCGCGAATCGCGGGTTCGATCCGCACTACGACGTCCATGACGTCTTTGTGCTCCAGGTGTCCGGCACCAAGCGGTGGCGGGTGCACGAGCCCGTCCACCACCATCCGCTTGCGGATCAGCCGTGGACCGATCACCGCGAGGCGATCGCCGAACGGGCGAAGGACGAGCCGGTCATCGACACCGTGCTCGAGCCGGGGGACTGCCTCTACCTGCCGCGCGGCTGGATCCACTCCGCCGAGGCGCAGGGTGACACCTCCATCCACCTCACGGTGGGCGTGGCGCCACTCACCGGGCACGACGTCGCCACGGCGATGATCGAGGCACTGGCCTCGGAGGAGGAGCTGCGGGCGTCGTTGCCGTTCGGGCTTGCCCCGGTCGATGCCGCGCGCGCGGAGCCCCACGCCCGCGAGGTCCTCGACGTGCTGGCCCGGTTGATCGGCGAGAAGCAGGAGCAGCTCAGCGCTCTCGCCGGCGACGCGCTGGCTGGCAAGTACCTCGATCTCACCCGACCCGCTGCGATCCGCCCGCTGGCCACCCTGGATGCCGTTGCGGCCCTCGACGCCGACACTCGGCTGCGGTTGCGCGAGGGACTCCACGCACGGGTGGACTGCACCGACTCCGCCGCCGCCGCCGACACGGTCGTATTGCGGCTGCCCACCAAGTCGGTCACCTTCCCGGCGGTGTGCGCTTCCGCCCTGCGCGCCGTCCTTGAGGGCGACCCCGTCAGCGCCGGCACGCTGCCCGGCCTCGATGCCGACGACGGCCTGGTGGTTCTCCGGCGGTTGTTGCGGGAGGGCGTGGTGGTGGCGCTGTGAGCAGGACTGCGGACTGGGAACCGTGCAGTGACTCGTCGTTGCGCCGCGGCGATCCCCTGGACGGGTCGGGCTCCCGGGGATTGCGATGGCTGATGGTCGAGCTGGCCGGCCCTTGGGGGTATTCGGCGCTGCTCGACTCGCCGGGTCTACTTCCGCCCGAGCTGGGTCGCGAGATCGCCGGGCGTGCCCAGGAGGCCGATGTCCGGGTTGCCGCGATCCGCAGGCCGGGTCGTCGTCGTCATACAGAGGAGCCACGCTGGCGGTGGGCGCTCGCCGACGCCCGGCCCGGGCACGAGTCGCTGCGGTGGGGCGAGGTCGACGGCCCGGTCGGGTACGCCGAGATCCCCCTCGACGGTTCCGCCGGCACCCCGTCAGCGGAGCCGCTGGTCGCGGTGTGCGCGCACGGCAAGCACGATCAGTGCTGCGCGGTTCGGGGGCGAGCGGCCGCGGCGCGGATCGCCGAGCGGTACCCGGAGGCGACCTGGGAGTGCTCTCACCTGGGCGGCGACCGCTTCGCCGCGACGATGCTCGTCCTGCCGCACGGCCTCTTCTACGGCCGCGTCGACCAGGCGGAGGATCCGGCAGACATCGTCGCACGCTACACGGAGGGCCGGGTCGACGAGCGGTACCTGCGTGGACGGAGTAGCCACTCTGCGGCCGTGCAGAGCGCCCAGCACCATGCCCGTGCGGTGGTGCCCGACGACCGCATCGACGCCTTCGCCCCGGTCCGCGTCGTGGAACGGGACGAGCACGTCGAGGTGACGCTCGAGGGCCCGCGCGGTCCGGTCGAGGTGTGGCTGCGCGAGACCTACTCGGAGCCGATCTTCACGATGTGCCGGGCCCACGCCCCCGGCCCGGTGAGGCAGTGGGAGTTGATCGAGGTCAGGGGCGGCGGGTAGGGCCGGACGTCGGGGCGAGGTGGAGCGAGGATGGTCGAACCACGTGTGGCTCCGCGGAGACGTCCTCGACCGCGGCTCCTCGGGGACTCCGCACGCGAAAGGACAGGCGACGTCGATGCAGCCGTTGATCCGCGCCGCGAGCCTGCGCGGGTTCGCTGAGCTCGTCACCGAACTCGGCGGGGATCCGGATCGGCTGCTCGCGCGGTTCGGCATCGAGCCAGAGACGTTGGCGGACGAGGACGGGCTGCTGTCGATCACCGACCACGACCGGATGCTCGATGTGGCGGCAGCCCACCTGCGCTGCCCGGACCTCGGTCTGCGGCTGGCCGAACGGCAGGACGTGACGATTCTCGGCCCCATCGCGCGGGCGATCGGATCGTCGCAGACCCCCGCGGAGGCACTGGAGTGCGCGGCTCGGTTCATGTTCGTGCACAGCCCCGCGCTGAGGATCGAGGTCGCCGACGACCCGTGGGGCCGGCGCGGCGTGATCGCCCTGACGTACCGCAAGGAACTGACCGAGTCGCCGTACTCGCCGCAGGCCGCCGAGCTGGGGCTGGGGGTGTTCTACCGGGTGGCCGTGCATCTGGTCGGGCAGTCCACCGGGTTGCGGTCGGTGGAGGTGCCGCACGGACCACTCTCGCCGGTCGGCCGGTATCTGGGCTTCTTCGGCGTCGACGTGAAGTTCGACCGGCCCGCGGCCGCGCTGTGCGTCGACCGTCGGATGTTGGATGCCACGTTCGCCTCCGCGGATGAGGATCTCCGTCGCGCGGCCCTCGATCACCTGACGGGCTCGTACTCCGACCCGTCGGACTCGGTGGCTCACCAGGTGCGCCGCCTCGTGGGGGAGCGCCTTCCCGGCCGCGTCCCCACCCTCGTCGAGGTGGCCGGGGCGCTCCTGCTCCACCCGCGGACGCTGCAACGTCGCCTCGCCGCCGTCGACACCACCTACGGCCGGGTCGTCGACGACCTGCGTCGGGATCGCGCGCACCGGTTCATCACGACCAGCGACCTGTCCTTCACCCAGATCGCCGACCTGGTCGGTTTCGCCGAGCAGGCCACGCTCAGCCACGCGGCGCGCCGGTGGTTCGGTATGTCCCCCGGGGAGCTGAGGCGGACCACCAACCTGTCGCCCTGACACAAGTTTCCCGCCGCTGGACACCGGATGCTGGTGTCGACCGCGGGAACGACCGGCGCCCCCCGGGCGGCCACCCCATCGGCGAGGAGGAGCGAACGATGCTGCGCGAAGATCCACCGCGTTCGGACCAGGTGTCCGGACCCATGCTCGAGCAGATCGGCGCGCGGCCGATCCCCGAATTCGACGGCGTCCACGACGTGTGGCCGCGGGGCGAGCGGCTGAGGGCGGTGCGCTCGGCGGCCGCCGAGTACAAGAAGCGGTTCGTGCAGCAGGGGCAGGTGCGGGCGGTGCGGTCAGTCGACGTGGCCGGGGCGCCGTACCCGGTCAAGTACGCCTTCGACAACGCGGTGTCGGTGCCCAGCCTGCCGTTGGTCACCATGATCAACCGCATGGTGGTGGTCCAGTACGACGACTGGAACGGTCGGCCCCGCACCCTGGTGTTCGAGCCGACCGTCCCCGCCGGTTCCGCCAAGGCGCCGTTCTACGCCAATCTGGAGAGGCTGGTCGACGCCGTCCCCGGCGGCCGCCTGGCCAGCAAGGCGATTCTCAAGTACTTCAACGAGCCCGGCGAGGCCCTGGCCAAGGTGGGGCTGCGGCCGGAGGACGTGGACTTCCTCACGTTCGACCACCTGCACGTGCAGGACCCCCGGATGATTCTCGGCTCGAGCGAGGTGATCGCCGGCGAGCCGACGCCGCGCACCGCCCTGTTCGGCGACGCGCAGCTGCTCGTGCACCGCCGCGAACTGGCCACCCTGGAGGACCTGCACCCCATGCAATGGGCCTGGTACGTCTCCGGCGGACTCGACGGCGTCCACCGGGACAGGTTCGCCGTGTTCGACGGCGACATCGAGCTCGGCCCCGGCATCGCCCTGCTGTGGACGCCCGGCCACACGGACGGCAACCACTCGCTGGTCATCAACACCCCGGACGGCGTATGGGTGTCCTCCGAGAACGGCATCTCCCTGGACAATTGGCAGCCGGAGCTGTCGAAGATCCCCGGCGTCCGGCGCTACCACCGCGAGTACGGCCGCGAGATCTGCCCCAACGCCAACACCCTCGAGGACGCGCTGGACCAGTACGACTCCATGATCAAGGAGAAGACCCTCGCCGACCCGTGCCCGGCCGACCCGCGCTGGCTGCAGATCCTGCCCTCCACCGAGCTGGCGCCGTGGAAGCGCTTCTGGCCGGTGGTGCCGACGTACTGCCACGGTGGGATCTCCTACGGCGAACTCCGCTCCGGCCTGAAGGACGGGAAGTGAAGACGACGACGACGAGGACCCGCAGCGCGCTCGTGACCGGGGCCGGTCGCGGCTTGGGCCGAGATATCGCGGGCCTGCTGGCCGACCGCGGGTATCGCGTCATGATCACCGATCTGGACGAGCAGTCGTCCCGGACGGCGGCCGCGGAGATCGGGCGGGGTGCGCTCTGGGCCGCTGTCGACGTCCGCGATCGCGGGCAGGTCGACGAGGCCCGGGACCGGCTGGTCGCGGAGACCGGGGGCGTGGACGTGTGGGTCAACAACGCCGGCGTCCTGCTCACCGGCCCGGCGTGGGAGCAGACCGACGACCAGCGGCGGCTCATGCTGGACGTCAACGCGCTGGGGACGATCAACGGCACGGTCGCCGCGATCGAGGCCATGCGCGGCCGCAGCGCTGGTATCCCGGGCACCGGCGCGACCGGCAGTGGCGGGCACATCGTCAACATCGTCTCGCTGGCGGGGATCTCCGCGGTCCCGGGCGAGGCCGTCTACGCGGCGTCCAAACACGCGGTGATGGGCTTCAGTTCCAGCACGGCCGCCGACCTGCGGCTGGCCGGGGTGGACGATATCGACATCTCGTGCATCTGCCCGGACGGCATCTGGACCCCGATGCTCTTCGACAAACTCGAGGACCCGCAGGCGGCGCTGTCGTTCTCGGGGGTCCTCCTGCAGCCGGCGGACGTGGTGCGCGCGGTGGGCAGGGTGCTGGAGTCGCCGCGCCCGTTCACGGCCGTCCCGGCTAGTGGGCATCTCCGTTAGTTC
>NZ_LSSV01000026.1:0-83918 GCF_001658045.1 Dietzia sp. 111N12-1 | reverse complement strand
TCATCTGATGCAATACGCAGATTTTAACTTTACATAATGTAGATTATCGGCACTTTGAAAGTGGCTGGTCCGGCGAGAACTCGTCGGGGCCCGCCACCATCCGCCGTGCACACTGCTACGAATGATCACTGAGGCGACACCGTGTCGCTCGGTAGAGAAAGGTGCGACATCATGCGCGGATCAGTCGAGAACGCTTTCATGCTCATCCACAACCCTCTGGTGGATCTCTACCAGTGGCTCCTGAGTGTCCTCCCGGCGGACATGGCCTGAGTTCTACAACGGCCTGAATTCCCCGGCGGCGATCCGTCGCCGTCGTTCGTTGCGAGGCCCCGGGTCGTGGACATCGTCGGTTTGCCGTCCGAAGTCACCCCGGGGTCTCGCGGCATCTATCCACTGCCGCCTCCGTGGGGTCCCGCCCAGTCGGCCCCGATTCGACACAGTGACGTTTCGGGGGTGGGTGCCCCCGACGCTGTGCGCCTGCGGGGTCATCGGCCCAGAGCCGCCGGCTGTCTGTCAGTCCACGGCAGTGCCTGCTCCAGCTGGCCGGCCAGACGCAGCAGCATCGACTCGCCCCCGAGTCCTGCGGTGAAGTGCACCCCCATGGGCACGCCCTCCGGCGTCCAGTGCAGTGGGAGCGACAGCGCCGGCCGGCCGGTCAGGTTGGCCAGCTGGGTGTACGGCACCCAGCTCAGGTTGGCGTCGATGAGCGACTCCACGAATCCCGAGTGCCGCAGGAGCGGAGCTGTGCGCGTCGCGAGCAAAGCGGTCGCTGCGCGACGCGCCAGCGGCGGGGTGTCCAGGGCGCCGATGTGCGGCGGGAGGTCTGCGAGCGTCGGCGTCATGAGCAGGTCGTAGCCCTCGAAGAAGGTGGTGAGTTCGCCGACGTACTGATCCCGCCACATCACGGCATCCAGGTAGTCCACGCTGCTCTGCGCCCGGCCGAGTGCCGCCACGATGCGCGTGTCCGTCTCGAAGTCCCGATCGGCGCACCCCGTCCGGCGTTTGGTGTCCTCGACCGACCACGCGAGGTAGGCGAACCAGCTGGTGAGGAAATCGCGGGCCAATGCCAGGTCGTCGACGGGCTGCGACTCGAGGATGTCGACGCGGTGGCCGAGGTCCTCGAGCGCTCTGGCGGCGGTCTCGACAGCGGCGAGAGCCTGAGGGTGGGGTGACGAGTTGATCGAGGACGCGGTACACACGCCGATCCGCAGACGTCCGGGGTCCGCCCCCACCTGGGACCGGAACGACTCCGACGGGGTGGCCGGGACGTACGGCCCGCCCGGCTCCCCTCCCATCAGGACGTCCAGCATCGCAGCCGAGTCGCGAACCGACCGCGAGATCACGCCGTTGGTGGCCGCGCCGTGCATCGCCTCGCCGCGCGCGGGGCCCATCGGGACCAGTCCGCGGCCGGGTTTGAGGCCGACGAGCCCGCAGCACGCGGCCGGGATGCGGATCGAACCGCCGCCGTCGCTCGCCCCGGCGACCGGGACGATGCCGGCCGCGACCGCGGCGGCGGACCCGCCCGACGAGCCCCCGGGACTGCGGCTGGTGTCCCACGGGTTCCTGGCGGGGCCGAACAGCTCGGGCTCCGTGATTCCCTTGGCCCCGAACTCCGGGGTGTTGGTCTTGCCGAAGACCACCAGGCCCGCGTCCAACCACCGCCGGACCACGGTCGCGTGCTCGGTCGCCGGTACGTCGGCCAGTGGACGCGACCCGCCACTGGTGGGTGTTCCGCGGTAGTCCTGACCGAGATCCTTGAGAAGGAACGGCACCCCGGCGAACGGGCCCGACAGCTCCTCGGTCGCCCGGGCGCGAGCCGGCCCGTCCAGGCGGCGCACGATCGCGTTGAGTCGCGGGTTGACACCGTCGGCGCGCTGGATCGACGCGTCGAGCAGGTCGCCCGGGGTGACCTCGCCCTGCCGGACGAGGGCGGCGAGACCGAGGGCATCGTGACTACGGAACTCGTCAAAGCGCATGGGGCCGGAGTCTACGCAGCGCGATCAGCGATTGTTCCGGTTCCGCCAGGCGCGCCATGCGCCCGTGGACCACAGGGCCCATGCGACGAGGACGGGCTGGAAGAACAACCGCACGAGGCGTGCGCGGTCGCTGTCGAGCCCGAACGCGTCCGTGCCCGTCACGTACTGAGAGATGTTGCCGGGGAAGATCGCGACGAAGAACGCCGCCGTCACGCCGCCCACCGCCGGCCGGTATCGCGCCGGTGCGAGGATCAGCGCCGCGCCGAGTCCGAGTTCCACCACGCCGGAGGCGACGACCACGAAGTCCGGGTCGAGTGGGACCCACGTCGGGACCTGTGCCTGGAACTCGTCGCGCATGGTGGTCAGGTGCCCGGTCCCCGCCCCGAGAAGGGCGGCGCCGAGGGCCCATCGTCCGAGATGTCGGACCACCTCCCCCGCACTGCGGCGGCGCACCGGTGTGCGGGATCGCGAGTTCTTCAGGGGCCGGTCGAGTTTGTCCATGGGGGTAGTGTTGCGCACAACTTAATTGAGCGCAACCTAAAAATGGGCGATACTCGTGTGATGGATCCCGATCTCCGACTGGAAGAGCAAGTCTGCTTCGCCCTCTACGCGGCCTCCCGCGCCTCGACGTCGGCCTACCGCCACGCCCTGGCGTCGGTCGGTCTCACCTATCCGCAGTACCTCGCCCTGCTCGTGTTGTGGGAGGAGGACGGGCTGACGGTCCGCCAGTTGGGCGACCGACTTCTCCTCGACTCGGGCACCCTCTCCCCTCTGCTCGCACGGTTGGAGCATGCCGGACTGGTCGAGCGGTCCCGCTCCGTCGGCGACGGGAGGAGTGTCCACGTGCACCTCACCGAGGCCGGCGGGCGGCTGCGCGCCGAAGCCGAGACGATCCAGTGTTCCCTGCTGGACAGGGTGGACATGCCGCAGGAGGACCTCGTCCAGCTGCGGACCCTGGCCCAGCGACTCGTGACCTCGCTCGAAGGAGCCGATCGCGGCGATCAGTAGCGTCAGCCGATGGTGATCGGCTGACGGAGGATCGTCCTGAGTCTGGCGGGATCGGACCTGCGGGGGTCCGAGAGGTAGATCTCGTGGTGGCGTCCCGACGGGGTCGCCCCTCGTGACGGGATGATCTCCTCGTGCATCCGCGCGATGATCGGGCCCTCGTCGTCGTAGGGGCCCACGTGCAGCGTCTGCACCGCCGACCCCTCGGCGTACCCGTCGAACCGCACCCGCTCGCGGGCGTCCGGCACCGTCGTCGTCGTCACCTTCTCCATGGCGGCGGACAGGATGTCCGGGGTGACCCAGTCCGGCTGCCAGATCATCATCGTCCAACTCCAGGCGGCCTTGTCGCGGGCCGTGAACACCCGCGGGTCGTCGGCGTACCAGAGGCCCTCGAGCGGGCCCACCGTGTGGACCCGTCCCAGCACGGTCCGGGCCGCCGCGCGCACGGCGTAGGACGTGGCGTACAGCGCCTCGACGGCGGCCCTGTACTCGGGCGCGGTATTGGGATCTCCCCGCCCGTCGACCATGAGGAAGGTCATCGCTGGGACCTCGACCAGGTCGAATCGGCCGGCCTTGCCGTCGTAGAGGTCCCTACGCTCGCGTTTGATGTCGTAGTTGGGCGGGTCACCGACCATGGCAGCAGGCTACGCCGAACCGGCCTGGAGTTCCTCGATCCGGCGTTTGTACACCGCGGTCAACTCGTCGATGTACCGGCGATTCCACCGCGGGGTGATGTGCTTACTGCAATTGGCATCAGCGGCCACGACATCCACCACGATCGCGCGTTCCACGCGGCCGGAGTACCGCTTCTCCCCCATGGCCCGGAGCCGGTCGACCAGTTCGGGCTCGGCGTCCGGCTCGACCGTGCGCGCGTGACCGAAGACCTTCAACCGCCGTCGGGTCGGGTAGTCGACGAAGAGCAGGCAGACGCGTCCGTCGTGATCCACGTTGCCCGTGGAGACGTACTGGTGGTTGCCCGGGAACTCGGCCCAGGCGAGGGTCGTGTCGTCGACCACGTGCACGAATCCCGCCGGGCCGCCGCGGTGCTGCGTGTACGGCCAGCCCGACTCGGTGACGGTCGAGAGGGAGAAGTGGTCGGCGCTCCGGATCAGTGCGACATCGGTGCCCTCGAGGGCGAAGTCACCGGTGTCGACGGGGAGGGTGACCCCCACGGCGTCCTGCCGGGCCCGCACCGCCGATCCGTACGCGATTCCCGGGTAGTGGTTGGCTGCCATGGTCGTCAATATAGGTTGCGGTGCGGCACGCCAGGCTGCAGGGCATGAGCTGGGCGGAGATCGGCATGGTGCTCGGTGTCAGCACACAGGCGCTGCACAAAAGATTCGGACGGACCGCCTGACCGGGCATGATGCCGACCATCCCGGTGGCATGCGTCTCGGTGACGAGGGCACACGCAGGGCAGCGCAGCTCGGCTGAGTACTCAGCGTCCGGGCGTGGCGACGGTGTCCGGCCTGGGCACGTTCTGCAGCCGGAGCTGGCCCCGCGCGAGCACGGCTCCACCCTCGGCCTGACTGATCACCACATCCCACAGCTGCTGGCTGCGGCCCTGGAACAGGGCGTGCGCGGTGACCTCGACCCGCCCGCCGGTGGACGGTCGGAGGAAATCGGTGCCGTTGTGCACGCCGACCGCGATCTGGTCCCGTTCGGCGACCGCGAACCCCGCCCCCGCGCCACCGGCGGACTCCACGATGCTCGCGTAGACGCCACCGTGGACCGTCCCCCACGCCGTGACGTGCTCCTCCCCCAGCACCGCGTGCCCTCTCAGCGATGTGGGGGTCACCTCATCGACGACGAGTCCGGAAGCGCGGACGAAGACGCTGGCGTCGGGAGAGCTGGCATCGGGGAACCCGCCGGAGTCGATCATGGGGTCTTTCTACCCGCTACCGTTTCCGGCTGGGTCGCCGCAGCCACATACCTCGCCAGGTGCTCGCCGGTGAGAGTGGAGGCACCGGCGACGAGTTCGGCCGGCGTGCCCTCGAACACGATCCGGCCACCGTCGTGGCCGGCGCCGGGGCCGAGGTCGATGATCCAGTCCGCGTGAGCCATCACGGCTTGGTGGTGCTCGATCACGATCACCGACTTCCCGGCATCGACCAGCCGATCGAGCATCGCCAGGAGGGTCGCGACGTCGGCCAGGTGCAGGCCCGTGGTCGGCTCGTCCAGCACGTAGACCTCGGCCTTGTCGGCCATCTGGGCGGCCAGCTTGAGGCGTTGGCGCTCGCCACCGGACAGCGTGGTCAGGGGCTGACCGAGCCGGATGTAGCCCAGGCCGACATCGCGGAGCCGGGCGAGGATCTTGTGCGCGGCGGGGATCCGCGCCTCTCCCCCGGCGAAGAACTCCTCGGCCTGTGCGACGGACATCCCCAGCACCTCGCCGATGTTCCGGCCGCCGAACCGGTACTCGAGCACCTCGGCCTGGAAGCGCCTGCCCTCGCAGTCGTCGCACGTCGTGGCGACGCCGGCCATCATCGCCAGGTCGCTGTAGATCACGCCCGCGCCCTTGCAGGTGGGACATGCGCCCTCGGAGTTCGGGCTGAACAGGGCCGGCTTGACGCCGTTGGCCTTGGCGAACGCCTTTCTGATGGGCTCGAGGAGCCCCGTGTATGTGGCCGGATTACTGCGCCGCGACCCGCGGATGGCGGCCTGGTCGATCGCCACCACCCCGTCGCGAGGCGACACCGAGCCGTGGATGAGCGAACTCTTGCCCGATCCGGCCACGCCGGTCACCACGCACAGGACCCCGAGTGGGATGTCCACATCCACGCCTCGCACGTTGTGGGCTGTCGCGCCACGCACCTCGATCCGCCCGGTGGCCGCCCGCACGCTGTCCTTCAGTGCGGCGCGGTCGTCGAGATGCCGGCCGGTGACCGTGTCGCTCGCGCGGAGCCCGCCGACCGATCCCTCGAAGCAGATCTGACCGCCCTCGGAGCCGGCCCCGGGCCCGAGGTCGACGACGTGGTCGGCGATCGCGATGGTCTCCGGCTTGTGCTCGACCACCAGGACCGTGTTGCCCTTGTCGCGCAGCCGCAGGAGCAGCCCGTTCATGCGTTGGATGTCGTGGGGGTGCAGGCCGATCGACGGTTCGTCGAAGACGTAGGTGACGTCGGTCAGCGCGGAACCGAGGTGGCGGATCATCTTCACCCGCTGTGCCTCGCCGCCCGACAGGGTGCCCGCGGGGCGGTCGAGGGACAGATACCCAAGTCCGATCTCGACGAACGAATCGAGCGTGTGCTGCAACGAGTCCAGCAGCGGCGCAACCGACGGCTCCTCGAGGCCGCGCAGCCACTCCGCCAGGTCGGTGATCTGCATGGCCGAGACGTCGGCGATGTTCCTGTCCCCGATGCGGGACGACCGGGCCCCCTCGTTGAGCCGGGTGCCGTCACATTCGGGGCACGTGGTGAACACCACGGCCCGCTCGACGAACGAGCGGATGTGCGGTTGCATCGCCTCGACGTCCTTGGACAGCATCGACTTCTGGATCTTGGGGATCAGGCCCTCGAAGGTGACGTTGATGCCGTCGGCCTTGACCTTGACCGGCTCCTTACGCAGCAGGTCGTGCATCTCCCGATCGGTGAACTCCCCCACCGGTTTGTCCATGTCGAAGAACCCGGAGCCGGAGTAGATGCGGCCGTACCAGCCGTCCATCGAGTATCCGGGGACGGTGATCGCGCCCTCGGACAGGGACTTGGAGCGGTCCACCAGCGCGTCGACGTCGAAATCGGACACCGATCCGCGACCCTCGCAGCGGACGCACATCCCGCCGGTGATGGAGAACTCGGCCTTCTGCCGGGTGCCGTCGGCCTTCTTCAGCGTCCCCACCCCGGACGCCGACGCGACGTTGAAGGAGTACGCCTTGGGACCGCCGATCCTCGGCTGCGCGAGACGGCTGAACAGGATCCGCAGCATCGCCCCGGTGTCCGTGGCGGTGCCGACCGTGGAGCGGGGGTCGGAGCCCATCCGCTCCTGGTCCACGACGATCGCCGTGGTCAACCCCTCCAGCACGTCCACGTCCGGCCGCGCCAGGGTGGGCATGAAGCCCTGGAGGAACGCGCTGTAGGTCTCGTTGATCATCCGCTGCGACTCCGCCGCGATGGTCGAGAACACCAGGGAGCTCTTACCGGATCCGGAGACTCCGGTGAACACCGTCAGCCGCCGCTTGGGCAGATCCACGTCGATCGACCGGAGGTTGTTCTCCCGCGCGCCGAGGACGCGGATGGTGTCGTGCGTGTCTGCCGTGTGGGCGCTCATCCCGGGTCTCCTCACCCTGTCCGCTCAGCGGCAACGTTAGACCGCGGACCCGTGGCGGGAAAGGGCGTCAGCCGCGGTCCTGCTGCTCCATCGCGGTGGCGTGCAGTCGGGCGAACCGCTGGAACTCGTCGTCGTCCCATCCCTCGCGTCCCGTCGCGGCCGCCCATCCGTCGAGGATCTGATGGTCGTACAGGTGGCCGTAGCCCTGCGACCCGCCGATCGCGTTTCCGAGGTCCGCGGTCACCTGGAACAGGGTCAACACGGGCATGTAGAACATGCCCGGATGTCGGCCCTTGCCGGGCGGTTCGGCCAGCCACGCGGGGCGGTCGAACAGCAGATCCGGGGTCCACCACACCACCGGGTCGGTCGCGTGCTGGACGTACAGGACGTGCGGCGGGATCCACGGGGTGTCGTCGTCGCGGAACTCCGCGGGATCCTCCGAGAACCTCACCAGCAGGCCGTCCGCGTACACCGGCTCGGTGACCGGGGTACCGGGGTCGCGCCGCTGTACGAGCGCGTGCCAGATGTGGTTCGAGTTGGGTGGACCGACCCAGAGCACCCCGTCCACCGTCGCCCGGATATCGCGGATGCCGGAGAACGCCGCCTCCCCGGCCCGGGTGCCCAGGCTCTCGCCGTAGACGTACAGCTTCGGTTGCGGCCGACCCGGTGGGAGGGAGTCGCGCCAGGTCACCACCGCCTCGATCAGTGACCGGCCCGCCGCCTCCGCCTTCTCGCGGTCGGCGAGGAACGAGATCCAGCTCGGCAGGTACGAGTACTGGGTGCCCACGATCGCCACGTCGCCACCGGAGAGCAGTTCGATGGCCTGAGCCGCATGGGGGTTGATCCACCCGGTGCCGGTGGTCGGGACGATCACCACCGACTCACGTTCCCAGGCCCGGGTCCGCTCCAACTCCTCCACCACCAGCGCTGAACGCTCGTCGTCGGTCGGCGCGGACTCCAGACCGGCGTACGCCCGGATCGGCTCGGGTGCGTTCTCGCCCAACAGATCCCCCAGTCGCTCCCCGTCGAGGCCGCCGCTCACGAACCGTCGGCCCTGCAGGCCCAGGTCCCCGAAGTCCACGACCGACCCCGGGGACCCGGATCGCTCCGGCGCCGACGGCGGTCGCGCGCCGGGGAGGTCCTCGTTGTTCTGCCCGCTGTAGATCCGGTTGGCGCCGCCGAAGAACAGGCGCGGCACCACGCCCTGCACCACGCCGAGCGCGAGCACGGCCACCATCACGACGCCCGTGAGCCGGGCGGTGTACTCCCCCACGCCGAACCTGCGGCCCACCGCGCGGGCCAGCCACCGGTACCCCGCCCGGACGCCGCGGGCTGCGATGAGGAGCCCCAGGAAGATCGCCAGGGCGACCCACGGGATCTTCATGTAGTCCGCCCAGGGCGGGCGGGGTGAGCGCACCAGATCGGAGACCTGGTCCTGCCAGCGGATCGCCGTGGCCGTGGCCGTGATGAGGTAGACCACCAGGATGTACGGGGCGGACAGACGGGCGAAGGCCAGGAGACGGTCACCGAACGCGAGGAGGTCGGGGTGGAGGGTGATGCGGGGCGCCACGACCCGCCGCCAGAGGGTCCTCAGTGCAACGCCGACCCCGTAGCCCACCAGCATTGACACGCCGGTGACCACCCCCTGGTAGTACCAGGCCCGCGGCAGCAGGGACGGCATGAGCGAGACCCACGCCGCCAGCGCGGCCACGATGAGGCCGGTGACCGAGGGGCGCCACCGTTCCCACCACGTCCGGAGCGCGGCGACGGGCGTGGTCCCCGCTGTCGGCCGACCGGCCTCTCCGTCCTCGCTCACCGCAGGCGCTCGGCCCGTCTCGCCGCCGCCACGAGCTCTTCGGACATGCGGGCCAGCTCGGCGGGGTCCTCGCCCTCGGCGATGGCGGTCCGCAGATCCTCGCAGGCGCAGCGCAGCTGGAACATGCGGTCCATCAGGTCGGTCGATTCGGCCTCCGTGAGTACGACCGTGCCCTCGGGCAGGTCCTGCATCCGGAGCGACCGGCGCTGCTCGTAGGCCCGCTGCCGGCAGGACCGCCGGCAGTAGCGGCGCCGGCGCCCGGTCCCGCCCTCGTCCACGGGACGGCCGCACCAGGCGCACGAGGCCTCGCCCCTGCGGGGCGCGGTCGGCTCGGGTCGGGCGTCGGGTTCCACGGGTGTGAGGTTACCCAGCGGCGCCCCCGGGGTGGCCCGTGGCGTCGGGACGTGGGAACATTTGGGGGTTCCCCTGGCGTTGACACAAGCAGGAACCACGCAGCGTCGTGTCGATCCGCATGAATTGACGCAGACGAACACGGCAGAAGGAGTTCGCATGGCAGATCGAGTCCTCAGGGGCAGCCGCCTCGGTGCGGTGAGCTACGAGACCGACCGGGACACCGACCTCGCGCCGCGCCGCATGGCGCGGTACCAGACCCCCAACGGCGAGGTCTACGAGGTCCCGTTCGCCGATGACGCCGAGATCCCCGGCGCCTGGATGTGCAAGAACGGCCAGGAGGGCCAGCTCATCGACGGCCCCGCGGTCGAGGTCAAGAAGGGCAAGCCGCCGCGTACCCACTGGGACATGCTGCTCGAGCGTCGCTCCCTGGAGGAGCTCGAGGAGCTGCTCAAGGAGCGGATGGACCTGCTCAAGAAGCGGCGCCGCGCCGGTGCGCGGTAGGTAGTACCGAGCGGTCACCGGATATCACCCGGTGGCACCGGAACGCCCCGGCCCCGCAGGGCCGGGGCGTTCTCCTGTGTCCGGGGTCGGTGTGCGGCCGGAGCCGGCGCGCACCGGGTCAGCGGCCGACGAGGCCCTTGAGCTGGTGTCGACGCTTCTCCCAGCCCCAGCGGGCCACGTTGACCGCGGCCTCGCGGAAGATCGACTCGCTCATCTTGGACTGACCGACGGTGCGCTCGGTGAAGGTGATGGGCACCTCCGTGACCCGGCGCCCGTTGTTCAGCAGGCGCCACGTCATGTCGATCTGGAAGCAGTAGCCCTTGGACTCGATGGCGTCGAGGTCCAGCTCGGCCAGGGCGTCGGCCCGGTAGGCGCGGTAGCCGGCGGTGATGTCCTTGATGCCCACGCCCAGCATGACCCGGGAGTAGACGTTGCCGCCGCGGGAGATGACGTGGCGCTGCCACGGCCAGTTGACCACCGCGCCGCCGGGGACGTAGCGGGAGCCGATCGCCAGGTCGGCGCCGCCGTCGACGGCGGCGAGCATCGCGGGGAGCCGCTCGGGCGGGTGGCTGCCGTCGGCGTCCATTTCCACGAGCACGGTGTATCCGCGCTCGAGACCCCAGCGGAACCCGGCGATGTACGCGGCCCCGAGCCCCTGCTTGCCCTCGCGGTGCATCACGGTGATGCGCCCGCGCGGGTCCTCGGTGGCGAGCCGGTCGGCCACCTCGCCGGTGCCGTCGGGGCTGTTGTCGTCGGCGATGAGGACCGAGACCTCGGGGGCCGCGGCCAGCAACCGCTCCACCACGCCGGGCAGGTTGTCCCGCTCGTCGTAGGTAGGGATGATCACCAGGGTGCGCGCGGACGGCGCGTGTCGGCCCGGCGTCGTCGGATCGGTCACTTACTTCTCCTCGGTTCGGGTCGCGGCTCGTTGCCGGGTGCGGACCAGCGCCCATGCCAGTGCGACGAGCCCGATGAGGCAGCTCACCGCCTGCGGGATGCCACCCAGTCGGGTTGCCATCGTACCGGCCCCGCCCACCTCGACCTGCGCCGCCAGCACCGCGGGCTCGAAGATGCCGCTCTCGGCGCGGACGTCGCCGTCGGGGCCGATGACGGCGCTGACCCCGCTGGTCGCGGCGATCAGCACGGGCACGTCGTGCTCCACGGCCCGCACCCGGGACATCGCGAGTTGTTGGTACGTCATGGGTGAGCGGCCGAAGGTGGCGTTGTTGGTGGGGACGGTGAGGATGTGCGCGCCGCGGGAGACGGGCTCGCGGGCGGCGGCGTCGAAGGCGACCTCGAAGCAGATGGCCACGCCCAGGTCCACCCCGCCCGCGGTGACGACGTGGTCGCCGTCGCCGGGGATGAAGTGCCCGGCGGTCCGGGCGATCGGGAACAGCGCCTCGAGCGGCTCGCGCAGCGGGAGCCACTCCCCGAACGGCTGGATGTACTTCTTGTCGTGGCGGTCGACCACCGGGCCCTCGGCGGGGCCAGAGGAACGGCCGTCCCACACGAGATAAGAGTTGTGCGCTTCGCGGCCCTCGCCGGTGGGCAGGACGGTGCCCACGAGGATCGGTGCCTCCAGACGGCGGGACAGGGCGGTGATCTGGGCGGCGGCGAGCTGGTCGGCCAGCGGCGAGATGTCGGAGGCGTTCTCCGGCCACAGCACGAAATCCGGCGGGGCCTCGGTGCCGGCCTCGACATCGTCGGCGTACTCGGCGGTGACGCGCAGGTGGTTCTCGAGCACCGCGCGGCGTTGGGCGTTGAAGTCCAGGCCGAGGCGCGGGACGTTGCCCTGGATCACGGCGACCTCGACGGTGTCGGTGGGCTCGCCGCCGGTCGGGGCGAGGGCCGCGACGGCGACCAGGCCCGCGGTCACCAGGGGCACCGTGAGCAGGCCGGCGGCGGCGCGGACGGGTCGGTCACGGCGCGCGAGGAGCAGGACGGCGACGCCGATCGCCGCCCCCACCGACGCCACCGCGAACCCGACCAGTGGGGTGCCGCCCAGTGACGCCAGCGGCAGCAGCGGCCCGTCGGCCTGGCCGAACGCCAGCCGTCCCCACGGGAAGCCGCCCCAGGGCCAGGACGAGCGGACCCACTCCCACAGGGACCACCAGCCGGCCACCCCGAGCACGGCGCCGACCGCACGCGGGCCGCGCCGGTTGCCGGGGTCCAGGCCGGCCCGGAGGATGACCGCGGCGCCGGCGCCGAACGCGGCGAGGTACAGCGCCTCGACCACCGACAGGCCCCACGAGGCGTAGGCGCCCACGTACAGGCCCACCCACGGCACCAGGAGGAGGAAGAAGACCAGGCCGGAGGTGAACCCGAGGAGCGCGCCGGTGCGCGGCCGGACCGTGGAGGCGCCGGACGGGGACAGGACGACGACGAGGACGGCGATCGCGGGAAGCGCCGTCCACCACAGACCCACCGGGGGGAACGAGGCCGCCAGCAGCGCCCCGGCGGCAGCCGCGAAGGCCAGCCTGGTGAGCAGGGGCATCAGGTCGCGGGGCCGGCGGGCAGGCCGTCCACGACGAGCGCGCGCAGAACGGGGTCGGGTCCGGTGAGATCCGGCATCGGAGGAACTCCGGAGCGCGGGTCCGTGGACCACCGCTGGACGGCGTCGTCCGCGGCGACCACGGCCAGCTCCCCGGTCCGCCACCTCGCGAAGGTGGCCGCCGTGCCCGGGGTGAGGGTGCCCGCCGTGCCGTCGCGCGCGCCGGCCGCCCGGTGTGCGCCCCGGGTGGTCGCGGTGAACGCCGCCCGCGGGGACAGGCCTCGGCCGCCCTCGACGGAGGTCAGGGCCCGAAGGGCGTCCCACGGCCGGACCTCGTCGCCGGCCCGGGTGGATGCGGCCAGCGCCACGCCGGAGGCGGCGATGCGCACGAGATCGGTGCCCGTCAGGTCATCGACGAGCGGGCGCAACAGGGTCACCGTTCCCACGGCGGCCAGGGCGGCGAGCGTGTCGCCGTCCGCGTTCCCGGCCCCGGTCCCGCCGACGAGGACCGGGATGCACCGGGCGACCGCCGGCCCGCCGAGTTCGGTGGCGAGGCGGGTGAGTTCGGTCGCGAGGCGCGCCGGGTCGACGGTGTCGTCGAGCACCACCCGCTCCCCCGCACGCACCCGCTCCTCGACCTCGTCGAGCCCGTGTGCGCCCGGCAGACCGGCGGGCACCACGCCGCCGGCGGCCGCGACCGCCGGGTCCAGGCCCTCGGGGAGGCACTCGACGAACGCCGGGGCCACCCAGTCCCCCTCCAGATCGACCTGCTCGGCACCCGGGAACAGGGCGGGGCCCGGGGCATCCGAGCCGGCCCACACGATGAGCCCGTTCTCGTGTGCCAGGGCGGTTGCGTCTCGTGAGGCGGGCGTGAGCACGCGGCCCCCGGTAGCCAGGAAAGCGGTCATGCGGGCGATTATCCCCGAGCACCGACCGGCGGCCCGGCCGCCCACCCCCCGCGCCTACGCTGGGTGCTCATGAACGACTCCCACCACGCGGCCGGGTCGTCCCGAACCGGGGACACCCTGCGCTTCCCCGGCGGCCGGCTGCGCCCCGAGCACTGGACCGCCCTGGCGGCGCTCGGGGCGCAGCCGGCCGCCGCGGCGGCATCCAGCTCACGGCCAGGGGCGGGGCCCGGATCGTGGGCGCGGACCGCGATCCGGTCGAGCTCGCGGTGCGGGACCTCGAGGCCGCGGGCCTGCCCGAGGCTCTCGCCCACCCCAGGGGACGCGACATCATCGCCTCGCCCCTGGCTGGCCGGCTCGGCGGGCATCACGACGTCGGCGACCTGCCGACGGGGCTCGGGGCCGCGCTGCTCGCCCGCGACGCGGCTGACGCCCTGCACGGGCAGGTGCTGTTCGGGATCGACGACGGGTCGGGCGACGTCCTGGCGCACTCCCCCGACCTGGCGGTGGAGGTGGACGGGTCCGACGGCGGCGCGCGGGTCCACGTCGCCGGTCGCCCCGTCCCGCTCCGGGTCGCGGTGGCCGACGCCGCCACCGTGCTGGTCGACGCGGCCGTGGAGCTCACCGGTTCGGCGGGACCGACGCGGGTGCCCGGGTCCGGCGACCTGCACCAGCTCGTCGTCGACGCCCTGGGATCCCACCCCCGGACCATCCCCGCTCCCGTCGCACCGACGAACCCTCCTGCTACGGATGTAGAAGTGCCGAGGGTGGGCTGGATCGACACCGCCGATGGGCTGGTGAGCCTGCTCGCCGTGGTGCCCGACGGCGTCGTTCCCGCCCGACTCGCCGAATTCCTCGGCGCGGTGGAGCGTCCGACCACCGTCTCGGCCGACCCGGTCATCGGCCTGCACGAACTCACCGAACCGATGGCGGAGCAGGTGGTGCGGGTGCTGGCACCGATGGGGATGATCTTCGACGCCGAATCGCCCTGGGTGACGGCTTTCCCGTGAGGTCGGTTCTGTGGTGAGGTCGGCTCAGCAGTTGGGCAGGCTCAGCGCGCGCCGAACCGCTCGACCAGCCAGCGGGCGGCGTCCTCGACGGAGTGCACGGCCTCAGGGACCCGAGGGGCCTGCGGGGTCTCGGGCCGGTCCACCATCACCACCGGTATGCGCAGGTCGCGGGCGGCGGCGAGCTTGGCCTCGGAGGTGGCTCCGCCGCTGTTGCGGGTGACCAGCACGTCGATCCGGTGGCGGGACATTAGCGTCCGCTCGGACTCCACCCCGAAGGGGCCCCGGTCCAATACCAGCAGGTAGCGGTGCGGCAGCGCCCCGGGGGGCGGCTCGGAGCACCGGATGAGATACGACCCCCGGGTGTCCCCGGCGAACGCGGACGCGCCCTGCTTGCCGACCGTGAGCATCGGCCGGCGGAAACGCTCCCGCACCACGTGGGCCGCGGTCTGCATGTCCGGGACGCGGATCCACTCGTCGCCCGCCTGCTCGGTCCACGGCGGGCGGTGCAGGCGGAGCAGCGGCGTGGCCGTCTCGCGCGCGGCGTGGACCGCGGACACCGAGATCTGGTCGGCGAACGGGTCGGTCGCGTCGATGACGGCGCTGACGCCGTTCTCGCGCATCCAGTGCGTTAATCCCTCCGCACCTCCGAAGCCACCGATCCGCACCTCCCCACGGGGGAGTCTCGGCCGCGTGACCTTGCCCGCCAGCGAGGTGACGACGTCCAGCCCGGCGGTGACCATGAGGTCGGCGAGTCGACGGGCCTCGCCCGTGCCCCCCAGCACCAGGATCAGGCCGGGCGAGCCTCCCGGCATCGCGGTCGCGGGCGGGGCGACGGGCTGAGACCGCGGGGCCTCCGGGGCGGGCGCGGGCCGCGCGTCCCGGTGGGCCTCGACAGGGGCGCCGGAACGAATGCCGGGCACGAGTTCCCAGCTGATCCCCTCGGCGTCGAGGGCGCCGGTGTGGGCCGGCAGCTCGGGGTGGTCCGTGGGATCGCCCGGATAGAGCCGGACGACCCGGTCGCCGCGGTCGACGGCCTCACGCATCCTCGCGGCGGCGTCCGTCGGCGACAGCGCTGAGGCGTCGATGACCAGGGCCGTCGACGGGCACAGTCCCAGCGCCCCAGGGCCGATCGGACCCGGCTCCGCCAGGACGGTGCCGCTCATGGCGATGAGTCGGGAGGCGCGGACGGTGAGGAGATCGACGGGGCCGGGACCGGTGCCGACAAGGTGTACGGCGGCCGGGTCGGCGCCCGACCGGGGTGGAGCGCTCACCGCGGCATCCGCCTCCAGATCGGCTGCGGGACGAGCCGTGCGACGGCGAACATCACGCGCAGCTGCCACGGGATCCACACCACACCCGCCGTGCGCGACTCCACCCGGTCGACCACCGCGTCCGCCACCTGGTCCGGCGTGGACGAGAACGGGGCGGGGTCCATGCCCTCGGTCATCCGGCCGATCACGAAGCCCGGACGCGGGATCACCAGCGTGACGCCCGTGCCGTGCAGGGCGTCGGCCATGCCGGAGGCAAACCCGTCGAGTCCCGCCTTGGCCGATCCGTACACGTAGTTGGCGCGCCTGACCCGCTGCCCGGCGACCGAGGAGAACGCCACGAGAACCCCGCGGCGACGGGGCTTCATCCGCTCGGCGAGGACCGTGAGAAGCGCCGCCTGCGCCACGAAGTCGGTATGCAGGATGCGGGCCGCGGCCCGGGAATCGCGCTCGGCCACCTCCTGGTCGCCCAGGATGCCGAACGCCAGGACGGCGATGTCGATCTCCCCGACCCGGGTCTCGATGTCCGCCACGATCGCGGCGTGCGAGTCGAGGTCGTCGGCGTCGAAGTCCACGAGCTCCACCGCGACGGCGCCCGCGGTCCGGAGTGGGGCCTCGAGCGCGGAGACGTCGCCACCGGGGCGGCTCGCGAGCACGACGGTGCGGCCGGGTGCGAGGCGGTGGGCGACGGCCAGACCGATCTCGCTGCGGCCACCGAAGACCACCACGACCTCACCGCCGGATTCGGACCGGGACGACGGGGTTGCGGATGTGGGCATGGGCCCAGTGTCCCACGTACCGCGTCGCGCTCTGCGTCGGCTTACTGCGGTCGGCCCACTGTGGCAGGCTCGGCGTCATGGCCCACTCGATGGCAGAACTCTCCGACGAGGCACACCGGTTCCTGTCCGAATACCACCTCGGCAGCCTGACCACACTCCGGCGCGACGGTTCGCCCCACGTGGTCGCCGTGGGCTTCACGATCGACGTGGAGGGCGGGTTGGCGCGCGTCATCACCCGGCGGGGATCGCAGAAGGCGGCCAACGCCCGGCGTGGCGGCCGCGCGGCGGTCTCGCACGTCGACCGCGGACGGTGGCTCACCTTCGAGGGCGCCATCCGCCTCCTCGAGGATCCCGACTCGGTCCGCGAGGGCGAGCGCCGCTACGCAATGCGGTACCGCGAGCCGAGTCCGAACCCCGAGCGGGTGGTGTTGGCGATCGAGGTGGATCGCGTCCTGGGCTCCAAGCAGATGTTCACCGGCGACTGACACCGCGGCCGGGCGCTCGGCGGGTGCGCGCTGGGTGCGCGCTGGGTGCGCGCCGGGTCGCGGCCTGCCGGACGGAATCAGAGGAATCCCCCGGGTTCGCCTGCACGGTCATAGCCGCCCGCCGCCATGGCGTCTCGCGTGAGCCGAGGCGCAGGCCGGACGACATGCCCGGGGGCGGCTGTGGCGGACGCGTGCAGGGGCGGGGGCGAGGCGCCAGGGGCGGGAGCGGATGCGGGCAGGCTGGCGTCCGCCGACTCTAGAGGACGCGCAGGCCGCGCTCGCCGTCGTTGAGGTCGCGGCGGCCATCGGCGGTGACGGCCACGATGTCCTCGAGCCGCGCGCCCCACGACCCGGTCGTGTAGACGCCGGGCTCGACCGAGAAGGCCATCCCTTCCTCCAGCACGGTATCGGCTCCGGGTGCGACGAACGGCGGCTCGTGCAGTCCCAGGCCGATCCCGTGCCCGGTGCGGTGGATGAACAACTCCCCGAGCCCGGCCGCGGCGAGGTGCTCGCGTGCGGCGGCATCGACCTCGCCGATCGCGATCCCCGGTCGGACGGACTCGCGTGCCAGGCGCTGCGCCTCCTCCAGCACCGCGTACGTCTTGGCGACCTCGGCGGAGGGCTGGCCCATCGAGTAGGTCCGGGTGCAGTCGGAGTGATAGCCGCTGGGCAGCGGCCCGCCGATGTCCACCACCACGATGTCCCCGGTCTCGACCACCCGGTCGGACACCCCGTGGTGCGGGTCGGCGCCGTTCGGGCCCGAGCCGACGATCACGAACTCGGCGCGCGTGAGCCCCTCGGCCTGGATGGCGGCGGTGATGAGCTCGCCCACCTCCGCCTCGGTCCGGCCCACCTGCAGGAACTCCCCCATCCGGGCATGCACTGCATCGATGCGACGGGCGGCCTCGGCGAGCTCGCCCACCTCGTGCGCGGTCTTCACGGCCCGCACGTGGTCGATCACCTCCGAGGCGAGGACCACCTCGCCGTCGACCCCGTCCTGGAGCGGCACCAGGTGCAACGCCGGCAGGGCGGTGGACACCGCCACCCGCCCGGCGACCGACCCGGTGACGAGCGCGATGGCGTCGGTCCCGTCCGCCCACGGGTGGATCCTCGCGCCCACGCGGTCGGCGGCTCGCCGGGTGGCGTCGGTGAGTTCGAGCGACGGCAGCACCAGCAGTGGCTCTGCCCCGTCCACGGGCACGACCAGCGCGGTGAGCCGCTCGTGCGAGTCCATGCGCTCACCGGTGAGGTAGGACATGTCCTCGCCGGAATACACCACCACGTGGTCGATCCCTAGGTCCCGCGCGCGATCGCGGACGGCTGCCAGACGGTGCGAGTGGATCTGCGTAGTGGGGCTGTTCATGTCCTCCACAGTAGGCCGGGGCCGCAGTGGGCCGGAGCCGACTAGCCTGACGGCAGGTACTCGCTCCCGACCCGACGACATCAAGGAGGCGCGGTGTCCCAGGGCCCGCTCATGGTTCTCGACAGCGCCGGCTTGTGGTTCCGCGCGTTCCACTCCGTGCCCGAGAAGATCACCGGCCCGGACGGCTCCCCCGCCAACGCCGTGCGCGGCTTCTGCGACATGGTGGCCGTGCTCGTGGACGAGTACTCCCCGACCGGCCTGGTGGCCGGCCTCGACCGCGCGTGGCGTCCGGACTGGCGGGTGGAGTTGTTGCCCTCGTACAAGGCGCACCGCGTGGGTGACGACGGCGAGGAGGACGCCCCCGCGTCACTGGGCCCGCAGGTCGAGTCGATCCGCGGAATCCTCGGGGCGGCGGGCATCGCCCAGGCGTGGGCGGAGGACGCGGAGGCCGACGACGTGCTGGCCGCGCTGGCCGCCCGGGATCGCGAGGTGCTGGTCGTGACGGGCGACCGCGACCTGTTCCAGCTGGCATCGGCGAGCACCACGGTGGTGTACGTGGGAGCGGGGATGAAGAAGCGTCTGGCGTACACCCCGGAGGTCGTGGCGGAGCGCTTCGATCTGCCCGCTGGTGACGACGCCCGCGTGTACGCGGACTACGCGGTGCTGGTCGGCGACGCGTCGGACGGGTTGCCCGGCGTGGCGGGGGTCGGTGCGAAGACCGCCGCGGCCCTGCTGCGCGAATACGGCGACCTCGACGGCATCGTCGCCGCCGCCGGCGATCCGGGGTCGGCGCTCACCGCCCGCCAGCGCACGGCGATCACCGAGGGGGCCGACTACCTCTCCGCCGCGCGCGGGGTCGTCCGCCTGGGCGGCCGCGCGTTCGACGTACGGTTCGAGGGCGACGTCGACGGACGCCGTGGCGCCGTGGATTCCGACCGCCTCGAGGCGCTGGGCGAATCGACCGGGCAGGCCCGCGCGATCGGCCGGCTCGTCGAGGCGACCGAGGGGCTCGACGCGGTCTGAGCCGGGCAGGCGCCCGTCGCCCCGTTCCCGTCGCCGCTCGCCCGCGTCGGCTCAGGCCATGTGGTCGAGCACCACACCGCGGCGCAGTGACCCCACGGCGGACCGGGCGGTGCGGGCGAGCTCCGGTTCGGCGACCTGACCGACCTGGGCGAGGACGTCCACCACGAGGCGGGCGGAGCGGACGAAGTCACCGGCGGTGAGTTCGACGCCCTCCTGCCACGAGGCGGCGAGGATCGAGGCCAGCGCCCCGCCGGAGACCCAGTGGTGCATCACGGGCGCGAGGCCGGCGTCCAGGTCCGGGGTGGTGGGCAGGCGGTGCGCGCGTTCGATCTCGGCGACGTCACCGGCCACCCGCTCCGTCTCGGCGAGGGCGGCGCGCAGGGTGTCGTCGGAGGGTTCGCGGACCGCGGAGTCCGTCCGCGGGTGGGCCACGACCGTGGTGACGACCGCCGCGAGGCCGGCGGCATCGAGCCCGCGCCACACTCCCCGCCGCAGACATTCGGCGACGAACAGGTCCTGCTCGGTGTGTACCCCGGCCAGGAGCCGCCCGGCGTCGGTGGCACGGAGTACGCCGTCCACCTTCTCGAAATAACCGAGGTGCCGGAGCAGGTCAACGATGCGGCGGAAGCGGCGGGCCAGCGAATCGGCGTCGGCGTCGACCTCGGCGGTGAGCGCGGCCACGTCGGCGTCGGCGTGGGCCCAGCGCTCGTGGAGGCGGGCGAGCTTGTCCATCCGGGGGTCCTCGTGCAGCGGGTGCTGCCGGAGTGCCCGGCGCGCCGCGGCGATCCGCGGGTCCTTGCGGACCGGCTTACCGCCGGCGTTCTTCATCCGACCCTTCGCCTTGCCCAGCAGGTGCTCCATCCGCTGGACCAGAGCCCGCTTGGCGCGCCCGTCGAGCTTGCGGCGGCCCTTGGGCAGGTCGACCCGACCCACGGGGATCGGGGGCGAGGCGAAGTCGTTCTGGCGTAACCAGCCGGTCCACCCGGTGTCGGTGAGACAGAGCAGCGCGGGGTCGGACTGGATGTCGGTCCGGACCTGCAGCACGGTCGCCACCATGCCGAATCGTCTGCGGCCCACGGTGATCACGGAGCCGGCGGTCTGCTTGAGCATGGCCGCGCGCACGGACGCCAGCCGGTCGTCCCGGTTCGACTTCTCGGCCTTGCGTTCGAGACGGCTGAGCTCGGCGCGCAACCCCATGTACTCGTCGAGGTCCTCGTCTCCCCCGGCCTCCTCGAGCGACGCCCGCATGCGGTCGCGCTCATCGGACCGGCGCTCGATGGCGCGGGACCGGGACACCAGGGTGCGGTCGGTCTGGAACTGGGCGAACGACCGGCCGATCAGGATGGTGGCCTCCTCGACGCCGAGCTGCTCGACGAGGTTGACCGCCATCGAATAGTCGGGAGCGAAGGCACTGTGCAATGGGAACCGCGGGGTGTCGACGAGCGCGGACAGGGCGTCCAGGTCGAGGTCCGGCTGGTCGAGCACGACTGCCGTGCCCTTGGTGTCGATGCCCCGTCTGCCGGCCCGGCCCGTGATCTGTGAGTACTCCGCGGAGGTGAGCATCGCGTGGGTGTCGCCGTTGAACTTGGTCGTCTTCTCCAGCACCACCGCGCGAGCCGGCATGTGGATGCCCAGCGCCAGGGTCTCGGTCGCGAACACGACCTTGATCAGCCCTGCGGAGAACAGCTCCTCCACGATGGTGCGGAAGAGCGGGAGCATCCCGGCGTGATGGGCGGCGAGCCCGTTGACCAGCCCGGCGCGGAACGAGGTGAAATCGAGGGCGTCGAGGTCGTGTTGTGGGACCTCGGCGCAGGCGGCGTCCACGTGTGAGGCGATACGCCGGGCCTCCTCCCCGGTGGTGAGCCGGAGGCGGGCGCGACGCATCTGAGCGACCGCGCCGTCGCACCCCGCCCGGGAGAACACGAAGTAGATGGCCGGCAGGAGTCGCTCGTCGTCGAGCTTCTCGATGACGTCCTGGCGTCTGGCCCACTGCGCTCGGGGCCGGGCCGCGACCCGCTCCTCGTGGTAGCCGCTCCGGGACCGTCTGCGCTGGTCGGCAGCGGCCCGGATGGGGATCAGGTCCCCATCGGTGTAGAGCATGTGGGCCAGCGGCACGGGACGGTGCTCGGACAGCACCACCGCGGTGTCGCCACGGATCTCGGTGATCCAGTCGCCCAGCTCGTCGGTGTTGCTCAGGGTGGCGGACAGCCCGACCAGGCGGACGGCCGGATCGAGGGTGAGGATGATCTCCTCCCACACGACGCCCCTCGAGCGGTCCCCGAGGTAGTGGATCTCGTCCATCACCACGCAGTCCAGGTCGTGGAGCGCCGACGAGCCGCTGTAGATCATGTTCCGCAGGACCTCGGTGGTCATCACCACGATGGGCGCGTCCGCGTCGATCGAGTGGTCGCCGGTGAGCAGCCCCACGTTCTCGGGGCCGAAGCGCGTGCGGAACTGCCGGAACTTCTGGTTGCTCAGCGCCTTGATCGGGGTGGTGTAGAAGCAGCGCCCTCCCCCGGCGAGGGCCCGGTGAGCCGCGTATTCGCCGACGAGGGTCTTGCCGGACCCGGTGGGCGCCGAGACGAGCAGGTTGCGTCCCGCGTCGAGGGCGGAGAACGCCTCCAGTTGGAAGGGGTCAGGCGAGAACCCCTCCCCGGTGAGGAAGTCCTCGAGCAGGTGATCGGTCCGGGGACGGTCAGGTGATGTCGTCATAGAGTGAACCGCCACCGGCCGGGGCCTGGAGCGGTCGGGTGTCGCCGGGCGTTCGGGTGCCGGTGTCCGGGGCCGGGGTGGTCAGAGGGGCGGGCCGCTCGAGTGGGCCGGATCCGCCGAGGTCGTCGGCGGGGCCGAGGGGCGAGGCGGATTCGTCGTCTACCTCGAGCCAGTCGGCGCGGGACTTGTTCTTGCGCTTGTCATGCAGGCGGGCGAACTGGATCGCGCCCTCGACGAGGATGGTCACCGCCAGTGCGAGGGCGAGCATCGAGAACGGGTCCTGGCCGGGCGAGGCCACGGCCGCGAAGACGAAGATGCCCATGATGATCCCGCGGCGCGACTTGGCGAGAACCTCGTAGCTCACGACCCCGGCGACGTTGAGCATCGCGAGCAGGAGTGGGATCTCGAAGCTCACGCCGAAGATGAGGATGAGCTGGATGAGGAACGTGAAGTACTGCGTGCCGGACAACGCGGTGGTCTGGACGTTGTCGCCGATCGAGAGCAGGAACTCCAACGCGTGGACGATCACGACGTAGGCGAGCACCGCGCCGCCGATGAACAGCACCGCGGCCAGGATGGTGAAGACGACCCCGTAGCGCTTCTCGTTCTTGTGCAGGCCGGGCGTGATGAACGCCCACAGCTGGTACAGCCAGACCGGGCTGGCCAACACGATGCCGGCGGTGGCGGACACCTTGAGGCGGAGCATGAACTGCTCGAACGGTCCGGTGGCGAGCAGGCGACACTCGTCGCCGTCGTCACCGAGCTGCAGGCGCGCCCCCGGGGGGATGTCGCAGTAGGGGCCGGTGAGGATCCCGCCCAACGACGGGATGCCGAAGAAGCCGCTGCCGTACCACCAGAATCCGAAGCCCAACGTCACGATGATCGCCGCCATCGCGATGAGCACGCGGTTGCGGAGCTCGTAGATGTGCTCGATCAACGGCATGGTGCCGTCCGGGTTGCGGGGCCTGCGGCGGCGTCTGGTCAGCAGGCGACCGGCGCCACCCTTGCGGGTGGCGCCGGTGTCCGCGGTGTCGGTCTGCGTCATGGAGGGGTCGGCCTACTGCCCCTGCTGACCCTGACCGCCGTGGTACGGGGCGGTGGGGTCGGTGTACTGCTGCTGCCCCTGTGGTTGGTACGGCTGCTGGGGTGCCTGCGGGTAACCCTGCCCCTGGGCATTCGGCTGCCCCTGCGGCTGGTACTGCTGGGGTGCCTGCGGCTGGTACTGCTGCGGCTGGGGCTGGGCGGACTGCTGTGCCTGCGGCTGCGCGTACTGGGCGGCGTTCGGCTGCGCCTGGGTGAGAGCCTGCGGCGCGGGGTCCTCGACCGGCTTGTCGTCGTTCTGCATCTCCTTGATCTCGGACTTGAAGATGCGCATCGACCGTCCGAGGCCGCGGGCGGCGTCCGGGAGCTTCTTCGAACCGAACAGCAGGAGCACCACCGCGAGGACGATGAGCCAGTGCCAGATGCTCAACGCACCCATGTCAACCTCCGTTTGTCTGACAACGTGCCCATGCTAGCGCACCCACACCGGGCGGCGTCACCCGAGCGCTCCCCGAAACCGGCTGCTACCTGGTTATTTACCGAGATTTCACGAATCCGTCACGGAGGTCTCCCCCGGCTCCGCCGAGTACGCCTCCAGCCCCTCGACGGCGCGGCGCGCCACCTCGGCGGACAGTTCGGGATCGGCGGCCCGCACGACGTCCGCGTGACCGAGCAGGAAGCGCAGGAGCCACGCCCGGTCGTGGTAGGCGATCTCCACGTCCAGGTCGCCGTCCGGGCGGCGGACCACGCTGTGGAATCGGAACTCGTCGAGGAACCAGGCCGCGGCGGCGGGGACACGGGCGGACTCCAGGCGGACGTCGCCCTCGCCGTCGTCCTGGGGTCGGGGTCCCAGCGCGCGGCGCGGCCCCACCTCCTCGACCCCGCTCATCCGGTCGGTGCGGAACGTCCGCCACTGACCCGACTCACGGTCCACCCCGTGGACGTAGGAATGGCCGTCGGCGACGGACAGGCGTGCGGGGTCCACGACCCGGGTGGTGGAGGTGTCGGAGCTGGCCGAGTGGTAGACGAAGCGCAGCGCCCGACCGTCGTGGACGGCCGTGCGCACGACGTCCGCGTCCGAGTCGGCCGTCTCGCGTCGGGCGTCGAGCCCCCCGGCGTGCACGTCGGCGCCGGTGGCGGTCCGCAGCGTCGACAGCAGGTCGCGCAGCGCGCCCTGGTCGATCACCTCCGGCTGGTCGAGGAACACCGCCAGCCCGGTCTCGAGCGTGACCGCCTCCGCGGCGGTCAGGCGGACCGGGCGGTCGATCCCGGCGGTGAAGGTCACCTCCACGAGATCGGCGTCGTCGAGGTCCTCGGAGGAGAAGGCGAGGTCGATCAGGTCACCGGGGCCGTACCCGGGCAGACCGCAGGACCACAGTTGCCACAGGGCGGCCCGGAGTTGCTTCTCGGTCAACCCGAGGTCGCGGGCCGCGTCGGCCACGGGGACGGCGCCCCGGGTGTGGAAGTACGGGACCACGCTGAGCAACGTGGCCAGCGGGACGGCGCGGGCGCTCATCGGGCGGCCTCCTCGGCGGCGGTGAGGATCGTCACGACCCGGACGCGGAGCTCGGCCGGGCGCAGGGCCACGGCGTCGGCACCCTGGGCGGCCACGAGCGCGGACAGTTCACCGAGCGGCGCGGCGACCTCGAGGTCGACCCCGTCCCTGCCGAATCGCCGGGCGGGGCTCTGGGACCGGGCCATGGCGCGCAGCTCGGCGGCTCTGCCGTCGGCGGCCCAGACCGTGGCCTCCACCAGGGGGTTGAGCCGGGAGACGGCGCCGTCCAGCAACGCGAGGACCTGCTCGGTCGGCGGGACGGGGACGGTCCGGGCGGCGCGCCCGAGCCGGACGTCGGAGATGCGGACGAGCCGGAACGTCCGGGGTTCGCCACGGTCGAGATCGTGACCGACGAGGTACCAGTGGCCGTGGCGGGATCCGGTCCACCAGGGCTCGACCCGCCGGGAGGTGGGGTCGGCGGCGCCCGCGGGGGTGTGCGAGAACGTGACCGTGGATCCCTCGGCGATCGCCTCGGCGACCAGGGCGGCGGTCGCCAGCTCGGCCGGGTCGGTCACGGACACGGTCGCGCCGGCGTCGTGCGCGGGCTCGATCCCCGCGGCGGTGAGTTTGGCCAGCGCCCCGTCGGCGCGCGCGGCCCGCTCCCCCTCGCGCCACACCTCGGCCGCGACGGCGAGCACGCCGGCCTGCTGGGGCGTGAGGGTGATGTCGGGCAGCTCGTACCCGTGGGCGGGGATGCGGTACCCGGCCGGCGATCCGGGGGCCAGCGAGGCGCCCTGTTCGAGCGGGACCCCGGCGTCGCGCAGTTCCCGCTTGTCCCGTTCGAACATCCGCAGGTAGGCGGCGTCGTTCTCGGCGTCGTCGTACCCCTGGACCATCCTGCGGATCTCCCCCGCCGACAAGAACGCGTTGGTCGACCTCAGACAGATCACGAGGTTGACCAGACGTTGGGACTTCGAGGTGGGCACGCCTGGAGACGCTATCGTCCGAGCGCGGCGACGAGTTCGTCGACACGCGGGTCCTCGTGGGCGAACGGGTCCGTCAGCGCGACGGTGGGCAGGGTGCCGTCGGAGACCTTGAGGTGTACCCAGTCCACGGTGAAGTCGCGCTCGGCGTCCCGGGCGGCCGTGATGAACCTGCCACGCAGCGCGGCGCGGGTGGTCTCGGGCGCGACGGTGCGGGCCCGCTCCACCTCGGTGTCGTCCACGACGCGGGAGACGAGCCCGCGGCGTTCGAGGACCGAGTGCAGCCCGCGTCCGGGCCGCACGTCGTGGTAGGTCAGGTCGATCTGGGACAGCCTCGGGTGGTCGAGGTCGGCGCCGGTCTTCGCCTGCACCTGCCGGATGAGCCGCAGTTTGGCGGCCCAGTCGATGTCGGCGGCGATCGACTCGTGGTCCCCGGACTCGACGGCGTCGAGGACCCGCTCCCACAGGGCCACGCACCGCTCGATGTCGGGGCGGTCGTCGCGCTCCCAGCCGCCGCTGTCGAGGTAGCGGTGGACCGCGGCGAGGAACTCCCGCTGGATCTCCAGCGCCGTCATGGTGGTGCCGTCGGTCATCGCGACGGGCCGCGTGCCGGTGAGGTCGCGGCTGATCTCCCGGATGGCCCGCACCGGGTGCGCCACCGCCATCGGGCGCAGCTCGACGCCCGCCTCGAGCATCTCCAGCACGAGCCGGGTGCTGGCGATCTTGAGCAGCGTGGTGGTCTCGATCATGTTGGAGTCGCCCACGATCACGTGCATGCGCCGGAACCGGGTCGAGTCGGCGTGCGGCTCGTCGCGGGTGTTGATGAGCGGTCGCGACCGGGTGGTGGCGGACGAGACGCCGTCCCACATGTGTTCGGCGCGCTGGGAGAAGCAGAACGTCGGTTCCTCCGTCTCGCCGAGGCCCACGCCCGCCGGGGTGCCGGGCAGGATCTTGCCGGCGCCGCAGAGGAGCTGCCGGCTCACGAGGAACGGCAACAGTGTGGTGGCGATGCTGCGGACCTGGGTGGCACGGTCGAGCAGGTAGTTCTCGTGGCACCCGTAGGAGTTGCCCACCGAGTCGGTGTTGTTCTTGAACAGATAGACGTTGACGTCGATCCCCTCGGCGGCGAGTGCCTGCTCGGCCTGCAGGGCGAGGTCGTCGACGATCCACTCCCCCGCCCTGTCGTGCGCGACGAGCTGGCGCAGGCCGTCGCATTCGGCGGTCGCGTACTCGGGGTGGGAGCCCACGTCGAGGTAGAGGCGGGAGCCGTTCTCCAGGAAGACGTTGGAGCTGCGCCACCGCTGCACGACGGGCCGGAAGAAGTAGCGGGCGATCTCGTCGGCGCCGAGGGACCGCGCGCCGTCACCGCCGACGCTGGTGATCCCGAACTCCGTCTCGATCCCGACGATGCGACGGATCATGGCGGTCTACTGCCCGCCCTTCTGGACGTAGGACTTCACGAACTCCTCGGCGTTGGTCTCGAGGATGTCGTCGATCTCGTCGAGCAGCGAGTCGGCGGAGGTGGTGTCGGCGGCCTTGGAGATCTGGCCGGCCTCGTCGTCGCCCTCGCCGGGGCCGCCGGCGTTCTTCTGGATCCGGGACATGGACTGCTCCTTAACGGTGGGAGGTTCGGTGGTCGGAGGTGCGGGTCGGTGCGGTCACCACGGTGACGGTCCGTCGGTGGTGAGGAAGTCCGGGTGCGCCTCGCAGTACTCCCGGGTCCCGGTGTACGGGTCGGTGAGGTCGACGTGGCGCTGGTGGCCGCGTGAGTCGACGACGACGACGAGGTCCCATCCGGCGGAGTGGATGCTGTCTCCGAGTTCCGCGAGGAAGCGTCCCCTGGCCCAGGCCCGCGTCCGGGCGGGCGGGGTCGTGACGGCGGCCTCGACCTCGTCTGGGGTGGTCAGTCGGCGCATCGCGCCCTTCGCCACCAGACGGTTGTAGAGGCCGCGTTCCGGATCGATGTCGTGGTACTGGAAGTCGATGAGCGCGAGCCGCGCGTGGTCCCAGTCCAGCGCGTCGCGGGCGCGGAATCCCTCGAGCAGGCGCAGCTTGGCGGGCCAGTCCAGGCGGTCGGCGCACGACATGGGATTCTGCTCGAGGGCCTCGAGGATCTCCCGCCATTCGTCGAGGACCTCGGTGGCCCAGTCCGGTCGGCCGGCTCCGTCGCCGACGAGGTCGGCGACCCGGTCCAGGATCTCGCGTTGGAGACCGATCCCGGTCAGTGCGCGGCCGTCGGGCAGCGGCACCGTGGCGGTCAGCGACGTGTCGTGACTGATGACGTGCACCGCCTCCACGGGGTCGACGGGCAGGAGATCGGAGAAGTCCACGCCCTCCTCGATGGCGTCCAGGACCAGGCACGTGGTGCCGATCTTGAGGTACGTCGCCAGTTCGGACATGTTCGCGTCGCCGATGATCACGTGCAGTCGGCGCCACGTCTCGTCGGACGCGTGCGGCTCGTCGCGGGTGTTGATGATCCCGCGACGCAGGGTCGTCTCGAGCCCGGTGAGCACCTCGATGTAGTCGGCGCGCTGGGAGAGCTGGAAGCCGGCCGTCTCGCCGGACTGCCCGATCCCCACGCGTCCGGCGCCGCAGAACACCTGCCGGGACAGCAGGTGCGGTGCCAGGCTCAGGGTCAGGGCGTCGAAGTCGACGTCGCGGCGGACGAGGTAGTTCTCGTGCGCGCCGTACGAGGCGCCCTTGCCGTCGACGTTGTTCTTGTACAGCTTGAGTTCGGCGTTGCCCTCGGTCGCCGAGGACTCGACCCCGGCGCGGTGCATGACGAGCTCGCCGGCCTTGTCCCAGATCACCGCGTCGCGCGGGGAGTCGACCTCCGGCGCGGAGTACTCGGGGTGCGCGTGGTCGACGTAGAAGCGCGCGCCGTTGGTCAGCACCCGGTTGGTCACCCCGAACTCGCCGGGGTCGTAGGCGCGCACGGCTCCCAGGTCGAAACCGCGGGCGTCGCGCAGGGGCGATTCCGACTCGTAGTCCCAGCGGGTCTCGTCGGCGCCGCCGGCGGACTCCCCGGGGTCGGTGTAGGCCTTGATCACCTGGGTGGAGGTGACCACCGAGCTGAGCAGGGGCTGCCCGACCGCGACGATGCCGAACTCGATCTCGGTGCCGATGATCCGGCCTCGCCCGACCTCACCCGACGCGTTCCGAACGGGAGGGGTCACTGGTCCACGCCCTTGTTGGGGATGGAGACGTCGACGACGCGCTCACCGCGGACACCGGTCAGCCGCGCCCATTCCTGCGGGTTGGAGGTGTTGGGCAGGTCCGCGCTCTCGGCGAACTCGGCGTCGACAGCGTCGAGGAAGTCGTCTGTGGTCAGGCCCTGCCCGGTGCCGTGGACGATGTCCTTGATCGCCAGCTTCTTGGCCCGGTCCACGATGTTGCGCAGCATCGCCCCGGAGGTGAGGTCGGCCAGGTACAGGGAGGATCGGCGGCCCGAGGCGTACACCAGGTGCACGTACGTGGTGGACGCGTCGCGCGTGTAGAGCCTGTCGACGATCCGGTCGATGAGGTCCGCCACGTGCGTCTGCTCGTCCGCGTCCCCGACCTCCTCCGGGTCGAAGCGCAGGTCGGGGGTGATGTACTTCGCCAGGATATCGGTCGCGGCGTCGCGGTCGGGCCGGTCGATGCGGATCTTCAGGTCGAGCCGGCCGGGGCGCAGGATGGCCGGGTCGATCATGTCCTCGCGGTTGGAGGCGCCGATCACGATGACGTTGCGCAGGTCCTCCACGCCGTCGATCTCCGCGAGTAGCTGGGGCACGATCGTGGTCTCCATGTCCGAGGAGACACCGGAACCGCGGGTGCGGAAGATGGAGTCCATCTCGTCGAAGAACACGATGACCGGGTTGCCCTCGGTCGCCTTCTCACGCGCCCGCTCGAAGATGGAGCGGATGTGCCGCTCGGTCTCGCCGACGTACTTGTTGAGCAGTTCCGGGCCCTTGATGGACAGGAAGTACGAGTTGGGATAGCGACCGTCGGAGACGTCGTCGCCCCGGGAGACCGCCGACGCGCGGGCCAACGAGAGCGCGACGGCCTTGGCGATGAGGGTCTTGCCGCAGCCGGGGGGCCCGTAGAGCAGGACGCCCTTGGGTGGGGCCAGGTGGAACTCGCGGTAGAGGTCGTGGTGGATGAAGGGCAGCTCGATGGCGTCGCGGATCTGCTCGATCTGCGGTCCGAGTCCACCGATGTCGGAGTACTCCACCATCGGGATCTCCTCGAGCAGGAGCTCGTCGACCTCGGCCTTGGGCACGACCTCATACGCCACGCCCGCCTTGGGGTCGACCAGCACCGCGTCGCCCGGACGGACCGGGGCGGGGTGCTCGGCGGTCCGACCGCCCCGCAGCGCGGTGGCCAGCACGACGATGTGCTCCTCGTCGTTGCCCATCACGACGCGGGCGCGGACGCCGTCGGCGAGTACGTCGCGGAACACGGCGGTGACGCCCGTGACGGGCAGCTCCCCGGAGACCTCGAGCACGGTCAAGGCCTCGTTGAGACGCACCGTCGTACCGGCGGTGAGTTCGGCAGGGTCCACCCCCGGGGCGATCGCGAGGCACATCCGCCTACCCGCGGCCATGACCTCCACGGAGTCCGGGCCGGAGGGTCGGGCCAGGACCACGCCGTAGGTGCTGGGCGGGGTGCCGAGTCGTTCGACCTCACTCTTGAGCGCCTCGAGCTGGTCGCGCGAGTCCTTGAGCAGGTCCGCGAGCCGGACGTTGCGGGCGCCGAGGGCGTCGATCTTGATCGTCTTCTCGCGGTCCGAACGGGCCCCCTCGTCCACGGCCTTGCGCAGCCGTGCGAGCTCGGCCCGGTCGATGGCGACCCGGTCCTGCCCGTCGCCGGCCGGGGAACGTCCCTCGGTCACGCGATCACCTGCCCTCCTGGTCGTCGACGAGTCACCTCGTCGTCGTCCCCTCCACCCTATCGGCGGACGCGGGCGCAGGTCCCCGCGAGTCCGCCGGTCAGCCCTTTCCGCTGCGCCGCTTGGGCTTGAGGGTGGTCACGCCCTCGGCGAGCCGGCGGGCGGTCACGAGGAACGCCGTGTGGCCCTGCATGCGGTGCTCCGGACGCACGGCCAGGCCGACCACGTGCCAGCCGCGGTTGATCGACTCCCACGCCCGGGGCTCGGTCCAGCACTGCTGACGCCGCAGGGCCTCCACGACGTCCGACAGCTGGGTCGTGGTGGCCACGTAGGCGACCAGCACCCCGCCGGGCACCAACACGTCGCTCACCGTGGGCAGGCACTCCCAGGGCGCGAGCATGTCCAGCACCACGCGGTCGACCTGGCCCCCCAGCGCCTCCACGGAGGTCTCGGCCAGGTCCGCGACGCGCAGGTCCCAGTTCTCGGGGTGCTCGCCGTAGAACGTGCGGATGTTGCGCTCGGCGTGCTCGGCGTGGTCCTCACGGATCTCGTAGGAGAACACCCGCCCCTCGGGGCCCACGGCCCGGAGCAGTGAGCAGGTCAGCGCGCCGGAACCGGCACCGGCCTCCAACACCCGGGCGCCGGGGAACACGTCACCCTCGTGCACGATCTGCGCGGCGTCCTTGGGGTAGATCACCTGGGCGCCGCGCGGCATGGACAGCACGTAGTCGGTGAGGAGCGGCCGGAGCGCGAGGTAGTGGGAGTCCTTGGTCGAGGTGACGATCGACCCCTCCGGCGCACCGATCAGGTCGTCGTGGCGGACGGCCCCGTGGTGGGTGAAGAACTCGGCGCCCTCGACGAGGACGACCGTGTACTTGCGCCCCTTGGTGTCGGTGAGTTGGACGCGGTCGCCCACGACGAACGGACCGGATCGCTGCACAGGACCTCCAGGGGGGACATACGGGCCGGTTGTCCGACCGGTTGTCTACCCTGCCAGGTGTGACGGATCCCCTGGAAATCGGCGGCATCCCGGCAGCGGGCGACGTACCCCTGCCGGAACGCAAGCCCCTCGCCCTGTCCGCCTCGCGCGCGGCGGACTTCCGGCAGTGCCCGCTGCTGTACCGCCTGCGCACCATCGACCGGATCCCGGAACCCAAGACGCGCGCCCAGGTGACGGGCACCGTCGTCCACTCGGTGCTCGAGGAGCTCTACGGCCTCGAGCAGTCCGACCGGGCACCGCAGCGCGCCGCGGACCTCGTCCCCGCCGCCGTCGAGAACTTCTACGCGGCGGAGGACGGCGCCGACGTGGTACCTGTGGCCGAACGCCCCGGGTTCGAGGCCGAGGTCGCGGGCCTGGTCTCGGCCCTCTACGGCGTCGAGGACCCGCAGCGCTTCTCCCCCGCCTCGTGCGAGCAGTACCTGCTCACGGCCACTCAGTCGGGGACCCCGCTCCACGGCTACCTCGACCGGGTCGACGTGGCGCCGACCGGCGAGGTCAGGGTCGTCGACTACAAGACCGGCAAACCCCCGAACCCGCGGTACCAGCACCAGGCGATGTTCCAGATGCGCTTCTACGCCCTGATGTACCACCGCGTCCACGGGGTGCTCCCCGCGCAGCTCAAACTCATCTACCTCAAGAACGGCAGCTGGCTCACCCTCACCCCGGATCATGCATCCCTCGGTGAGACCGAGGCGTCCCTCGACTCGCTCTGGTCGGAGATCGAGCGGGCCGGGGAGACGGGGGACTTCCGCCCCCGTACGTCCCGCCTGTGCGACTGGTGCAATCATCAGGCGCTGTGTCCGGCGTACGGCGGTACCCCGCCGGAGTACCCGGGGTGGCCCGGGACGCGGGTGGTACCAGCCGGGACGGACAGTCTGCTGTCAGGTCAGGGAGAACCGAGGAGAACATGATGACGGAGGCCTACTTCGAGCCGCTGGGTACCGACGACGGCTGGGAGGTCTTCCGAGCGACGCCGCACACCGTGAGCGCCTGGGGCCCCGACCTGCAACACGGGGCCCCGCCCTCTGCCCTCCTCACCCGGGCCATGGATCGGCTGGACCCGTCCGAGGAGACGCGGATCGCGCGGGTGGCGGTCGACCTGCTGGGTCCGGTGCCCCTGGGCGAGTTGCGGACGCGGGCGCGCGTGACCCGACCTGGCCGGCGGATCCAGCTGGTCGAGTCCGAGCTCGAGGCGCGGGGACGGATCGTCGCCCGGGCGAGTGCGTGGCGGATGCTCGTCAGCGACACCGCGGAGGTCGAGCAGACGCTGGATCAGCCCCGCCAGCTTCCTGGGGCCGATCACAACAGTGAGTTCTTCAACCGCTGGACCAGCGGTTACATCGACTCTCTCGAGATCCGGGGTGCCGAGGACGGCACGGTGTGGGCGCGGCCCACCCTGCCGCTGGTGGCAGGTGAGGAGACGACCCCCGCCGAGCACGTGATGTGCGTGGCGGACATCGCCAACGGCGTCGGAGCGGTCCTCGAACCCCACGAGTGGCGATTCCTCAACACCGACGTCGTCACGCACCTGCACCGCCGGCCCGTCGGGCAGTGGATCGGGGTGACAGCGCGGGCCTCGATCGGTCCCGACGGGGTGGGCGCGACCACCGGAACTCTCTTCGACGAGGTCGGTGCGATCGGCCACACCCTGCAGGCATTGCTGATCGAGCGGGTCTGATCGGGCGCGGTCCCAGCCCGAGGATCCGCTACTCCGACTGCGGATCCGCTACCCCTATGCGGGTAGCGGATCCGAAGTCGGAGTAGCGGATCTTGTGGGTGTCAGCCCATACGGCAGGAACGGATGTCGGTCGCGATGACCGACTTCGCGCCGGACGCGGCGAGCTCGTCCATGATCGAATTGACCCGCTTGCGCGGCACCATCGACCGGACGGCGATCCACGCCGGGTCCGCCATCGGCGAGACCGTGGGCGACTCGATGCCCGGCGTGATCGCCGAGACCTCGTCGAGCAGATCCTTGGGGCAGTTGTAGTCGAGCATCATGTACTGCTGGGCGAACACCACGCCCTGCAGGCGCGCCCTGAGCTGTGCCATCGCCGCGGACACCTCGGCGTCCGCCCGGGAGATCAGCACGCCCGAGGAGTCGCACAGGATGTCGCCGAACGCCTCCAGGCCGTGGACCTTGAGCGTCCGTCCGGACCCCACGACGTCGGCGATGCAGTCGGCCACTCCCAGTTGGATCGAGATCTCCACGGCGCCGTCGAGGCGGATGACCTCTGCCTCGACCCCCCGCTGCTGGAGGTCCCGACGCACGATATTGGGGTACGAGGTCGCGATCCGCGCGCCGGCGAGCCGGTCGGTGGACCATCCCGCCCCGGCGGGACCGGCGTAGCGGAAGGTGGAGTGGCCGAAGCCCAGATCGAGGAGCTCATCGACCTCGGCCATGGAATCCGCGGCCAGATCCCGGCCGGTGATGCCCATCTCGAGGCGGCCGGAGCCCACATAGACGGCGATGTCCTTGGGACGGAGGAAGAAGAACTCGACGTCGTTGTCCGGGTCGATCAGCGTGAGGTCTTTGCTCCCCTCGTGCCGACGACGGTACCCCGCCTCGGCGAGCATCTCGGAGGCGGACTCGGACAGGGCGCCCTTGTTGGGCAGTGCGACGCGCAGCATGACGGGGGCTCCGGGATCTGTGAGCGTGAGGGTGGACGCGGGGCGGGGTCTAGAGATGTCGGTAGACGTCCTCGAGGCCGAGTCCGCGCCTGAGCATCATGACCTGGGTCCAGTACAGGAGCTGCGAGATCTCCTCCGCCAGTTCCTCGTCGGACTGGTACTCGGCGGCGATCCACACCTCTCCGGCTTCTTCGACGACCTTCTTGCCCAGATGATGCACACCCTTGTCGAACGCGGCGACGGTGCCGGACCCCTCGGGGCGCGCGGTAATGCGCTCGGACAGCTCGGTGAACAGCGAGTCGAAGGTCTTCACACGCTCGATTGTCCCATAGCCGCACCCACGGGTGTGCCGGAGGTGAGCCCGTGGAGCGCCGCGGTGTCGATGCCCTCCAGGGTGTCGTGGGTGTGGGCCCCGACGACGCCGGGCTGGCCGTCGGTCGACGGGATGTACAGCACCCGGCATCCGGCGGCGACCGCCGCGGTCGCGCCGGTGACGGAATCCTCCACCGCCACCGCCGAGCCGGGCTCCACCCCGAGCCGGGCACACGCGAGGAGATACGGGTCCGGGGCGGGCTTGGCCTCGGTGACCATGCACCCGGTGACCACCACGTCGAAGCGGGAGCGGTCGATGAACTCGAGGGGCACCACCGCGACATCGGCGGTGGTGTTGGTGACCAAAGCGACCGGAGTCCCCGTCGACGCGATATCGGCGAGGAGATCCTCGGCGCCCGGCCGCCACCTCATATCAGTTCGCATCAACTCGGTGACCCGGGAGTTCAAGCGGTGGGCGAGGCGGTCGAACTCCTCGCCCACGATCCGGCGACCCGTGTACTCGCCGAGGATCTCGAAGAACCCGTGGAGGGAGTTGCCCAGCGTCCTCTCGCGCGTCGTCTCGTCGAGGGGGCGCCCCAGGTGCTCGGCGAGCTCGTACACGGCGATGTCCCACAGTCGCTCGGTGTCGACGAGGGTGCCGTCCATGTCGAGACAGACGGCGGCCGGAACACTGTCAGAGGAATTGCTGGTCACGGACTACTGTCTACCCGAGTCAGGTGAACCGGGGGTGACCCGAGGCGCCGATTGCGACGGGATCGCATCGAAGTCACTGAGCTTCCGTGGCGCCATCACGACGCGCGCCGAGTTGAGGATCGCCAGCACATCGATGACCTCCTGCGCGATCGCCCCCGCGAGAGGGCTCAGCAACCCGAAGACGGCGAGGAGCATCCCGATCACGGAGGCGGCCATCCCGCCGACCGCTGACTGCAGGGCGATCCGACGCATACGCGCTCCGATATGGAGCAGGTCGTCGAGGCGCTCCAGTGAGGAATCCAGCACCACGGCGTCGGCGGCCTCGGACGTCACGTCGGAGGTGGCACCGAACGCGACTCCTGCGGTCGCGGCCGTCATCGCCGGGGCGTCGTTGATGCCGTCCCCGAGGAACAGCGTCGGCCCCGCGGCAGTGCGTTCGCGGACGATCGCGAGTTTGCCCTCGGGGCCGACCCCGCCGTACACCTCACTGATGCCCACCCGGTCCGCCAACCGGCGGACCTCGGTCTCGCGGTCACCCGAGATGATCATCATGTGCTTGACGCCGTGCGAGCGCGGCAGATGTGCGATGAAGTCGCCTGCGGTCGCCCGCGGTTCGTCCCGGAACCGGAGGGTGGCGGCGTACCGGTCGTCCAGGAGGACGATCGATTCCAGACCGGCCTCCGTCCCCGGGAGGAGGTCGACGGCGTCGGGGTCGACCGCGGCGAGTCCACGACGGTTGGTCAGGCGAAGGCTGTGGCCGCCCACCTCACCGACCAGTCCGGCGCCGGGTTTCTCGGCGACCGAGCTGAGTGGTGGTATGGCGAGACCTCGTTCGGTGGCGGCGTCGACGACAGCTCGGGCAAGAGGATGACGGGAGTAGACCTCGACCGCCGCTGCGGTCGCCAGCACGCCATCCGGATCGGTGCCCGGTCGAGGAATGATCTCGGTCAGGACGGGGCGACCGTAGGTCAGTGTGCCCGTCTTGTCGAACATCATCGTCTCGATCCGGCTGACGTTCTCGAGCATTGCCGGGTTCCGGATGATGATCCCACGCTTGGCGGACAGCGAGATGGCGCCGATGATGGCGACCGGTACGCCGATGAGCAGTGGACACGGGGTCGCGACGACCACTACGGCGAGGAAGCGGGTCGGGTCGCCCGAGATGGCCCAGCCGAGGACGCCGAGGGCAAGTGCGACCAGCGTGTACCAGGCGCCGAGACGGTCGGCCAGGCGACGCATCGGGGGCCGGTGTTCCTCCGCCTCCCGCAGGACGCCGACGATCTGCGCGTACCGGGAGTCTGCCGCCCGGCGTTCGGCCCGGACGGTCAACGCCACCTCGCCGTTGACGGCCCCGGAGAGCACCTGGGAGCCGGGTGACTTCGGCACGACGTACGGTTCGCCGGTCAGGAACGACTCGTCCATGGCGCCGTCGCCACCCACGACCTCGCCGTCGACGGGGCACAGTTCATGAGGCAGGACGAGGAGGAGGTCATCCACGCGGACCTCCTCGGCGCGGATGTCGTCCACGCCCGCGGCCGTAGAGTCCCCGCGGAGTCGATGCGCGATCGTGGGACTGCGCCGCGCGAGGGCGTCGAGGGTGGCCGATGCCCTCCGCGACGCCGCGGCCTCGAGCGCCTCGCCGCCGGACAGCATGAGGACGACGATCGCGGCGACCAGCCACTCGTCGAGAGCGACCGCCGTGATGATCGAGATGGCGGCGAGCATGTCCGCCCCACCCGCGCTCCTCACCGCCGAGCGCAGTACCTCGAGGATGAGTGGGACCCCGCCGACCACGACCACCGCGACCAGGGGCGCCCGGATCGACCACTCGACCGTCGTGGAGACGCCGGGACCGGTGACCGCGCGCGACACGAGGTGGATCGCGATGGCCAGGACGGTGGCCATCGCGAGTACCCCCTGGCGAGAGCCGACGAAGGTGCGGAGTGGCCCGTCCGCCCGGCCCCGCGTCGATGCCGACGCGGGGCTGGTGGATTCACCGCCAGATCGGTGCCCGATGGTGTGCATGACTTCATCATCCGCCGTCGGGTATGTCCTCTACCAGCAAGGACAGGCTGTCCTGCGTGCCCGCCTCAGACGTTGAAGTACTTGGCCTCCGGGTGGTATAGCACGAACGCGTCGGTCGACTGCTCGGGATGTAACTGCAGTTCCTCGGAGAGTTCGACGCCGATGCGCTCGGGCTCGAGCAGATCGACGACCACCTTGCGGGACTCCAGGTCGGGGCAAGCGCCGTAGCCGAAGCTGTACCGGGCACCCCGGTACTTGAGGTTGAAGTACTCCTCGATGCTGTCCGGGTCCTCGTCGGAGACCGTGCCCTCGGGCAGGCGGAGTTCGTCGCGGACCCGTCGGTGCCAGAACTCGGCGAGGGCCTCGGTGAGCTGCACGGACAGGCCGTGTACCTCGAGGTAGTCCCGGTAGTTGTCCGCGGCGAACAGCTCGTTGGCGAAGTCCGCGATGGGCGTGCCCATGGTGACCAGCTGGAACGGCAGCACGTCCACCACTCCCTCGGCCTCGCAGCGCTCCTTGGAGGCCAGGAAGTCGGGGATGGCCAGGAAGCGCGGTCGCTGCTGGCGCGGGAACGCGATCTTGTGGAGCACCTCGGCGTCGGGGCGCGGCTCGGCGAGCACCCAGATCTCCTCGCCCACCGAGTAGGCCGGGAAGTAGCCGTACACCACGGCCGAGTGGGACAGGATGTTCTCGGTGGTCAACCGGTCGATCCACGAACGCAGGCGGGGCCTGCCCTCGGTGGCCACGAGCTCCTCGTAGTCCGGCCCGTCGCCGCTGCGGGTGCCCCGCAGGCCCCACTGACCGAAGAACAGGGCACGCTCGTCCAGGTGACCGGCGTAGTCCGCCACCGGGATCCCCTTGGCGATCCGGGTCCCCCAGAACGGAGGGGTCGCGATCGGCTGGTCGGCCGCGACGTCCGACCGCTCGGGGACCACGACGGGCTCGGCCTCGGCGGCGCGCTTGGCGGCGATCCGCTCACTGCGAGCGCGGCGCTCGCGGCGTTCTTCGGCCTTGGCCGCGGACTCCGACGACTGCGACATCGGGACCCCGGTCCGTTTGGACGTCATCACCTCGTCCATGAGCCGCAGGCCCTCGAACGCGTCCCGCGCGTAGAACACCTCACCCTGGTACATCCCGGCGAGGTCGACCTCGACGTAGGACCGGGTCAGCGCGGCGCCGCCGAGCAGGACCGGGAACTCCCCGGCGATCCCCTCCGAGTTGAGCTCGGCGAGGTTGTCCTTCATCACGACGGTCGACTTCACGAGCAGGCCGGACATGCCGATCACGTCGGCCTTGTGCTCGCGGGCCGCGGAGATGATCTCCGAGATCGGCTGCTTGATGCCGATGTTGACCACGTCGTAACCGTTGTTGGACAGAATGATGTCCACGAGGTTCTTGCCGATGTCGTGCACATCGCCCTTGACCGTGGCCAGGACGATGCGGCCCTTGCCGTCCTCGTCGCTGGCCTCCATGTGGGGCTCGAGGTGGGCGACCGCGGCCTTCATGGTCTCCGCCGACTGCAGGACGAACGGCAGCTGCATCTGGCCGGACCCGAAGAGCTCACCCACGGTCTTCATCCCGCCGAGCAGGTGGGTGTTGATGATCTCCAGAGGGGGGATCTCCGCCATCGCGGCGTCGAGGTCCGCCTCGAGTCCCTTGCGCTCGCCGTCGACGATCCTGGCCGACAGCCGCTCCATGAGCGGCATCGCGGCGAGCTCGGCCGCGCGCGCGTCCTTGGCGCCGGCCGCGGACACGCCCTCGAACAGCTCCATGAACACCTGGAGGGGGTCATATCCCTCACCGCGACGGTCGTAGACCAGGTCGAGGGCGACTTCCCGCTGCCGCTCGTCGATCTTGCTCATGGGCAGGATCTTGGAACTGTGCGCGATCGCGGTGTCCAGACCCGCCTGGATGCACTCGTGCAGGAACACCGAGTTGAGCACCTGGCGGGCGGCCGGGTTGAGGCCGAACGAGATGTTCGACAAGCCGAGCGTGGTGTGGATCTTCGGGTGTGACCCGGTGAGTCGGCGGATGGCCTCGATTGTCTCGATGCCGTCGCGGCGGACCTCCTCCTGGCCGGTCGAGATGGGGAAGGTCAGACAGTCGATGATGATGTCCTCCTCCGCCACCCCCCAGTTACCGGTGAGGTCGGAGATGAGCCGCTCGGCGATCTCGACCTTGCGATCCGCGGTCCGGGCCTGGCCCTCCTCGTCGATGGTCAGTCCGACCACAGCCGCGCCGTGGCGGGAGACCAGCTGCATGATCCGCTGGAAACGGGACTCCGGCCCGTCGCCGTCCTCGTAGTTGACCGAGTTGACCGCGCAGCGGCCACCCAGCTTCTCCAGACCGGCCTCGATGACACCGGGCTCGGTCGAGTCGAGCATGATCGGCAGCGTCGAGGAGGTCGCGAACCGGCCGGCCAACTCCTTCATGTCGTCGGAGCCGTCCCGGCCGACGTAGTCGACACAGAGGTCGACCATCTGCGCACCGTCGCGCATCTGCTCCTTGGCGATGTCCATGCAGGTGTCCCAGTCGCCGGCGAGCATGGCCTCGCGGAACCGCTTGGAACCGTTGGCGTTGGTGCGCTCGCCGATCATCAGGATGCCGGCGTCGGCGCGCAGGGGGGTCGAGCTGTACAGCGAGGCGACCGCGTTGACGGGCTCCACCCGACGCTCGGCCTTCTCGCGGCCCAGGACCTCGTCGCGCAGGCGGGTGATGTGCTCGGGGGTCGTTCCGCAGCACCCGCCCACCATCGACAGGCCGAACTCGGAGACGAAATCGGCCACCTGCGGCGCGAACGCGTCGGCGCCCAGGGGGTAGACGGCGCCGTGCTCGCCGAGCTCCGGCAGTCCCGCGTTGGGCATGACCGACACGGGGATCCCGGCGTGCCGGGACAGGAACCGCAGGTGCTCGATCATCTCGGCCGGACCCGTGGCGCAGTTGAGGCCGATCATGTCGATGCCCAGCGGCTCCAACGCGGTGAGGGCCGCGCCGATGTCCGAGCCGAGCAGCATGGTGCCCGTGGTCTCGATGGTGACGTGGGAGATGATCGGCAGCCGCCTGTCGGCGGCGGCCATCCCGTCCTGGCACCCGAGCACCGCGGCCTTGACCTGGAGCAGGTCCTGGCTCGTCTCGATGAGGTAGGCGTCCGCGCCACCGCGTGCCAGCCCCTCGGCGGCCTGGGCGTAGGCGTCCCGCATTTCCTCGAAGGTGGTCTGCCCCAGGGAGGGCAGCTTGGTGCCCGGCCCGAGGGAACCCAGCACCATCCGGGGGGTCCCGTCCTCGGACGGACCCATTTCGTCGGCGACCTTGCGGGCGATCGCCGCGCCCTTCTCCGCGAGCTCACCGATCCGGTCGACGATGTCGTAGTCGCCCAGGTTGGACAGGTTGCAGCCGAAGGTGTTGGTCTCCACCAGATCGGCGCCAGCGGTGAAGAACGCCCGGTGGATGTCCTCCACGACGTCCGGACGTGTGGCGTTGAGGATCTCGTTGCAGCCCTCCAGGCCCAGGAAGTCCGCGTCCACATCAAGGTCGACGGCCTGCAACATCGTGCCCATCGCCCCGTCACCGATCAGTACTCGCCGACGGGCGGCATCCAATAAGGGCGAATCGAAATCGACAGACATGGCCCCAGTGTATGGGTGGGGAACAACCGGACGAACGTAGGCTGTACTAATGACTGTCCAATGGAGTCCCGACGGGCATCTCGATCTGGAGAGCCCGGTGATGATCGTGGCCTTCGAGGGCTGGAACGACGCCGCGGACGTGGCGACCGGCACCATCGAACACCTCGCCCTGAACTGGGAGGCCCGCCAGATCGCCGAGGTCGGCGGTGACGAGTTCTTCGACTACCTGGACCAGCGGCCCGTCGTCCGGATCTCGGGTGGGGTGTCCCGCTCGGTCGAGTGGCCCCGGGTGGTGGTGTCGGCGTGTCGACCGGACGGGTTCGCCGCGGACGTGTTGTTGGTGCGGGGGCCCGAGCCGGCCCTGAAGTGGCGCCGGTTCGCCTCGGAGTTCGTCGACCTGGTCGACACCCTCGGGGTGTCCCAGGTGATCCTGCTGGGGGCCTACCTCGCCGACGTGCCGCACACCCGTCCGGTCCCGCTCACCGGCGCGGCGTTCAGCCGGCAGCGGATGGCGACGATGGGCGTCGAACCGTCGGACTACGAGGGGCCCACCGGGATGTCCGGGGTGCTCCAACAACTCCTCACGGAGGCGGGGGTGCCCACGCTGAGCGTGTTCGCGGGGGTCCCCCACTACGTGGCCTCGCCGCCGAACCCCCGCGGTACCGAGGCGATGCTGTCCTGGATCGCGGAGAACCTGGGCATGGCGGTGCCGATGGACGCGCTGCGCGTGCAGGCGCGGACGTGGGCCGACCGTGTCGACGCCGCCGCGGGCGAGGATGAGGACCTCCGCGACTACATCCAGTCCCTCGAGGACCGGATGGACGAGGACTCCGGGGTGACCCCGGGGGTCGACCCGGAGCCCGACCGCGGCCGCGCGTCGGGTGGGGAGGCCATGCCGCTGGTCGACGGCGATGCGATCGCGGCCGAGTTCGAGCGCTTCCTACGGGGCGAGCGGGACGAGCCCGACGCCGGGTGACCCGCGGCCGGCCGGGTCGCGGCACGCGCGTCCCGCAGGCAGGCGTGTGCCGCCGGCCAGGCGGCCCCGCCGGTCAGCAGGTCAGCCGGCCCGGCCGGTCAGGCGGCGGTCGACGGGATGCCGAGAAGAGCGTCCAGGGCGGTCGCGACCGCGACACCGGCGCCCGGGTCCGCCTCGTCACCGCCCAGCGTCGCCTCCGCCCACGCGTCGATCACGGCCAACGCGCCGGGCGTGTCCAGGTCGTCCGCGAGGCGCTCGCGCAGAGCCGTGATCGCGGCCGCCGAGTCCGCACCGGCGCCGCGGGCGACGGCCCGGTTCCACGTGTCGTACCGGAGACGGGCGGCCTCGAGGAGCTCCCCGGACCAGGACCGGTCCACGCGGTAGTGCCCGGCGAACAGGCCGAGCCTGATGAGCGCCGGGTCGACGCCCTCCTCCCGCAGCGCCTGCACGCGCACCAGGTTGCCGAGCGACTTGCTCATCTTCACGCCGTCGAGCCCGATCATCGCGGCGTGGACGTAGAAACGGGCGAAGGGCGCCTCCCCCGTGGCCGCCTCGGCGTGGGCGGCGGAGAACTCGTGGTGGGGGAAGGCCAGGTCGCTGCCGCCACCCTGGATGTCGAACTCCATCCCCAGGCGGTTGCGGGCGATCGCGGAGCACTCGATGTGCCACCCGGGTCGGCCCGCCCCCCAGGGGGAGGGCCAGGACGGTTCGCCGGGACGATTGACACGCCACAGCAGCGCATCCAGCGGGTGTTCCTTGCCGGTTCGGTCAGGGTCGCCACCGCGCTCGGCGAAGGCGACGGCCATCTCGTCGTCGTCGTAGCCCGACTCGTACCCGAACTCCTCGGTCGCGCGGTGGCGGTAGTAGACGTCGGAGTAGCCGTCGACGGCGGGGTCGATGCAGTAGGCGTGACCACGCTCGAGGAGCTCGGCCACCATCTCCACGACCTCGTCGATGGTCTCGGTGGCCGCGACGTAGTCACGCGGCGGGAGGACCCGGAGCGCCTCCATGTCCCCGCGGAACCGATCGGTCTCGCGGTCCCCCAGCTCCTGCCAGTCGACGCCGTCTCGCTCTGCCCGCTCGAACAGCGGGTCGTCGACATCGGTGGTGTTCTGGACGTAGTGAACCTCGTGCCCGGCGTCGAGCAGCTGACGGTAGACGAGGTCGAACGTGAGATAGGTGGCCGCGTGACCGAGATGGGTGGTGTCGTACGGGGTGATCCCGCAGACGTACATGCGTGCGACGGGCCCCGGCGCCACCTCGCGGGCCTCCCCGCCGGCCGTGTCGAACAACCTCAGGGGGGCGCCGTCGCCGGGGACCGAGGGGACGACAGGCGTGGACCACGAGTGCATGCGGCCGAGTCTAGAGACCACGCGGTCAGAAGAGCGGCCAGGGTAAGGGGTAGCCGGGGCCGGGAACGGGGAACACCCGCGTCGCCAGGAGGGCGTCGACGCGATCGGTGAGAGCCTCGACCTCGGCGGAGGAGAGCAGGTCGGACAGGGCCGCGCCGAGGGTGCCGCCCTCTGCCAGGTCGCGCCGGAGACGCTCCAACCCCGCCACGTCGTCGGCGGTGAGGGGTTGACCCGCCCACCCCCACAGGACGGTGCGCACCTTGGGCTCGGTGTGGAAGGACAGGCCGTGGTCGATCGCCCAGACGACCCCCGCGGCGTCGACGAGGACGTGTCCGCCCTTGCGGTCGGCGTTGTTGACCACGTGGTCGAACACCGCGATCCGGCGCAGCCGGTCGTCGGTGCCGTGGGCGACCACCACGTCCTCTCCCCGCGCGCCCTCCCCCCGAAGCACGACTGCCCGACCGCCCGGGACGGCGTCGGCGGGGTGGACGTCGATCGGGTCGTGCCCGGAGCGTTGCTCGCGATCGACCTCCTCGATCCAGCGCTGGGCCATCCCCGGCCCTCCCGGGCCGTGCGCGGACACGGTCTGTGGCACGAGGTCCCAGCCCAACGCCTCGGAGACCGCGTGTGCGGCGATCTCCCGCGCGGCGAGGCTGCCGTCGGGGAAGTCCATCAGCGGCCGCTCGCCCGCCGACGGTTTGTAGACCCAGCTGTCCCCGTGGGCGTCCACACAGTGGTATACCGCGTTGCTGCCGGACGGGATCCGGTACAGCACGGTGAGTTCGGGGCTGACCGGGCGGTCGGTCACGGGTCGATGAGGTCGGTGAGCGTCTCACCGGACCGCGGGAGATAACCGTTGAGGCGGACGCACAGGTGACCGGTGGTGTCGATCGGTTCGCCGCACAGCGGGCACGGGGCACGCCCGGCGGAGACGACCTTCTCGCTGCGGAGCACGAACTGCCGGGCGCGCTGTGGGGTGAGGAAGACACGCAGCGCGTCCGGCGCGTCCTCGGCGTCCGACAGCACCACCGACTCGTCTGTGGCGGACGGGTCCATCGCCAACAACTCCACCACGATCTTGGAGTGCTCCCCGTCCCAGCCGAGCCCCATGGTGCCCACCTGGAACTCGGCGTCGACCGGCATCTCGAGCGGGTCGAGATCATCCACGACGCCGCCGGCGGGCGGGATCGGGACGTCGGACTTGTCGGCGATCTCGTCGAGCAGGTCGCCCATCCTCTCGGACAGGATCTGGGCCTGCTGCTTCTCGCACCGCACTGATATGGTCCGGCCCGCCTCGGTGGCCTGGACGAAGAAGACGCGCTCGCCCGGCTGACCGACCGTGCCCACCACGAACCGGGTCGGGTCGCGGAACTCGTGCACTGCCCTGCTCATGCGGGTGGTCTCCTCGTGGGGTGGGTGGTGGTGCGGATCATCAGGCTACGTTCCCGCCGGGGACGGCGTCCGAGCTGGCGTGCCCCGCCGTGGCGTCGCCGACCCGGCCGGCCGGGTCCCCGCGGAGACCCGCCAGGTCGCCGCCGGTGTCGTTGACCCGGAGCACGAACGGGCGGTGTGGCGTGTACCGCACCACGGACACCGATGCGGGTTCCACCACGATCCGCTGGAACTGGTCCAGGTGCATCCCGTAGGCGTCCGCGATCACCGCCTTGATGACGTCGCCGTGGCTACACGCCACCCACAGCACGTCGCGATCCGCCTCGTCCGCCAGGCGCTGATCGTGGCGACGGATGGCGGTCACCGCCCGACCGGCCATCCCGGCCAGGGACTCTCCGTCCGGGAAGACCGCCGACGAGGGGTGCTGCTGGACCACCGACCACAGGTGCTCGGAGGCGAGGTCCTTGAGCGGCCGGCCCGTCCACGAGCCGTAGTCGACCTCGACCAGCCCCTCGTCGACCAGCGGCTCCACGCCCAGCGACCGCGCCAGGGGTTCGACCGTCTGACGGCACCGCATGAGGGGCGACCGGACGACCGCCTCGACGGGCAGTTCCCCGAGCCGACGGCCGAGTTCCGCGGCCTGGGCGTGGCCGGTGTCGTCGAGGCCGACCCCCGGTGTACGGCCTGCCAACGTGAGGGCGGTGTTGGCGGTGGATCGGCCGTGCCGGAGCAGGATGACGGTCATACGGGAAGATTACCGACGGCCCGCCGGGTCGGTCACCGGCCGGGCGGCGGCCCCGGTCAGGTCGCGGGGATCGTGCCGGTGCCGAGCAGGATCATCACCAGGGCGCCGAGGAGGATGCGGTACCCGGCGAACCAGGCGAGCGAGTGGTTCTGCACGAACCTCAAAAGCCAGGCGATGGCCGCGTACCCGATGACGAACGCGATCGCCGACCCCACGAGGAGCTGGAATCCGCTCGCCGACTGCCCCACCGACGGTTCGAACGCGTCGGGGAGGCTGAACAGGCCCGAGGCGAGGACTGCGGGGATGGCCAGCAGGAACGAGAACCGCGCCGCGGCCTCGCGCGACATGTTGAGGAACAGGCCGGCGGAGATCGTGCCCCCGGAGCGGCTCACGCCCGGGATGAGCGCCAGACACTGGGCCAGCCCCATGACGATCGCGTCCTTCATCGTCAGACCCTCGAGCGATTTGGCGTCGACGGGGCGGTCCTGCCGGCCGAACCTCTCGGCGAGCAGGAACACGAAGGAGAAGACGATGAGCACGATGGCGGTGATCCAGAGATTCCGCGCGGCGTCACGGATGAAGTCCTTGCCGACGAAACCGATGAGCGCGATCGGAACCGAGCCGACGATGACGAACCACCCCAGGCGGTAATCCGGGTCGGCGCGGTGCTCGGAGTCGAACACGCCCCGGAACCAGGCGACGAGGATGCGCACGATGTCCTTGAAGAAGAACACCAGCACCGCGGCCTCGGTGCCCAGCTGGACCACGGCGGTGAAGGACGCGCCTGCGTCCTCGCCGAAGAACCAGGTGGAGAAGATCCGTAGGTGGCCGGACGACGACACCGGCAGGAACTCGGTGAGGCCCTGGAGCACCGAGAGCACGACGACCTGGAGCCAGGACATCCCTTCCGCGGTGGGCGCGGCGAGGACCGATGTGTTCACGTGCGCTGTTTCCTCTCGGGTTCCGGCGGATCGGACGCGGATCGCGTCACCGCACCCAGCGAGAGTAGTCGCCCGGACCTGGACGGTGCCCGAGCACCCGCGTGGTGGACAATGGCGGGCAGTCGAAAGGAACACCGTGCACCGACGTGTCCTCCACCGTTCCGGCATGCCCGCCGCCCTCCTCGCCCTGGCGATCGCACTGACCGCCTGCTCCTCGCCCACCGCGGAGCTCGAGGAGCAGAACAGAATCGCCCAGGGCAACGCCTCCCCCGCGGAGTCGCCGCAGGTCTCCGACCCCGCCGGGGGTGACGTGATCCCGGTTCCCGGCTCGGTCCGCTCCCTCGTCGCGGTGGGTGACCGGGTCATCGCCCGGGTCGACGACCCGCCGTCGCTGGAGATCGGTCGAATCGACGGCACCCGCTGGGTGGAGGAGGACTCCGTGCCGCTGCCCCCGGGTGCCGGCGATGCCTCGGCCGCGCACGACGGCACGGTGCTGGTCCCCCACTCCGACGGCGTCGTCCTGGTGTCGGCCACCGGGCAGGTCCGTGAGATCACCGGGCTGGGCCCGGTCACCGCGGCCGCGCTGACCACGGACGGTCGACTACTGACCGGCACCCCGGAGGGCGAGATCGTCGTGCGCGACGCCGACGGTGCCGAGCAGCGTCGCATCGGCGGGCTGACCGCCGTGGACCGGATCAGCGTCGCCCGGGACGGCTCGGTGACGGCCCTGAGCCGCCCCGACACCGTCATCGCCAGCATCGACCTCGACTCGGACAACGCCGGGCCGCTCCTGCGTGCCGGCAAGGGGGCGGGTCAGCTCGACGAGTTCGGCGAGCGTTCCGTGGTGGCCAGCGACACGGTCGGCGGGACCCTGCTGGTGTACTCGACCTCGCCCGTCCGGCTGCATCAGCAGTTCCCCGTCGCCGCGGCCCCGTGGGCGGTGGCGGAGGACACGTCCAGAGGACTCGTCTGGGTCACCTCCACGGGGACGAACACCGTCCAGGCGTACGATCTCGGCGACGGCGTCGGTATCCAGCGCGCGGACATCCCGACGGTGCGCCAGCCCGACTCGCTGGCGGTCACCGACTCGGGGACGGTGGTGGTCGGTTCCGCGGATGGGGCGGGCCTGCACCTCATCCGACCGACCCTCACCGAGCCGGCGAGCTGATCGCCCAGAAGACCCACGTCCCGCCCGGGGACGTTCACCGAGGAGGACCGTGTACGCACTGCTCAAGAAGGTGCTGTTCCGCTTTCCCGCGGAGCGGATCCACCACCTGGTGTTCGGCCTGCTCAAGCTCCTGACCCTGGTGCCCCCGCTCGGTGCCGTGGCTCGCCGGATCCTGGGTGTGCGGGACCCCGTGCTCGCCCAGGAGGTGCTCGGTCGTACCTTCCCCGGCCCGCTCGGGTTGGCGGCCGGGTTCGACAAGAACGCCGCCGCCGTGGACTCGTGGGGCGCGATCGGCTTCGGGTTCAGCGAGGTGGGCACCGTGACCGCCTCTCCCCAACCGGGCAATCCCACCCCACGCCTGTTCCGGCTCGTCGAGGACCGGGCGATCCTCAACCGGATGGGGTTCAACAACCACGGGGCCGGTAACGCGGCCAACAACCTCCGTCGGCGCCGCAGCAGTGACCCGGTGGGTATCAACATCGGCAAGACCAAGGTGGTCCCTGCGGAGGACGCGGTCCGCGACTACGTTGCCTCGGCGACGATGCTCACGGGTCTCGCCGACTACCTCGTCGTCAACGTCAGCTCCCCCAACACCCCGGGACTACGGGATCTGCAGGCCGTCGAATCGCTCCGGCCCATCCTCGCGGCGGTGCGGGACGTGGCCACGATCCCCGTCCTGGTGAAGATCGCGCCCGACCTGGAGGACGCGGACATCGACGCGGTGACGGACCTCGTGCTGGAACTGGGGCTGGCGGGCATCGTCGCCACCAACACCACCATTTCGCGTGACGGACTGCGGACCCCCGCCGCGGCGGTCGAGGCACTGGGCGCCGGGGGCATCTCCGGCGCGCCGGTCGCCGCCCGGTCGCGGGAGGTCCTCTCGCGGATCCACGGACGCGCAGGCGGCCGCATCGTCATCATCTCCGTCGGTGGCATCGAGACGCCCGAGGACGTCTGGGACCGCATCACCCACGGCGCGAACCTCGTCCAGACCTACACCGGGTTCATCTTCACCGGACCCACGCTCCTGCGCGGCACCAACCGGTTGGTGGCCAAGCGCCTCCGCCAGGGCGGGTTCGGGTCCCTGGCGGAGGCCGTCGGCTCGGCGGTGCGCTGAGCGCTACTGAGCGCTACTGCTCGAAGATCCCCGTCACCGTGCCGCGGGCCAGGCCCTGGCCGAACAGGTTGAACCCGACGAACGCGCACGAGGCGTCGTCACCGAGCTCGATCTCGTCGCCCACCGCGTGGACGGCGAGGATGTAGCGGTGCGGCCCGTGGCCCGCCGGCGGGGCCGCGCCCACGAAGCCCTTGAAGCCGGCGTCGTTGCGGACCACGACCGCGCCCTCGGGGAGGCCCGAGGTGTCGTCGCCCGTGCACGCGCCCTCGGGCAGTGAGGTCACCTCTGCCGGGATGTTGGCCACCGACCAGTGCCAGAAGCCCGACGCGGTGGGGGCGTCCGGGTCGAAGACGGTGACCACGTAGGTCCTCGTACCCTCCGGACCCGCGCTCCAGCTCACCTGTGGCGACCTGTCCTCGCCGCCCTCGACACCCATCTTCCCGCCGAGCTGCGCGGCCGACAGGGTGGCACCCTCGGTGAACGACTCGCTCGTCACCTCGAGGGCCGGTAGATCCGGGAGTGCGGCGTAGGGGTCGGGCACACGGAAGTCGGTCATCGTCATCCTCCTGCGATCGTGGCGGTGTGGAGTGGTCCTCCATCCGGTCACGTCCCTGTCTACCAGCCCTGTCTACCAGCGATGACCCGGCGGTGGGAGCCGCGGCGGGACCCCGATTTGGTCCACGGTTCGGGCATCGGCTAATGTCATTCCTCGCACGACCAAGCCGGACACGAGCCGGTGGAGGTCACCAGTGTGCGAGCGCGAGTGGCGGAATGGCAGACGCGCTAGCTTGAGGTGCTAGTGTCCTATTAACGGACGTGGGGGTTCAAGTCCCCCCTCGCGCACACTGTGTCGAGACAGTAGAAGTGGCCCCGGATCCGTGAGGATCCGGGGCCCACTTGTTTCTGGGTGAGTTTTGCTGGGGAGGTCGCCCGATGGCCCGCACACCCCGCACACCGCCCCCCGCTCAGCAGCAGCTCATCGACCGCCTGCGCGAACTCCTCGTCGATGAGCCGGTGACCCGCGAGGTGTCGATGTTCGGCGGCCACTGCGTCATGGTGTCCGAGAAGATCGCGGTCAGCGCCGGACGGGACGGGTCACTGCTCGTGAGGGTCTCCCCCGACCGGCACGATGAGCTCATGGCCCTGCCCGGCGCGATCCGGGCCGAGATGGGCGCCGGGCGGGACATGGGGCCCGGGTGGATCACCGTGGAGCCGTCGTCGATCGCGACGGACGATCAGTTGGCCGGGTGGCTCGCGCCGGCCCTGGAGTGCAACCGTTCGGTCACCGGCGGGACGCCGTGAGGGCGAGCGCCGGCCGACCGGGCGATGCGGCGGGACGGGCCCTGGCAGCTGCCGCCCGCGCCGCAGACCGGGGCCTGGACGCCCTGGGGCTGGCTCCGCCGCCCCTGGACCTGCCGTCGGAGGTCCGCGCCGATCTCGACGGGTTCTTCGCGGGCACGATCGACCCCACGCCGGTCGTGATCCGCCGCGGCCACGTTCCGGGAGTCCCACACCGGCGTGCGTTTGCGCTGCCGGGCCTGATCTATCTCGGCGCCGACCCCGGGATCGTGGTCATGACCGACCCCGGCCCCACGCGGCTACGGGCCACCCCGACCCTGGTGCACGAACTGACCCACATCTGGCAGGGCCGGTACCTCGGCCCGCGCTACGTGGTGCGGGCGTTGAGCGAGCAGATCCGCCTGGGCCGGCGCGCCTACGACTGGCGGGCGGCATTCGCCCGCGGCGCCCACGACGCCCCCGCCGGCCAGGGCCCGGGCGTGCTGCCCGTGGAGGCCCACGCCCAGCTGGTGTCCGAGGCGTACGCCGCGGGCCACGGCTTCGCCCCCACCGCCGTCCTCTCCGGGCGGGACCATCACCCGCGGGCGGTGGAGCACGTGCTCACCGGGTTGCGTGCCGGCGACGTGTCCACCCTGCGGGGGCGGACGGTTTAGGGGCTGACCACCTCGTCGTCGTACCGTATCGGGGTGACCGGCATCGACCCAGACAGTTTCGATCCAGGCGGTATCGACCCGAGCGGTATCGACCCGAGCGGTATCGACCCGGGCGACCTCGAGATCTGCCTGCGCGTCCTCGACCAGGCCGCCGCGCTCGGCGAGGACCACCCCGACTCCATCCGGGTGCAGCGGTCGGTCGGCCACATGTTCAAGCTACTCAAGAAGACGCGCCGCGCCGAGGTGCGTCGCGCCCGCCAGGAGGCGGACAAGGCTGTCATCGAGGCCACCGCGACCGGCTCACCCACCCGGATCGACGACGAGACCGCCGGAATCCGCCTGGTCTCCACCACCCCGGGCGCCGTCGCCGGCCACCTCCAGCGCGCGATGGCGTGCTACGTCTGCAAGCAGCGCTTCACCCAGGTCGACGCCTTCTACCACCAGCTGTGCCCGAGGTGCGCCGCGCTCAACCGGGCCCGGCGGGATCCCGAGATGGACCTGACCGGCCGGCGGGCCCTGCTCACCGGCGGCCGCGCGAAGATCGGCATGTACATCGCCCTGATGCTGCTGCGCGCCGGCGCCGACGTCACCATCACCACCCGCTTCCCCCGCGACGCCGCCCGCCGGTTCGCCTCGATGGACGACCACTCCGAGTGGGCCGACCGCGTGCACGTGATCGGCGTGGACCTGCGCGACCCCGCCCAGGTGGTGGCGCTGGCCGACGAGGTCGCCGCCGGCGGCCCGCTGGACATCCTCATCAACAACGCCGCACAGACCGTGCGCCGCTCCCCCGGGTCGTACTCCGGGCTCGTCGAGGGCGAGTCGGCCGCCCTCACCGGCCGCGCCGCCGACATCCCCGTGGTCACCATGGGCCGCACCTCCGAACTGCACCCGGCCGCGCTCATGGGCGGCGAGTCCGCGCTGATCGGGTCCGAGGAGGCCGAGCGCGAGGCCGACCACATCGCGACCCTGGCGCTGCAGGCCGGCTCGTCCTCGCTGGAGCGGATGGCCGCCGGGACCGCCATCGACGCCGGCGGGCTGCTGCCGGACGTGGTGGACCACAACAGCTGGGTGGCCACGGTCGAGCAGGTCGAGCCGATGGAGATGCTCGAGGTGCAGCTCGCCAACTCGGTCGCCCCGTTCATCCTCGTCTCCCGCCTGCGCCCCGCCATGGCGGCCTCGAAGGCGCGCCGCAAGTACGTCGTCAACGTCTCCGCCATGGAGGGACAGTTCTCGCGCCGCTACAAGGGCGCCGGCCACCCGCACACCAACATGGCCAAGGCGGGCCTCAACATGCTCACGCGCACCTCCGCCGAGGAGATGTTCACCGAACACGGCATCCTCATGACCGCCGTGGACACCGGCTGGATCACCGACGAGCGCCCGCACACCACCAAGGTCCGGCTGCACGAGGAGGGCTTCCACGCGCCCCTGGACCTCGTCGACGGCGCCGCCCGCGTGGTGGACCCGATCGTCCGCGGCGAGGCCGGCGAGGACCTCTACGGCTGCTTCCTCAAGGACTTCGAGCCCAGCCCGTGGTGAACGTCGACCCCGCCGTGAACGTCGACGCCGCCCGCCGGATCCTCGCCGACGAGCTGCTGCCCACGATCCGCGCCGCGGTGGCCGATCTCGGCGGCGACGGGCCCGACACGCTGGTGCACTCGCGGACCACCGACGAGGGTTCCGAGTGGCCCACCAACTCCGCCGCCGCGCTCGTCCACCACCTGTGCGGGGTGCTCGCCTCCTGGGGTGCGGCCAGCCTGGGTGGTGAGGACATCGTCCGGGATCGTGACGCCGAGTTCGCCTTCACCGGACCGGTGGGGCCGGAGCTCGACCGGCTTGGCGCCCTGATCGACCGACTTCCCGGGTGGGTCGCCGCGGCGGTCGGACGGGGCGATCTGGCCACTCCCGCCGGGACCACGGTCGACGTCGACGCCGCGCGCCGGGCGGGGACCTTCACCCCGGAGTGGGTTGTGGGCCACATCCTGCACGAGGTCGCCGCCCACACCGGCCAGCTGCAGGTGACCCGCGACGTCCTGCTGTCCCGGGGCCGATCGCGGTGAGCCGCACCCCGGTGCTGCTCGACTGCGACCCGGGCATCGACGACGCCCTGGCGATCGCCTACCTGGTGGCCGAGCACCGCGCCGGGCGGACCGACCTGACCGGCGTGGTGTGCACGGCCGGCAACGTCGGGTCGGAGGACACGGTCGCCAACGCGTGTGCGTGGCTCGACCTCGCGGGCGCGCCGGGGCTCCCGGTGGCCGCCGGCGCGCCCGGCCCGATCGCCGTGCCCCACGTGCTCACCCCCGAGACGCACGGCCCCCGCGGGGCCGGGTACGCCGAACTGACGACGACGAGGGCGACGACGACGAGGTCGGTCGATCCGCGCGACGGTGCGCGACTCTGGGTGGACGCGGCGCGCGCCCACCCCGGTGAGCTGGTGGGGATCGTGACCGGTCCCTCGTCCACGCTGGCCCATGCCCTGGCACTCGACCCCGCACTCCCCCGGTTGCTGGGCGGGCTGGTGGTGATGGGCGGGACGTTCCGTGGGCATCCGGGCAACACCACGCCGGTCAGCGAATGGAACGTCGACGTGGACCCCGAAGCCGCCGACCGCGTGTGCCGGGCGTGGGAGGACGCGCGCACCGCCGATCCCGCGGTGCCGACCCCGCTGTGGTGCGGGTTGAACCTCACCGAACGCGCGGTATGGACCCCCGAGCGGTCGGAGTGGCTGCTCGAGGCCACGGATTCCCCGCTGGCGCGGCGGCTGACCGAGGCCCTGCGGTTCTACTTCGAGTTCCACGACTCCGTCGGGGAGGGATACCTGGCGCAGGTCCACGACCCGTTCGTCGCGTGGATGGCCCTGCACCCGGAGGCGGTGGTGGCCGCGCCGGCGAACGTACGGGTCGAGTGCTCGGGCGAGCACACTCGCGGCATGACGGTGGCGGACGTCCGCGGGCACCGGCGCCGCGTGGACAACGCCCGCATCGCGACCGACGTGCTGGTGCCGGGCGGGCCGGACGCGGTCCTGGACGAGATCTGCGCGGCGATCGTCTCGGTGGCGGGCCGGCCCGGCTAGTTGTCCGGCCGCGTGAAGTTCCGGGTCGGCGGTGCCGGGTCGGGAACGCACTCGGCGGTGGCGTGCCCGCGCAGCGAGGTCGCGCACGCCACGCCGGCCGCGGCGCCGGTGCCCACGGCGATCGGCACGAGCTGCAGGCCGGTCACGATGTCGCCGGCGGCGTACACGCCGTCGACGCTGGTCAGCTGCATCGCGTTGACGGTGAGACCGCCCTCGTCGTCCAGCTCGCAGCCCAGGGACGTCGCGAGCTCGTTCGTCGGGTGGTGCGCGTAGGAGAAGAACACCTTCGACCCCGCGATCACCCTCCCGTCCGCGAGCCGGACCCCCTCCAGCTGGTCGGGGTCGCCGACGAGCTCCCGGGCGACCCCGTCGATCACCTCGATGTCGTGCTCCGCGCAGGCGGCCCGCTGATCGTCGTCGAAGGCCGGGTCGGAGTCGCTCTCGGTGACGATGACCACCTCCGACGCCCAGTCCAGCAATTCGGACGCGTAGGCGGGCACATGCGCGCCCACGCCGAGCACGATGATCCGCCGGCCGGCGGCGGTGAGGCCGTCGCAGGCGGGACAGTGGTGCACGTCGACCCCGTAGTGGTCGTCGATCCCCGCGAGGTCGGGTAGCCGGTCGCGCACGCCGGTGGCGAGGATGATCCGCCTGGCGGTGACCGTGACGGGGTTCTCGTCACCACCATCCGTTGTGGCGCCGGGTGCTATTCGGGCGACGAACCGGTCGTCGGATTTCCTGACCAGGTCGGTGACGACTCCACCGAGTCGTCGGACGGTCGGGTACTCGCGAAGACCCTCGTCGACGTCGGCGTAGAACTCGGCGGGTGTGGTGGGGCCGGTGCCGAGCATGCCGTGGACCCGCTGCGCCGCGAGATTGCGCTGGCACCCGGCGTCGACGAGCAGGGTGGAGCGCTGATACCGGCCGACCCAGGTGGCGGCCGACAGGCCCGCCGGGCCCCCGCCGATCACCAGGACGTCCACGGCCTCCGGCGGGTGGTCGTCCACGGCGTCGGACCCGGGGTCGGTGGGGGCGTCGGTCATGGCTCTCCGATCGGGAAACGGGTGATGCCACCCTACGAAAACCGGTGCCGACCGACCACCGGCCCGCCCCCGGAGTGATCGGACACGGAGGCGCGGGCGGTCGATGGACGGAACTAGAACCGGTGTTAGGCTCCTCCGGATGTTCCGGGCGGCCTCTGGGCCCTCCCGGACACCGCCGTCATCCCACCTCACCGCCCCGGGAGAGTCCATGAGGTCTGTCGCCACCGCCCTGATCGTCGTCGCGGGCGGGGCGGTCGTCGCCGGGGTCTCCGCACGTCGCGCAGCGGTGGCCTCCGGCGAGGCCGAGCCTGCGGTGGCCACCGTCCGGAACGCCGTGGCCACCGCGCAGGAGACCGTGCGTAGGCGGATCCGGCAACGCGCCGAGGTGACCGTACCGGCGGCAGGCCCCGGTGCGGCGTCCTCCGAGGGTGCGGGCCACGCGACGGCCACTCGTTCGGGATACCCGGCGGGCAGGGACGCGACTTCGGCCGGCTCGGCGCCACGCCGACTCGCCGGGGCCCGGGGATTCGTCCCCGCCCTCGAGGGGATCCGTGGCCTCGCGGCCGTCGGGGTGCTGACCACCCACGTCGCCTTCGTCACCCGCGCGTCCACCGGGTCACCCGTCAAACGGCTGTTCGGGCGACTCGACCTGGCGGTCGCCGTCTTCTTCGCCAAATCCGGGTTCCTGCTGTGGCGAGCCCACGCCGCCCACGCGCGCAGGGACGAGCCGGGAACCGCCCGGCCGACCCGCGAGTACCTCCGCTCGCGTCTCGTGCGGATCCTGCCGTCGTACGCGGTGCTGGTCGCCGCCGCGATGCTGCTGCTAGAGCAGAACCACGTCAACGGCCCGGATTCCTGGATCGCCAACCTGACCCTCACGCAGATCTACACGTCGAACTTCCTCGTCGCCGGGCTGACGCACGCGTGGTCGCTGGCCGTGGAGATGGCGTACTACCTCGCCTTCCCGCTGCTGTGGACCGCGATGAAGGACCTGCGCGGCAACTCCGCCCGGTGGCGTATCCCGGCGATCGCCGCGTTCGGTGCCTCGGGTCTCGTGTTCCCGATGCTCCCGTGGCACGCCCTCGGCATCCTGCCGGCCGACGTCAACGTCCAGATCCTCCCGCCGTCGTTCGCCGCCTGGTTCGCCGCGGGGATGCTGCTGGCCGAGGTCGTCACCGCGCCCCCCGGCACGCTCGCCCGGATGTGTCGCGATCGACTCGCGAGGTGGGGGTGGTGGCTCGCCGGCGGCGCTGCCCTGGTCGCCACCACCGTTCCCGGATGGTTCTCCGAGGGATTCGTCCACCCGGGCCCCGTCGAGTTCGCGGCCCGGACCGGTCTGGCGGGCACGATGGCGTTCCTCGTCCTGGCCCCGGTGGTCCTCGCCCCGGAGGGCACGCGGTTCCCGGTCCTGGAGTCCGCGCCGTTGCAGAAGGTCGGCACCTGGTCGTACGGAATCTTCCTGTGGCATCAGCTCGTCCTGCACGCCGCGTTCCCCCTCACCCGCACGCGGTTATGGGACCAGCGGATGGGGGTCATCTGGCCCGTCACCGTGGCCGGCTCGCTGGCCGCGGGCGCAGCGAGCCACCGGTTCATCGAGGAACCGGCACGAAAGCTGCTCTCCCCGCACGCCTGAATTCGGCGCCGGGTTCTCGTAGGGTGAGCGCACAACCGCGGACACGCGCACGCTCACGACGAAGGAGAACAGCTATGGGTTACATCGGCGGCGGAGTGGTCCTCGTGGTGCTCGGCGCGATACTCATGTACGCGGTCGAGATCAGCATTCCGGGTATCGACTCGAACACCCTCGCGGTGATCCTGATGGTGGCCGGTGTGGTGCTCTTCGTGATCGGTCTGCTGTTCGCGATGCGCTCGCGGAGCCGTCGGGTGCCGGACGAACGGTACTGAACCGGAGCGTCGGCGGGCTCGGAGTCGGCAACTGTCGTCTCCCCCGTCGTCTCCTGTCCGACTCGGTTCGCGTGCGCGTCGTTCACAGACGAGCTGCCGCGTGTGGGTGAGCATGCCGTCGTGTGCATCCGACCCTGAAGCCTGTGAGCCTCGTGTGCCCGCGAAAGTGTAGTCGCGCGGCCTCTGAGACAGCCGCGGGCGACATCTCCTGCGCGGATGCCCCGGGAGCGGAATCCGAAAGCGCGGAGATTCCTTCCGCGGACCTGTCGATCTTCGGGCGCCCGTTCGTCATGAAGGTGTCGGCGCACTTCACCGCGGCCGGCATCCACCAGTCACAGTCAGGAGATCGACATGAAGTACGTGCTTCTACTCTTCGGCACCATCGACGACGTCCGGTGCGGGGAGGCCGGGCCGGAGGGGGCCGTCGAGGGGCCCGGACCGGAGGCGTTCATGGCGTTCGATGCCGAACTCGAGGCCGCGGGGGTCCTCGCCGGCGGTTTTGCCCTGCACGACCCGGAGACCGCGGTCAGTCTCGCGGCCCCCGCCGGTGGCGGCGGCCCCGTCATCACCTCGGGTCCGTTCGCGGAGAGCCGCGAGTTCGTCGGGGGCACGATCATCATCGACGTGCCCGACATCGACGCGGCGCTCGCGTGGGCGCGGCGATGCCCGGGAGTGCATGGTGGCCGGGTCGAGGTCCGGGCCATCGCAGAGTACTGACGGACGCCGGGCACCGGTGACCGAGGGACCAGGAGACGCCGTGGGCACCGAGCGCGGGGCGCCCGGTGACCGCCGACCCGGGGAGTGCGAGAGCGCGGCCCCGGGTCTGGCGGTTCGCGACGTGCTCGGCGCGCTGCGCCGGGAGGACCGCTCGCGACTGCTCGCGGCTCTCGTGGCGCGGTTCGGCGACCTCGACCTCGCGGAGGACGCGACGCAGGACGCCTTCGCGGCCGCGCTGGAGAAGTGGCCGGTCACCGGTGTGCCGGACAAGCCCCTGGCCTGGCTCATGACCACCGCGGCGCGGAAGGCGATCGACCGACTCCGGCGACAGCGGGCTCTGACGGAGCGGTTGGCCCGGCTGCACGTCGAGCAGGAACACCGGGCGGCCCGTGCGGTGGAGGTCTCGCCCGCGGACCCGGACGAGATTCCGGATGAGCGTCTCGAGCTGTTCTTCGCCTGCTGCCACCCCACCCTGAAGGTCGAGGAGCAGGTCGTGCTCACGCTCCGGTGCCTGGCGGGGCTGACCACCGCCGAGATCGCCCAGGCGTTCCTGGTGCCGGTGCCCACGATGCAGCAGCGGCTGGTCAGGGCGAAGAAGCGGATGCGGGTCACCCGGATCCCGGTGCGGGTACCCGGGAGCGCGGAGCTTCCCGACCGGCTCTCGGCCGTTCTCACCGTGATCTACCTCGTCTTCTCCGAGGGGTATGCCGCGACGGAGGGGGCGAGTCACCTGAGGACGGATCTGACGCAGGAGGCGATCCGGCTGGCCCGCATCGTCCACCGGTTGATGCCCACGCAGTCGGAGGTCACCGGGTTGCTGGCGTTGATGGTGCTGATCGAGGCACGGGCGTCCGCTCGGACCGGTCGCGACGGGATGCCCGTTCCCCTGCCGGACCAGGACCGCCGCACGTGGGACCGTCTTCTGCTTGAGGAAGGCCTGTCGCTCGCAGAGCAGGCTGCCGCGGGCGGCCCGGGCCCGTACTCCGTTCAGGCCGCCATCGCCGCCGTGCACGCCGAGGCCCCGGACTTCGCGTCGACGGACTGGCGGCAGATCGTGGCCCTCTACGATGTGCTCGTGATCCTCGCTCCCGGCCCGGTGGTCCGGATGGCGCGGGCGGTGGCCATCGGGCGACGAGACGGGCCGGAGGTGGGGATCGCCCACCTGGACGAGTTGTCCGCGGACCCGGCGCTCGCCGAGCACCACCCGTTCCACGAGGCGAGGGCGGTCACCCTGGAGTTGCTCGGGCGTCCGGAGGAGGCGCGCCGGGCGTGGGTCCGCGCCCATGCACTCGCCCGCAACGACGCCGAGCGTGACTACCTCCTGCAGCGCTGGTGGGACGCCTGAAGGACGTGGGGCGTGCCCGCACATCCCTCCTTCCCCCACCCGGCCCCGCAGGATAGCCCCGCCGTGTCCCCGCCGACGAGGGCATCGTCGGCGTGGGCATCGTCGGCGTGGCCCGGATCGTCCGAAACCTCCTCCGCGACGCGGACGCCCGCCGGCGGGTTCTCGCCATGCGCAGGACCTTCGTCGCGCACGACCAGCACATGAGCGCGGTCGGGTTCGTACTGCGCAAACGCTGACCACGCCGCGGCACACGAAATCCGCTACTCTCCCTCCGGATCCGCTACCCGATTCCGAGTAGCAAATTGGCAGTGCGAGTAGCGGATTTGGTGTGGGCGGTCGGGGGCGGTGCGAAGCCTGCGCACTGCGCAAGACGGTGCCCGGCGGGGCTCAGGAGTCGAAGGCGTCGATGATCGCCTGCGCAGCGAGGGCCGCGGTGAGCGTGCCCTCGCGCACCTGCTGCTCCACTTCCGGGGCGATCCTGCGCACCTCCGGATCGGCGGCCAGCCGGGCCATCAGCGTGTCGTGGACCATGGACCACGTCCAGTCCACCTGCTGACGCGCCCTCCGCGCCTCCACCTCGCCGATCCCGTTCATCGTGTCCTGATGCGAGCGGACGGAGTTCCAGAAGCGGTCCAGTCCCTCGGCCTCCAGTCCCGACATGGTCAGGACGGGCACCTTCCACACCGCGTCGGCAGGACGCACCAACCGTAGGGCGGCCCCGAGTTCGCGGGCGGCCCGCGAGGCGTCTTTGACGTGCGGGCCGTCCGCTTTGTTCACCGCGACGATGTCCGCCAACTCGAGGACACCCTTCTTGATGCCCTGCAGCTGGTCGCCGGTGCGGGCGAGGGTGAGGAACGTGAAGCAGTCGACCATCCCGGCCACCGTCACCTCGGACTGGCCGACGCCGACGGTCTCCACGAGGATCACGTCGAACCCGGCGGCCTCGAGCAGGACCATCGTCTCCCGCGTGGCCTTGGCCACGCCCCCGAGCGTGCCGGACGTGGGCGAGGGCCGGATGTAGGCCCTCGGTTCCGTGGACAGGGTGGCCATGCGGGTCTTGTCGCCGAGGATCGAGCCGCCGGTGCGGGTGGACGACGGGTCGACGGCGAGGACCGCGACCTTGAGGCCCTGCTCCACCAGATACAGGCCGAAGGACTCGATGAACGTCGACTTGCCGACCCCCGGCACCCCGGTGATGCCGATCCGCAGCGCCCCACCGGCGTGCGGCAGCGCGCCCAACAGGAGCTGTTGGGCCTTCTCCCGGTGCGCCGGGTTCGTGGACTCCAGCAGTGTGATCGCGCGGGCGAGGACCGGGCGGTGGTCTTCGAGCACGCCGGCGAGCAGTGCGTCGACATCGATCTCGCGCCGCGGACGTGGCCCGGTGGCCGAGGGCACCGGTCCACGCACCGAGCCGGTGCCGGCCGTGGTAGACAGACTGCCCGACAGGTTGCCCGAACCGGCCGGGTCGGGTCCGGAGCCGAGGCGGGTCAGGACGTCACCTCCGAGCCGGCCCCCTCACCCGAGGCGGCCGACGAGAGGTCGTGGCCGAGCTCGCCGGCGAGCGCGTCGAGCAGCCCGATGGCGGCCTCGGCGATCACGGTGCCCGGCGGGTAGATCGCGGCGGCCCCGGCATCGTAGAGCTCCTGGAAGTCACCCGGCGGGATGACGCCACCGACCGTGACCATGATGTCCTCGCGCCCCACCCCGGCGAGCGCCGAACGCAGTGCGGGTACCAGGGTCAGGTGACCCGCGGCCAGGGAGGACACGCCCACAACGTGCACGTCGGCGTCGGCGGCCTGCTGGGCCACCTCCTCCGGCGTCTGGAACAACGGGCCCATGTCGACGTCGAACCCGAGGTCGGCGAACGCGGTGCCCACGACCTTCTGACCGCGGTCGTGGCCGTCCTGTCCCATCTTGGCCAGCAGGATGCGGGGACGGCGCCCCTCCTGCTCGGCGAACGCGTCGGCCATCCGCATGGCCCGGGTGACGTTGTCCACGGCGCCCTCCTTGGTGACCTCCTGCCGGTATACACCGGACAGGGTCTTGATCTCCGCTTTGTGACGACCGTAGACCTTCTCCAGCGCGTCGGAGATCTCCCCGATGCTGGCGTACGCGCGGGCCGCGTCGATCGCGAGGGCGAGGAGGTTGTCGTCCATATCGCTGCCCGCCCCGCCGGAGGCGGCCTCGGTCAGGCGGGTGAGGGCTGCCTGGCAGGCGTCCTCGTCCCGTTCCGCCCGCAGCTTGTCCAGTTTCGCCAGCTGCTCGGTGCGGACCCGGGAGTTGTCGACCTTGAGGACGTCGATCTCCTGGTCCTCGGTCACAACGTACTTGTTCACGCCGATCACGGGCTGACGACCGGAGTCGATGCGCGCCTGGGTCCGGGCGGCGGCCTCCTCGATGCGGAGCTTGGGGATGCCCTCCCCGATCGCCTGGGCCATGCCGCCGGCCTCCTCGATCTCGAGGAGGTGCAGACGGGCCTTGTCGGCGAGCTGGGCGGTGAGCCACTCGATGTAGTACGAGCCGGCCCACGGGTCGATCGGCCGCGTGGTCCCGGACTCCTGCTGCAGGAGCAACTGCGTGTTGCGGGCGATCCGCGCGGAGAAATCGGTGGGCAGAGCCAGCGCCTCGTCGAGGGCGTTGGTGTGCAGCGACTGCGTGTGACCCTGGGTGGACGCCATGGCCTCGATGCAGGTCCGCGCGACGTTGTTGAAGACGTCCTGCGCGGTCAGGGACCACCCCGACGTCTGCGAGTGGGTCCGCAGCGACTTGGACTTGGCGTTCTTCGGCCCGAACTTCTCGACCAGCTCGCTCCACAGCAGACGCCCCGCGCGCAGCTTGGCGATCTCCATGGAGAAGTTCATGCCGATGGCCCAGAAGAACGACAGGCGGGGCGCGAACTTGTCGATGTCCAACCCGGCGTCCAGACCGGCGCGGAGGTACTCCACGCCGTCGGCCAGCGTGTACGCCAGCTCGAGATCGGCCGTCGCACCGGCCTCCTGGATGTGGTAACCGGAGATGGAGATCGAGTTGAAGCGCGGCATCATCTTCGACGTGTAGGCGAAGATGTCCGAGATGATCCGCATGGAGGGCTTGGGCGGATAGATGTAGGTGTTGCGGACCATGAACTCCTTGAGGATGTCGTTCTGGATGGTCCCCGCGAGCTGGTCCGGCGTCACCCCCTGCTCCTCGGCCGCCACCACGTAGAACGCGAGGATCGGCAGGACGGCGCCGTTCATCGTCATCGACACCGACACCGACGACAGGTCGATGCCGTCGAACAACTCGCGCATGTCCAGGATGGAGTCGATCGCCACCCCGGCCATGCCGACGTCGCCGGCGACCCGCGGGTGATCGGAGTCGTACCCACGGTGCGTGGCCAGGTCGAACGCCACCGACAGGCCCTTCTGGCCGGCTGCGAGGTTGCGCCGGTAGAAGGCGTTGGACTCAGCGGCCGTGGAGAACCCCGCGTACTGGCGGATGGTCCACGGCTGGTTGACGTACATCGACGGGTAGGGCCCGCGGAGGAAGGGTGCCGCACCCGGCACCGTGTCCAACGGGAAGGGGGTGACCTCCTCGCCGTCGTCGGTCGGGGCGGTGCCCGCCTCCACGGCGTCACGGTCGGCCTTGGTGTAGACGCGCTTGACGTCGATACCCTCCGGCGTCTCCCACGTCGGGTCCGCGTCGACGCCGGGACCCACCTCGTGGTCGGCCGTGGTCTCGACACCGTCCGGCAGGGGCGCCCCCTCGGAGGTCTCCCGCAACGGGGTGGTGCTGAAATCGGGGAAGGTCGTCATGTCACTGCACTCCCAGCTGGTCGAGGAGGGTGGTCAGGGCGGCGACGGCATCGATGCCGAGGGCCAGGTACCCGTCCGGGCGGTCGGTGGCGTCGGCGGGGAAGCCCTTCTCGGCGCCGGCGAGGTACACCGTCGACACCCCGGCGTCCCGGAGCGCGCGGACGGCGTCGGCGCCCTCGGTCGCGTAGCGCTTGTCCGCGCCGCAGAGCACGGCGATCCGCTCGCCCTCGTGCGCCCCGGCGTACTGCCCGGCCTCGGTGACGACCGGATTGCGTGCCTCGATGCCGCCGGCGGCGAGCAGGTTGGCCACGAACGTCACGCGGGGAGTCGTCTCGGCCTGGGGGCCGAGGCCCGCGATCAGGACGGTCGGGCGGGAGCCGGTGGCCTCCAGGTGCGCGTCGGACCGGTCCCGCAGGTCCTCGAACGCGCGGCCGTAGCGGTAGTCGTCGCCGCCACGGCGAGAGGCGTCGAGGGGCTGCTCGTCGAGATCGGGGAACTCGGACACACCGGTGATCGGGGCCGTGCGGTGGGCGATGTCGGCGTCGCGTGCCTCGCGTACGCGGGCGATGGCGTCGGCGACGGTCCCCGAGGAGATCGCGGCGGTCAGGCCGCCCTCCGCCTCGATCGTCTGCAACGCCGACCACGCGGCGTCGGCGAGCGCGTCGGTGAGCGACTCGACGTACCAGGAGCCACCGGCCGGGTCCACGACGTGTCCGAGATGCGACTCCTCGAGCAGCAGGAGCTGGGTGTTGCGGGCGATACGCGCGGCGAAGGCATGGGAGGTGCTCTCGAGGCCCCCCGGCACCGAGGCATCGAACGGGAGGACCGTCACCGAGGTGGCGCCGCCGACCCCGGCGCCGAACGCGGCGAGGGTGGTCCGGAGCATGTTCACCCACGGGTCCCGGCGCGACATCATCGCCATGGAGGTCACCGCGTGCTGCGGAGCGCCACCGGCCTCGGGAGCGCCGAGGAGTTCGGCGACGCGGGCCCACATGAGCCGTCCCGCGCGGAACTTGGCGATCGACGCGAACTGGTCATCGGTGGCGGCGAGCCGGAACGAGATCTGGCGCAGCGCGGCGGCGGCGGACAGTCCCGCCGACATCAGCGCCCGCACGTACTCCAGTCCGGCGGCCACGGCGTAGGCCAACTCCTGGGCGTCGCCGGCGCCGTCGGCGTGGAAGACCGTGCCGTCGGCGACGAAGGTCCGGATGGTCTCCTCGCGCTCGGTGACGCGCGTGGCCAGCTGCACCGCGGCGTCGAGCTCGATCGTGCCGGTCCCCGCGTAGGCGGCGGTCACGGGCGCGGCCCCCAGGTCGGCGACGACGGCGGCGCGGTCGACGACCCCGTCACCCGCCTCGCGGCGCTCGTCGAGCAGGGCGAGGAACGACTCGGCGACCTCGACCAGGCCGGCACCGGAATCGAAGGTGACCGGGGCCAGATCCAGGTAGACGTCCTTGAGGACCGCTGCCAGCGCGGCGGGCTCGGCGGTGAGCCACAGTGCCGAGACCCCCTGGTTCAACAGGTCCAGGATCTCGGTGTTGACCTCGGAGGCCTCCCCCGTGACCGCGATGCGCGAGCTGACGTGCCAGCCGCTCTCGGGCAGCCCCGACCGGCCCCCGCCGCGGACGTACGGGAACTGCCCGGGCGCGGGGCGCTCGGCGATCTCGTCTTCCCGCGTGTACAGCGGGTTGATCTCGATGCCGTCGCGTGTGGTGGCGACCAGTGCGCGCCAGGCGTCCTCGGGCATGTCGGCGGGATCCTTGCGGGCGGCCTTCGCGAGGACGGCTCCCACAGAGGCGTACCAGGAGCGAAGGTCTGGGCCTGTGGTCGAACTGGTCACCGGTACCTCGTTCTCGTGTGGAGTGAAGGGGGTCACCCCCGGACTCTAGTCCAGCCCCACCGGGGCCGGAACACGCCCTCGCGGTGAGGGGGACCTGTGGGGGACGACGTCCGCACCACGGCAACTACAGTCGTCCCGGTGCGGAACCGGGTGTTGGCGTGGGTGGCGGCCGTCGCGCTGGTGGCCCTGGTCGCGACCCTCGTGCCGACCCCGGGGCTGGAGCAGTTCCGTGAATGGGCCACGCGACTGGGTCCGTGGTTCCCCGTTGCCTTCTTCGCCGCCTACGCGCTCGTCACGGTCTCGCCCATCCCCCGGTCGACCTTCACCTACACCGCCGCGGTCCTGTTCACCCCGGCCGTGGCCATCCCGTGGACTCTCGTGGCCACCGGCATCGCGGCGACACTGGCGTTCGCCGGGGTCCGTCGCCTCGGTCACGACCGGACAGCCGCGCTGCGCGCGGATCCGCGGGTGGCCTCGATCGACGCACGACTGCGTCGGCGCGGGTGGCTCTCGGTGGGCAGTCTGCGGCTGGTACCCGCGGTGCCGTTCTCGGTGGTCAACTACGCCGCCGCGCTGACCTCGATCTCCTACCCGCAGTTCCTGCTGGCCACCCTCATCGGCAGTGCGCCCGGGACCGTCGCCGCGGTCCTCCTGGGGCATTCCCTGACCGAGGGTGACGGCACGGCCGCACTGTGGGCCACCGCTGGGTTCGCCCTGATCGGACTGGTGGGGATGGTCCTCGACGCCACGCTGCCGGTCAGGCCGGTTCGGTGACGAAGTCGACCAACCTCTCCACCGCTCCGAGCAACGCGGGTTCGATGTCCCGGTAGGTGCTCACGGAGGCGAGCACGTGGCGGAACCCGTCGGCGGGTTCGCCCCAGCCCAGCCGCCGGCAGATCCCCGTCTTCCAGTCCTCGCTGCGGGGGACCACCGGCCATTCGCGGATCCCCACGGCGGAGGGTTTGACCGCCTGCCAGATGTCCACGTACGGGTGGCCGGTCACGAGGACGTCCTGCCCCAGTCCGGCGACGATCCGCGATTCCTTGCTGCCCTCGACGAGGTGGTCCACCAACACGCCGAGTCTCGCCTGACGGGTGGGGCCGAACTCGGTGACCAGCGCATGCAGATCGTCGATCCCGTGCAGCGGTTCGACCACCACGCCCTCGACCCGCAGATCGTGGCCCCAGATCTTCTCCACGAGCGCGGCGTCGTGGATGCCCTCGACCCAGATTCGCCCCGCGCGGGCCGTGCGGGCCCGCAGTCCCTCGACCTTCCGCGACCCCGACGCGGTGACCGCGGGCCCCCGCCGCGTTGCCGGGGCCGGCTTCCGCAGGGTGACCGGGGAGCCGTCGATGAGGAACGCCGAGGGGGTCATCGCGAAGAGGCGCACGCGACCGCGCCGGTCCTCCAGTTTGACGAACTCGCCGTCGTAGGACCGGTCGAAACCCACCACGGCGCCGCAGAACCCGGACTCGGCGTCCTCCACCACCAGGTCCCGTTCGGCGTCGACGACGGGGACCTCCGGGCGGCGGCGTCGCGCCGTGCCGGACAGGATGTCGGAGCCGTACATGTCTGCCATGGCCAGACACGGTAGCCGTCGCCGCGCCGGGGGTGCCGGCGGCACACCGCCGGTAGGATTGATCGTCATGTCCCGACCCCTCACCCGCAGTACCGCGCTGTCCCCGGCGTGGCCGCTGCCGCTGTACCTCCTGCGCACCGCGTGGGCGGATCAACCGTTCGACGAGTTGACCTCGTACGTCTCCGGCCTGGCGGAGTCGCACCTGCTGGAGATCGTCGGAGCGCCTGTCCCGATGCTCGCCGAGGTCTCCCCCGCCGCCGGCCCGGCAGGACTCCTGCCCGGGCTCGTCACGACGTTGCGGCGCGCCGGGCGTTCGTACCCGGCGCCGGAGGCCCTGTCCCTGCTCACGACGGCGCCCGGGGACTCCTCGAGCCTGCCGCCGGTCCCTGCGGTCCGCGCGGACGTGTCCGACGCCGGGTGGGGGATCCTCGTCCGCGACCCCGACTCACGGGACGCCGTGTGCCTGACCTGCGTCCAACCGCATCCCGAAGTGCTGCGGTGGCGAGCGCGCGGGGTCCATGACTGCCCCGTCGGACCCCAACCGGCCGGCCCCTCGGAGGCGCTCGCCGACCTGGGTGGAGCCGTCGTGGAGGCCGCCGACCTCATCGAACGCACGGCCGTGCGCACCAACGACGTGGCCCGGATCGACATCCGTTCCCACGTCACCCGCCTACCGGTCGGGCTCCCGTCCCGCGTCCTCGAACTGGTGGACAGGATCGACCGGGTGGAGGCGATCACCTCCGTCGCGCTGGCACAGCCGGAGGTCGGGGTGGACCCCGCCGCGCGCGAGCCGGTCCTCCGGCGACTCGTCGCCGTGAAGGACGCCGCACGCCGGTCCGCGGTGGCCGCGGCCGGCGAGGCGGCGCTGAGAACCTTCTGACCACGCCCGGGGACCGGGACCGTCAGAGCGTAAGGTCACGCTCTCCGCGAGGGTGCCGGGCAACAATCGACCGCGCACCGGGCGCCGTTCCGGGTACAGCCCAGGGACGGCACGTCACCGAGCCGCTCGATCCGCTCCCCCGTCTCGACCTCGTCGAGCATCTGCAGGATCATCTCGGTGAACTCCCGCGACGGGCCCGGGGTCGCGCACCGGGTGATGCGCACCCCGAGGTCGTCGGTGTCCTCGACGAGTTCGGTGTCGAGGTCCCAGATCACCTCGACGTGGTCGGAGATGAAGCCGATCGGGCACACGACGACGTCACGTATCCCCTGATGCGTGGCGAGGTCCCGGACGTGGTCCACGACGTCCGGTTCGAGCCACGGCACGCTCGGTGGCCCCGACCGGGACTGCCACACGACGTCGTACTCGTCCACCCCGGTCGCCGCGGCGACGAGACGCGCGGCATCGTTGACCTGACGGCTGTAGAGGTGACCGCCGAGCCTCTTGGGGCCGGCGGTGGCGTCGGCGGTGTTCGGGACGGAGTGCGCGGTGAACACCAGTCGGGGTTCTCCCCCCGTACCGACCCCGGCACCGTCGGAGTCGGCGTCGCGGGCGAGCTGCCGCGCGTCCTCGAGGGCACGTGACAGGTCGGCGGCGAAGCGCTCGACGAACTTCGGGTGGTCGTGGAACTGTCCCAGGCGCACGAGCGTGGGAGCGTTCTCGACCGCGCCCCGTGCCCGCTCGATGTCCTCGTGGTACTGCCCGCACCCGGAGTACCCACCCCATGCCGAGGTGACGAACACCGCCGCGGTGCGGACGCCGTCGTCCCTCATCCGCATGAGGGTGTCCTCGAGGTACGGGGTCCAGTTGCGGTTGCCGAAGTAGACGGGCAGGTCGCGGGCGCGGCGGGCCAGTTCGGCCTCGACATTGGCGATGATCTCGCGGTTGAGGTCGTTGATCGGGCTGCGGCCGCCCAGGTGGCGGTAGTGGGTGGCCACCTCCTCTAGGCGCTCCTGCGGGATCCCCCGGCCCCGGGTGACGTTCTCCAGGAACGGGATCACGTCCTCCTGCCCCTCCGGCCCGCCGAATGAGAGCACGAGCAGGGCGTCGACCTGCCCCACTGTGTCGTCCTGCCCCACGGTGTCGTCCGTCAATCCCGTCATGTCACTTCTCCTGTCCGCTGAACGAGACCGTCCCCGCGCCGCCGTCCGCGTAGATCACCGTGCCGGTCGTGGCGGTCATAAGGTCCGAGAGCAGGGCGACGGCCGTCGTGGCCACCGCGGTGGGGTCGTCGACGTCCCATCCCAACGGAGCCCGCCGGTCCCACTCGTCCTGCATCTGGTCCAGCTCGCCACCGGGTCCGAGGGCCTCGCCCGCGATCGCCTTCGCCGCGAGCGTCTTGACGGGCCCGGCCGCGATGAGGTTCGAGCGGATCCCCTCTGGACCCAGGTCGCGGGCGACATAGCGATTGACCGCCTCGAGTGCGTTCTTGGCGACCGACATCCAGTTGTAGAACGGCATGGAGAACCGGGGATCGAAGTCCAGGCCGATGATCGACGCACCGTGGTTCAGCAGGGGTCGCACCGCCTTGGCCAGCGAGGCGTAGGAGTAGGCGGAGACCTCGAGTGCCACGGCCACGTCCTTCCAGGGCGAGTCGAGGAAGGGATCACCGAGACAGCTGGGCGGCGCGAACCCGATCGAGTGCACGACGCCGTCCAGCGAGTCGGCGTGCTCCCGCACCCGGTCGGCCAGCGCGGCCAGATCGTCCTCACTCTGGACGTCCAACTCGATCACAGGCGGACGCTCGGGCAGGCGTTTGGCGATGGCTTTGACCAACGACGGGCGGCCGAAGGCGGTGAGGATGACCTGCGCACCGTGCAGTTGGCAGTGCTTGGCGATGTGGAACGCGATGGAGGCATCGGTGATGACGCCCGTGACGAGGATCGTCTTACCGGAGAGCAGCCCGGAGCCGGTCTCCACCTTCTCGCCCGTGTCGGTCTGGCTCATGTCAGTGCCCCATTCCCATTCCACCGTCGACCGGGATCACGGCCCCGGAGATGTAGCCGGCGTCGTCACCGGCGAGAAAACTCACGATCCCGGCCACGTCTCCGGCCGACCCCTTGCGTCCGAGGGGGATCGCCGCGATCGCCTGCTCCTGCGTCTTGTCATCGAGACCGGCGGTCATGTCGGTGTCGATGAAACCCGGCGCCACGACGTTCGCGGTGATGCTGCGGGACCCGAGTTCGCGGGTGAGTGAGCGTGCCATGCCGACCAGCCCGGCCTTCGACGAGGCGTAGTTCACCTGCCCCGCGGTGCCCGACTGCCCGACCACCGAACCGATGAAGATCAGGCGACCGAACCGGGCCCGCAACATCCCGCGGGAGGCACGCTTGGCCACCCGGAACGCGCCCGAGAGGTTGGCGTCCACCACGCTGGTGAACTGCTCGTCCTTCATCCGCATGAGCAGGGTGTCATCGGTGGTCCCCGCGTTGGAGACCACCACCTCCACCGGGCCGTACTCGGCCTCGACGGCGGTGAAGGCGGCGTCGACCGAGTCGGGGTCGGTCACATCGCACTGCACCCCGAAGAGCCCTTCGGGGGCCCCGGACCCGCGGTGGGTGACGGCGACGCGGTGGCCGTCGGCATGGAGCCGCTCGGCCACCGCCCGCCCGATCCCGCGGTTACCTCCGGTCACGAGGACCGTTCGGGGGGTGGTGCCGGGCGTGCTCTCGGAAACCATGTCCCCCACCCTAGCGAGCCGGGGCGGGCGGTCCGGCGCTGGTCCGCACTCGTGTCCCGGTCGGTGTCACGGGATCCGCCGGTGCGCGGTCAGTGACCCGGCCGCCGCGAGCATGGCCAGCAGGGTGCCGATGACGAGCCAGGGCCGGGAGGCGTCGGCCTTCTTCCACTCGTAGCCGATCTGTTCCTCGAGGGTGCGGTACACGGAGTCGAGCTCCTCGAGACTGGAGGCGGTGAAGAAGTCGCCCCCGGAGATGTCGGCGATCTGTCGCAGGGACGCGTCGTCGACGGGCACGGGCTGCGGTCTGCCCTGGATGTCGACGGTGCCGTACAGGGTGCCGAACGAGATGGTGGAGACGGGGATGCCGGCTTCCGAGGCCCGTTCGGCGGCGGTGAACGCGCCCCGCTCCTCGGTGGGGTCGGCGGGGACGGTCTCCTTGCCGTCGGAGAGCAGGACGATTCTCGCCGGGGGTGCCTGGTCAGGTCCGCCCAGGCTTTCGGTGAACGTGGTGATCGCCTGGGTGGCGGTGTAGATGGCCTCCCCTGTGGCGGTGCGCTCGTCGAGCCTGAGTCGCTCGACCGCGCGGACCACCGGTCCCCGGTCCGTGGTGGGGGCGACGAGCATCGAGGCGGTGCCCGCGTAGGAGACCAGGCCCAGGTTGACGCCCTGGGTGAGGTTGTTCGCGAAGGTCGTGGCGGCCTGCTGTGCGGCCTCGAGTCGCGACGGGGAGACGTCGGTGGCCTCCATGGACAGGGACACGTCGACGACGAGCATGACGGTCGCCCGGTTACGTGGAACCTTCTGTTCTCGCTGTGGGCCGGCGAGGGCCACCACGAGGGTGAGCAGTGACAGCACCAGGAGCACGGCCGGGACGTGCGTGAACCAGCGGCGTCCTCGGCGATCGACGGTCCGGAGGACCCCGAAGTTGCCGAACCGCACGGTCCGGCGCTTCTTGGACCGCAGCGCGATGACGTATCCCACGGCGAGTGCCAGTGGAACGACCAGCAGGATCAGCCAGAGCGGATGCTGGAACTCGGACAGGCTCATCGCGTCGCCACCTCCTGCGTGCCGGGCCGGTCGTCGGGGAGGTCGCGGACGAGATTGTCGCCGGTCGGCAGGCCGCCCTGGCGGCGCACACCGACGAAGTCGATGACGTCACGGATCCAGTCACGGTCGGTCCGCAGGGCGAGGACGGGTGCGCCGCACCGCCGGAGCGCGGAGTGGACGCGGTCGCGGTGCTCACCGGCGGTTCGGCGGTAGTCGGCGGCGAGCGCGTCGTCGACGTCGAGTTCGAGGACCTCCCCGGTGGCGGGATCCTGCAGCAGGGCGGCGCCCACGGCCGGGAGTGCGATGTCGAGTGGGTCCGCCACGTGGACGGCGAGGAACTCGTGGCGGGTGCCCAGGACGCGCAGCGACCGTTCCCAGTCCACCTCGGACAGGAAGTCGGAGATCACCACCACCAGGCCGTGCCGGCGAGCGGCGTTCCGGACGGCGTGGAGGCAATCGTCGAGCGAGCCCCCCGGCGTGACGCGTGGTGTCGACCGCGCCACCTCCTCCAATAGGCGTCGGACGTGGTCCCGTCCGCCGGTCGCCCGCAGGACGCGTGGGCGTCCGTCCCCGGTGAGGACCATGCCGACCCGGCTACCACCGCCCGCCGAGAGGAAGCCGACGGTGGCGACGGCGGCCTCGACCAGTCGCCGCTTGGCTCCGTGCCGGCCCTCCACGTCGAGACTCGGCGAGAGGTCGACGACCAGCCACGTCTCGAGCTCGCGGTCGGCGATGGTCTGACGGATGTGCGGGACGGTGGTCCTGGCGGTGACGGACCAGTCCATCGTTCGGACGTCGTCCCCGGGTTCGTAGGCGCGCGCCTCCCCGGGCTCGGTGCCCGGCCCGGGCAGCAGTCCGCGGTGGTCGCCGTTGAGTACCCCGTCGAGACGGCGCGTGACGAGCAGTTCCAGCTGGGCCAGGGCCGCACGGGACGACGCGTCGACGGGGTCGTCGCGTCTGCCCTCGTCCGCGGCGGTCACCGTGACGGCGGCGGGCCGGCCTGGGCGGGAACCGCGCTGATCTGTGGGAGCGGTACGGCTTCGAGCACGCGTCGCACCACGGTGTCGGCGGTGACCTCGTCGGCAAGCGCGTCATAGGTCAGCACGAGACGGTGCCGGAGGACGGCCGGCAGGACGTCGATCACGTCCTGCGGCACCACGTAGTCGCGTCCCCGCACCAGGGCGAGCGCACGGGCTGCGGTGACGGCCCCGAGCGTCGCACGGGGAGAGGCTCCGTAGGAGAGCCACCGCGCCACGTCCTCCAGCCCGTGCCGTGCGGGTTCGCGGGTGGCCACCGTGACGCGGACGACGTAGTCGACCAACGCGTGATGGACGAACACCTCGCGGACGGCCTTCTGCAACCGGATGAGGGCGTCGACGCCGAGGACCCGCGTGGGTTCCGGCGGGGTCGAGCCCATCCGGTAGACGATCTCGCGTTCCTCCTCCGGGGTGGGGTAATCCATGACGAGCTTGAACAGGAAGCGGTCCCGTTGTGCCTCCGGCAGCTGGTAGACACCCTCGCTCTCGATGGGGTTCTGCGTGGCCATGACGAGGAACGGGCTGGGCATGGGGAAGGTCTGACCGCCGATCGAGACGTGCCCCTCGGCCATGACCTCGAGCAGCGCGGACTGGACCTTGGCGGGTGCACGGTTGATCTCGTCCGCGAGCACGAAGTTCGCCAGGATGGGGCCGAGCTCGACATCGAACTCCTCGCGGCCCTGCCGGTAGATGCGGGTGCCGACGATGTCTGCGGGGACGAGGTCCGGGGTGAACTGGAGCCGCCGGAAACTCCCTCCCACCACGGTGGCGAAGGTCTCCACGGTGAGGGTCTTGGCCACGCCCGGGACGCCCTCGAGCAGGATGTGACCCCGCGAGAGGAGGCCGACGAGGATCATCTCGATCAGTCGGTCCTGGCCCACCACGACCTTCTTGACCTCGTAGACCGCTCGCTCCAGGAGACGTGCGTCCTCCGCGGCCGTCGACGCACTCACGGGGGGCTCGCCGGGACGGCTCGACTGTTCGGGATGGGGATCGCTCACCGCGGAGGGCTCCTTCGCGTGGTCGGGTGTTCCGGGCGCCCTGCCGGGGCCGTCCGAACGGGTTGGGGACGACAGTACCGGTGCCGCGGTCAGACCAACCGGACCACCATCGGCGAGATCCCGGCCATCCGCACCGGCGAGATCTTCACGACGTCACCGGACTGGGGTGCCTCGACCATGCGGCCGTCGCCGAGGTACAGGGCCACGTGGCCGGGCCAGAACAGCATGTCGCCCCGCTGTCGCGTGGCCACCGGGAACTGCGGCCCGGCGGTGTACTGGTAGCCGGTGTAGTGCGGGAGCGCCTTGCCGATCCCGGCGAACGCGTAGATCATCAACCCCGAACAGTCGAAGCCGATCTTGTTGTAGTCACCGTGCCAGTCGGCGACCCCGCCGTCGCGGATGCCACGGGTGGGCCCGTTGGCATCGCCGCCTCCCCACGCGTACGGCATCCCGAGCTGGGAGAGGGCGCGGTTGACGACGGTCTCCACGCGAGCACTGTTCGAGGGGGTCCCGGCATTCCCGCCCTGGCCGGCGCCCGGCCCGGGCGCCGCCGGCCCCTGGGCGATCGAGCCGAAGTCGGCCCGACTGATCGCGTCGGCGACCTGCTGCACGATCGCCTCGGTGTCACCGTTGATGCCGGCGTCGACGGCCGCGCCCACGCTGCCGGCGTCGATGGTCCCCCCGATGGCTCGGGTCGCCTCGTCCGAGGAGCCCCCGGCGAACTGCCGGACCGCGCCCAGGTCGAGATGCGACGGGAGCGCGGAGGCGATGTCGGCCGCCTGCTCCCCGGCCTCCGGCTGGCCCGCGAGGACACTGAGGGCCTCCGCGCGCATCGCCTCTGCGTCGACCGCGTCCGCGGCGTCGACCCGTGGCCCCGCCGGGGTGGCACCCGACTCCGCGAGGGCGGCGCGGTGCTCGTCCAGTTCACGGGTCAGCGCGACGACCCGGTCCTCCAGAGCGGTGACGTCGCCCGCGACCCTGGAGACCTCCGCCTCGGCGGAGGCCCGACGCTCGGCGGCGTCCGAGTAACGCTGCTCGGCGGAGTCGCGGGCGGCCACTGCCTCGGACTCGCGCCGGGCGGCCTCATCGGCGGCCGCCACCATCTCCCCCACCACGGTGCGCTGGTCGGCCGCGGCTCGCTGGAGATACTCCTGGCGCAGCCCGGCATCCGCCGGCCCGCCGGGATCGAGGATCGCCGACGCCGCGCCCGGTGCGGTTCCCTGCCGGTGCAACAGCCGTGAATAATCGTCGAGGGTGCCGCGCGCGGACTCGACGCCGGACTCCGCCTGCTCGCGTTCGGCGGAGGTGCGGTCTGCCTCGGCGATGGCCCGGTCGAGTTCGATCCGGGCCATCTGGAGGTCGACCAGGCTCTTGTTGACGCTCTCCCGGCTGACCGCGATCTCCTCGCGGGTCTGGTCCAGTCGGGCGCTGGCATCGGCGACGGCACGGATAAGGCCGGAGATGTCGCCGGGCGCGACCGCGGTGACCTGCTGGGCTCCGGCCACCGGCGCCTGCACCGCACCGGCGGCTGTTCCCAGGACCAGCACCGCGGCCAGTGCCGCCCGCCCGGGTGCCCTTCCGGGATACCTGCGTGTGCGCGCCCCTCGGGCACGGTTCGACGAATGGTCAGGCTCCACGTTTCACCTTCCGCTGACCGCACCGGGGTGCGGCTGACCGCGCGACCCGCACGGCGGGACGCGAGACCGAGGCGGTGTCGGCGGCCGGTGATGCCTTCCCCTGCGCCACTGGAGCCTCAACACGACTCGGTAGAACCTAGTGTTCCTTTAGCACCGTAGGTCACAGGGAACACATGTGAAACATCGGTCGGCAAAATACACTGCTGTAACTTGCATAACAGCAGGACGGGCGGCGTGTCGCGAATTGGACACCGCTGTCGGAAAAGCGACGTTTCGGCGTCTTCTCAGCGTGAGCGACGTCGCAGGACGATCGCGAAGGCGACGAGCGCGAGCACGGTGACCACGATCGCGGCCGCGGTCAGGGCGCCCCATGGCGGAGCGGGGGCGGTGACCTTGTGAGCGAAGACCGCGGCGGAGGCCACCGGGTCGAACTCCTCCCAGGCGTCGTCCTGTCCGGCCTCGAGTTGGTGGCGCGGGATCGAGTCGCTGGAGCTGCCGATGAACACCGGGGTGCGCACGAGGATCGTGCCGTCGTACTCCTCGCCCAGGAACGCCGCGAGGTCACGGGCGTCCGTGTAGACGGTCGCCGGCGCCTCGGTGTAGACCACTTTCAGGTCCAGACCTCGATCACCGGCCTCGTCCACCACGGTCCGGAGGCCCTCGACGAACGGTGCAGGTGCGGAGACCCCGTCGTCGGCGAGGTCGGCGACCACGGCCTGGTAGTCCAGCCAGGGCGGGACCTCGTCCTCCCGTAACGACATGATCGGCTCGGCCGCATACGCGAGCACCGTCACGGGATCGGAGGGAGTGTCCACGTGCGACATGGTGCCATCTCTCCGTCGTCGCCCACGAACCCACGCGCCGCTCGTCGGCGATAACCGCAGTCGCGTGCCCACGTTCGGGCGTGCCGGGGACTATACAGGACGGGCGTACTGGTAAATTGGCGGCCGAAGACGGATCACAGGGTCCACAATGGATGCTGTGTCCGCCCCGGCGCCGCCGCCCGAGACAGACGCGGTGACACCGGGAGGGATGACGAACCGACATTCGCACCACGAGTGGAGCTGACGTGACAGCAAGCATTGATAGTTTCGGCGCCAAGGGGACCCTTGAGGTCGGCGACGAGACCTACGACATCTACCGCCTGTCGGCGGTTCCGGGGGCCGAGAAGCTCCCTTACTCGCTCAAGGTCCTCACCGAGAACCTCCTGCGCACCGAGGACGGCAAGAACGTCACCAAGGCGCACATCGAGGCCCTGGCGAGCTGGGACCCCAGTGCCGAGCCCGACACCGAGATCCAGTTCACGCCGGCCCGCGTGATCATGCAGGACTTCACAGGCGTGCCCTGCATCGTCGACCTCGCCACCATGCGTGAGGCCGTCGAGAAGCTCGGTGGAGACCCGGACAAGGTCAACCCCCTCGCCCCCGCCGAGATGGTCATCGACCACTCGGTGATCATCGAGTCCTTCGGTCAGGCCAGCTCGTTCGAGAAGAACGTGGAGATCGAGTACGAGCGCAACGAGGAGCGGTACCAGTTCCTGCGCTGGGGTCAGGGCGCGTTCGACGACTTCAAGGTCGTCCCCCCGGGCACCGGCATCGTCCACCAGGTCAACATCGAGTACCTGGCGCGCACGGTGATGGTCCGCAACGGCCAGGCCTACCCCGACACCTGTGTCGGTACCGACTCGCACACCACCATGGAGAACGGTCTCGGCGTCCTCGGCTGGGGCGTCGGCGGCATCGAGGCCGAGGCCGCGATGCTCGGTCAGCCGATCTCCATGCTCATCCCCCGCGTCGTGGGCTTCAAGCTCACCGGTGCGATCAAGCCGGGCGTCACCGCCACCGACGTGGTGCTGACGATCACCGAGATGCTGCGCAAGCACGGCGTCGTCGGCAAGTTCGTCGAGTTCTACGGCGCTGGTGTCGCGGCCGTGCCGCTGGCCAACCGCGCCACTATCGGCAACATGAGCCCGGAGTTCGGCTCCACCTGCGCCATGTTCCCGATCGACGGCGAGACCATCGATTACCTGCGCCTGACCGGCCGCGACGAGGAGCAGCTCGCCCTCGTCGAGGCCTACGCCAAGGAGCAGGGCATGTGGCTCCACCCGGACTCCGAGGAGCCCGTCTTCTCCGAGTACCTGGAGCTGGACCTCGGGGACGTCGTCCCGTCGATCGCCGGCCCGAAGCGTCCCCAGGACCGCATCGAGCTCTCCGATTCCAAGAGCGCGTTCCGCAAGGACATCCACAACTACGTGGACGGCGAGGCCAAGCCGCTCGGTGACACCGAGAAGGGCCGGATGCAGTCCGAGGGCGGTGCCCCGTCGGACAACGCCGGCAAGGTGACCCTCGCCCATGCCGAGGAAGGTGCGGTCCGCGCCGACGCGTCCACGCGTTCCGAGGGCCGCCCGTCGAAGCCGGTCGAGGTCAAGGTCGGCGACACGGAGATGGTGCTGGACCACGGCATCGTGTCCATCGCGTCGATCACCTCGTGCACCAACACCTCCAACCCGTCGGTGATGATCGGCGCCGGGCTCGTCGCCCGCAAGGCGCACGAGAAGGGCCTCACGGCCAAGCCGTGGGTCAAGACCTCCATGGCCCCGGGCTCGCAGGTCGTCACCGAGTACTACGAGCGTGCCGGTCTCTGGCCCGACCTGGAGGCCCTCGGCTTCCACCTCGTCGGCTACGGCTGCACCACCTGCATCGGCAACTCCGGCCCGCTGCCGGAGGAGATCTCCGCCGCGATCCAGGAGAACGACCTCACCGCGACCGCCGTCCTGTCCGGTAACCGCAACTTCGAGGGCCGGATCAACCAGGACGTCAAGATGAACTACCTGGCGTCCCCGCCGCTGGTCATCGCCTACGCGATCGCAGGCTCGATGGACTTCGACTTCGAGAATGACTCGCTGGGCAAGGACAAGGAGGGCAACGACGTCTTCCTGAAGGACATCTGGCCCACCTCCGAGGAGATCGAGGAGACCATCAAGGCCTCCATCTCGTCCAACGAGTACAAGTCCAAGTACGCCGACGTGTTCGCCGGCGACGAGCGCTGGCGCGGTCTCAGCACCCCGGACGGCAAGACCTTCGAGTGGGACCAGAAGTCGACCTACGTTCGCAAGGCCCCGTACTTCGAGGGCATGGAGATGGAGCCGGAGCCGGTCACCGACATCAAGGGCGCCCGCGTCCTGGCCAAGCTCGGCGACTCGGTCACCACCGACCACATCTCGCCGGCGTCGACCATCAAGCCGGGTACCCCGGCGGCGCAGTACCTCGACGCCAACGGCGTGGAGCGCAAGGACTACAACTCCTTCGGCTCCCGCCGCGGCAACCACGAGGTCATGATCCGTGGCACGTTCGCCAACATCCGGCTGCAGAACCAGCTGCTGGACGGCGTGACGGGCGGTTACACCCGGGACTTCACCCAGGAGGGTGCGCCGCAGGCGTTCATCTACGACGCCGCACAGAACTACGCCGAGCAGAACACCCCGCTCGTCGTGCTCGGCGGCAAGGAGTACGGCACCGGCTCCTCGCGTGACTGGGCCGCCAAGGGCACTCGCCTGCTCGGCGTCCGCGCCGTGATCACCGAGTCGTTCGAGCGCATCCACCGCTCCAACCTCATCGGCATGGGCGTCATCCCGCTGCAGTTCCCCGAGGGCGAGTCCCACGAGACCCTCGGGCTCGACGGCACGGAGACCTTCGACATCTCCGGCATCGAGGAGCTGAACAACGGCACCACGCCCAAGACGGTCAAGGTCACCGCCACCAAGGAGGACGGCCAGGTCGTCGAGTTCGACGCCAAGGTGCGCATCGACACCCCCGGCGAGGCGGACTACTACCGCAACGGCGGCATCCTGCAGTACGTCCTGCGGAACATGATCAAGGGCTGATCGGCCTCCCACATCAACGGCGGTGCGCGGTTTCCCCTGCTCAGGCACGGTGACTGCGCACCGCCGCGGTGTTTCCGAAGGAAGGTAGCGAGATGCCCAGGGTCAGTCAGGACCACATGGACGCCCGGCGACACCAGATCCTGTCAGGCGCACGTGAGTGCTTCGCCGAGTACGGGTTCGAGGGCGCCACGGTGCGTCGTCTGGAAGAGGCCACCGGACTGAGCCGGGGTGCCATCTTCCACCACTTCGACGACAAGGACGCGCTCTTCCTCGCACTCGCGCACGACGACGCGGCGGCGATGGCCGCCACCGTGGCCGCGCAGGGTCTGGTCCAGGTGATGCGGGAGATCCTCGCCGACCCCCAGGAGTTCTCCTGGCTCGGGACGCGTCTGGAGATCGCCCGGCGGATCCGCACCGACCCGGAGTTCCGGGAACGGTGGACGGACCGACAGGCGGAGGTCGACGCGGCGGTCGTGGCCCGCCTCCGCGAACAGAAGGCGTCCGGAAGGATGCGCACCGACATCCCCGCGGACGTGCTGCGTGTGTACCTCGACATCGTGCTCGATGGCCTCATCACTCACCTGGCGACGGGTCGCGGCACCGAGCACGTCAGCGAGATGCTCGACCTCGTCGAGGCGTCCCTGCGGACCGGGCAGGGGTGACCCGGAGCCGGTCTCCCGCCGGGCCTGCCGCCTCCGCCGCCTCCGCCGCCTCCGCCGCCTCCGCCGCCTCCGCCGCCTCCGCAGGTTCCCGCCGAGAAGAGGAAAACGCGCGTATCGGTCGAGTGAGCGTGCACGAGATCCTCTTCTCGGCGGGGCCACGGGAACGGCGCGTACGTTGGTCGCATGTCCACACCTGACGCGCAGATCCCCCAGCTCACCCTGAACGACGGCCGCTCGATCCCCCAGGTCGGATTCGGCACCTTCCAGGTCCCGCCCGCCGACACCGAGAAGGTCGTCACCGACGCGATCGAAGCCGGTTACCGCCACCTCGACACCGCTCAGATGTACGGCAACGAGGAGGGCGTGGGCCGGGCCGTCGCGGCGTCCGGCATCCCGCGCGACGAGTTCTGGATCACCACCAAACTCAACAACACCTTCCACGAGCGCACCGCCGCCCGTGAGGCCACCGAGCGCTCGCTCGAGGCCCTGGGCGGGCGCATCGACCTCTACCTCGTGCACTGGCCACTGGCGATGCACAACGACGTCGCCACCGTGTGGGAGACGATGGAGGAGATCCGCTCCGACCTGGCCGTCGACTCGATCGGCGTCTCCAACTTCACCGCGGCGAACCTCGCGCGACTGGCGGAGGCCGGCCTGAGCACCCCGACGGTCGACCAGATCGAGTCCAACCCGTACTTCGTCAACGACGACCTGCGCGCGGCGTGCGTCGAACGGGGCATCGCTGTGGAGGCATGGAGCCCGCTGGCCCAGGGCGCGGTCTTCGGTGACCCCCAGTTGCAGGCGCTCGCCGAGCAGGTCGGGCGCACGGTGTCCCAGGTCGTGCTCCGGTGGGTGCTGCAGCGGGGCGACATCGTCTTCCCCAAGTCCTCGAGCCCGGCCCGCATGCGCGAGAACCTCGAGGTGTTCGACTTCGAGCTGTCGGACGAGCAGATGGCTTCCATCACCGCGCTGCACAACGGCACCCGTTCGGGCCCGGACCCGGACACCTTCGACTGGCGCGGCTGACCCCACCGCCAGACCCCACCGCCAGACCCCGGCTCCCGACCCCACCGCCAGACCCCGTCGACAAGACAGTTCCGCACACGTTTGCCGAGAGGTAGGTGTGCGGAACGCTCTTTTCGACGGCGCGACGGGCCGCAAGCGCCCTAGAGTCGGTCCATGACCACCACCGCGGACACGGGCGGGGAGCCCGGCGCGGGCGGGGCTCCCCGCGGCGCGCCGGGCCGGACAGCGACCGACCGGTCCACCACGGCCCCGGTCCTCGCCTCGTACGCGGCGGGCAGCCTGGGCACGGGTGCGTTCGGCACCCTGCCCGGGTTGGTGCTGGCGTACTACCTCACCGACTCGATCGGGGTGGCGGCCGCCGTCGCGACGGTGCTCGTGCTGGTGCCCAAGGTCATCGACGTCCTGGCCTACCCGCTCATCGGCGCGATCTCGGACAGGGCGTCCCACCGCAGCGGCTATCGCACGGGCCTGATGCTTTTCGGCGCGCTGGCCCTGCCGCTGCTGTTCGTGGCGACCTTCTCGGCGCCGCCCGGCTGGAGCACGGGCGCGGCCGGGGTGTGGGTGATGGGCTTCTTCCTCCTGGCCTCGATCGCGTATTCGTGCTTCCAGGTGCCGTATCTGGCACTGCCGGCCGAGCTCACCGATGACGCCGCCGCCCGCGTGACGCTGCTGGCGTGGCGGGTGGCCGTTCTCGCCGCGGCGATACTGCTCACCGGGGGCGGTGGCCCCGCGCTACGCGACGCCGCCGGCGGCGGGCCGACCGGGTACGTGGTGATGGCCGTCGGCGTCGCCGCACTGATGCTGGTGGGCATGCTGTGGTCCACGTTCGTGGCCGGCCGCCGCACGATCATGCGCGCCGACGCGCCGGCCGGTGGGCTCGCGCACGAGTATCGCGACGGACTCGACGCGCTGCGGGTCACGCGGCCGTTCCGGCTGCTCGTCGCGGTGTTCTGTCTGCAGGCTGTCGCGACGGCCGTGATGCTCGCGGGCGGCCAGTACGTGGCGACCTACGTGCTGGGTGACGAGACCGCTCTGACCGGGCTCTTCCTCGCACTGGTGGGCCCTGCGCTACTCGTGATGCCGCTGTGGACCCGTCTCGCGCACGCCCGCGGGAAGGTTCCGGCGCTGGCCGCGGCCACGGCGCTGTTCACGGTGGCGACCCTGCTGCTCATCCCGGCCGGCTTCTCCCCCGGCGCGTGGGTCCACCTCCCGGTGGCGATGGCGGGTGTCGCGTACGCGGGAATGCAGGCTCTACCGATGTCGATGCTGCCCGACTGCACCGACCTGGACCGCACGTTGGGGGGACGACGACGAAGTGGGGCGATGAGCGGCCTGTGGACGGCGTCGGAGACCGGCGCGATGGCCCTGGGCCCGGTCGTCGTGCTCGCCCTGTTGGCATTCGGTGGTTTCCGCTCCGGCGGGGTGTCCGATCAGCCCGGGACGGCGCACTGGGCCATCGTCCTCGCGTTCTCCCTGGTCCCCGCGATACTCGCGGGCGCTAGCCTGCTGCTGTTCCGGACTCTCGGCCGGTCCTATCCCCGATGGACGGAGCGAACATGACCCCCGATCCCCTCGCCCTGGATATCACCGATCGCGGGGAACACGCGCTGGCCCGCCTCGCCGCGATGCGGGCGCAGGACCCGCCGACCACCGGGGGCCGGGTCTTGTCGTACGTCTACGATTCCGGGCTCGCCGAACTCGACGAACTGGCGACCCGCGCGGCTCGTCTCGCCCATGGCGTCAACGGCCTCGACCCCACGGTGTACTCCTCGGTCGCCCGGATCCACGGCGGCATAGTCGGCCGTGTGCGCGACATTCTCCGTGGACGGTCCGCGGGCGCGGGTGGCGAGGGCCGCGACGGGCACGGTGGCGACATCTACGGGAACGTCACGTCCGGTGGCACCGAGAGCTGCATGCTCGCCTGCCTCGCCGCCCGCGAGGTCTCCGGTAGACAGCCGGGCGACGGTGGAACGATCGTCGCGCCGGTGACGGTGCACGCGGCGTTCCGCAAGGCCGCGCACCTGCTGGGCCTGAGGTTCGTCGGCGTCGAGGTCGATCCCGGGACGGGGCGGGTGACCGCCGCCGAGCTCCTCGCGGCGGTCGATGGGGACACGGTGCTGGTGGTGTGTTCGGCGCCCGCCTACCCGAACGGCGTGATCGACCCCGTGGCCGAGGTGGCCGCCGGTCTCGAGGCCGAGCACGATCCGCGCATCGGGCTGCACGTCGACGCCTGCCTCGGCGGCCTGGTGCTGCCGTTCTGGCCCGGTCCGGACGCTACCGGTCCGGACGCCACCGGTCCGGACGCCACCGAGCCGAACCCGATGCCGCTCTGGGACCTCCGTGTCGCGCGGGTCACCAGCATCTCGGCGGACGTACACAAGTACGGTTTCGCACCCAAGGGCACGTCGGTGCTGCTCAGCCGGGGCCGCGAACGCCACCGGGCGGCATGGTTCGCCACTGTCGACTGGCCCGGCTACCCGGTGGTCAACCCGACGCTCGCCGGATCCAAACCGCTCGAACCCGCCGCGGCGGCGTGGACGGTGCTCGAGGCGCTCGGCGACGGCGGGCAGCGTGAACTGGTCGCCCGGACCGCCCGGGCGACCGACCGGTTGGTCGACGGGTTGTCCGGCATCGAGGGGCTACGAGTTCTCGACCGCGACCCCGGCCCACTGCTCGCGGTCGTCGCCGACGAGTCCGCCGGAGACGGCCGGCGCGTTCACCCGCACCTCTGGGCGGATGCCTGCGCCCGGAGGGGCATCGCCGTCCAGGCGCAACCCGCCTACCGCCAGAAGAGGGGGACCTTGTCGTCGTCGTCTCATCTCACTATCACCCCGGTGACCGAACGGCTCGTCGAGGAGATCCTCCGCGTGGCGCGTGAGGCCGCCGACGAGGTCCGCGGGCAGCCTGATCCAGTTCCTCCGACGGGGTTCGGCGACGTGCTCGACGCGCTGGAGACCGGCGCCCTCTCCCCCGCCGACCTGCTCGCCCTGCCGGAGGACGAGGTCCACGCGCTCGTGGGCGGCGTTCTCTCCGCCGGCGAGGACGAGGGCGAGGCAGGCCGTGGCGGCGATGCGGGGATGGCGCCGCTCCTCGCGGCGATCGAGCGGCTGCCCGCCGGCGTGGGCGCCCGCCTGGTCCGCGCCTACCTCGCGGCGGTGATGGAGTGACGGTGATGGAGTGATTCAGGAGAATTCCGCTTGGATCTCTACCGACGCCCGGAACCACCGGCCGATGTACGGGACCGCGATAGGCGCGGGATTCGCCCGGAGGTACCGCACGAACCAGTCGGTCAACCCGTCCCACTGCGCGTGATCGCCCGAGGAATGGAGTCTCCACCCCAGTTCGGTGAGCGTCCAGTGCGCCTTGGCGGAGTTGCGCAGCATGGATGTCGTCACCCAGTTCGCCTCCGTGTCCTCTCCCCCACGGGACACCGGGTGCAGGTGGTCGATGGTCGGGAAAAGCTCCCAGAACGCGAAGTGCGATCTCGACATCGCCCAGTTCGGATCCGCGGGGAAGTCCTCCGGAAGCAGTACCGAAAGCAGCCGTAGGGCTCCGGGGTTGATTAGACGCGTCCCGCTGTAGCGGTCGACGAACCCGTCGCGGTAGAAGAGGCGCAACGACCTGCGCTCCGTGTAACTCCGGGACGTCTTCTCCACGGGAACGAACGGGTAGCGGAGGCCGAGTATCCGACTGCCTTCGTCGAGCCCAACGTTCTCGATCGCACCGGCCACATCCGCCAGCACATCCGCCTTGTCCTCGAGCTCCGGCACGACCACTGGTGCATCGGGGACATCGCGGGCCGCGTCGTCCATCTACTCGCCCTCCAACTCCATGTTGCGGTCTTCATCCCAGTGTGGCCGGCCCGGACGAGAAGCGCCCCCCGACTCGAGATCGGGGGGCGCTGTCCGCATACGGGGAGACGCGTCAGACGAGGACCGCGATCGCGACGTTGACGATGCCGAGCACGCCGGCGACGTGGGTCAGGGTCGCGGTGCTGCCCTGGGCCTTGGCCTCCTTGCGGACGCCGATGATCGCGACGACGAGGATCACAACGGCGACCAGCAGCTTGATGCCGATCTTCATGTGGTTGACATCGGCATCCTGCATCTCGCGCAGTCCCACGAGCAGGAGGCCGGTGACCACCTGGAGGATGGCACCGTGCAGGATGCCCTTCGCCATGTACGGGGCCTTGATGGTGGCCAGCCAGCCGCCGATGATGCCGGCGAGACCGATGAAGTGCAGGATCAGAACGATACTGAAGGCGATGTCCATGCAGGCGATCATCTCAGGTCAACGCGGAATCACCGCAGGTAAGGGTCTCCTGTGTGACGCTCGACTCGATCGGCCTGGATGCTGCGTGTGACGCACCCCGATGGGCGGCGCCGCTAGTGGGCATCTCCGTTAGTTCG
>NZ_LSSV01000025.1:0-84935 GCF_001658045.1 Dietzia sp. 111N12-1 | reverse complement strand
CCCTCCGCCACCGACATCGAACCTATATTCGACAATACCCGCACCGGCTCACTAGCACAAGTGTTCGATCATCTTCGATCACTCATCCCAACCTGGTACCCACCCACTGCGCCAGGGAAACACTGTCGCCTGCACCCGATCGACCAGACCGGCGGCCATCAGCGCCCGGTTCATCGACAAGCTGCCGTGCGAGCGCAACGACACGTCGGATTGCTGCTTCAAGCGAGCGACCACCTCGACGGCGTCTCCGCTGACGATGGCCGCGTCCGGCCAGTCGAGGGGACCATCCAGCGTCGTTGACACCACCGTGGTCAGCAGCGTGGTCATCTGGGTGACCCAGGGGTCGAACACGCCGGAATCGTCAGTAGCCGCCCCAATCACCGTTGTCGTTGTACGACCCGAAGCCGTCGAGGCTGGCGAAGACGTCAAACGTGTAGGTGGCGGTCATGGTGTTGCCTCCTAGATCGTGGACGCCTCCCATGGGAGGCGTCCGGAGGTCAGCCGGGTTGGAGTGTCCGGAAATCGCCTCGGTCGAAGCTGATGTGGAACCTCCTCGAGTCGATCCGCCAGCCCTCCGGCGTCCGGGTCCACAGATCCGAATACTCGCCGAAGCACTCGTAGGACAGATCGGACTGGTCCCCGGCACCGAGGTGGAGGACACGCGCGTACGTGAGGCTTCGTGCCCGGTCCTCGTCTCCGTGGAAGGCGAGCTGGACCCGATGGTTGCCCAACAGGTGCTGGGACGGTCCGCAGCCCCCGAGGTGCTCCCTGACCCTCTCGATGATCGCCTGCCGACCGGTCGCGCCGTACCCGGTGGCGGACTCGGTGAACAGCTCGCCCAGCCCGTCCCAGTCACGTGAGTCCAACGCGGAGGCCACGTCGGCCAGACGCTCGATGATCAGGTCCCTATCACTTGTCATCTCCTCTTGGTAGCAGGGATCGCCGGGGGATCTCAGCTGTCCTGGCTAATCTGGCCGCCATGACCGACGTCGAGATCGCGCTGTCCACCGGCCGCGTCAAGGGCACCGATCTGGGGGATGTGGTCCGCTACTACGGCATTCCGTACGCCGAGGACCCCGTCGGCGACCTGCGGTTCGCCGCCCCGGTCCGCCGCGAACCGTGGCCGGGCGTCCGTGACGCGACCCGGCCGGCCGCCACAGCGCAGCGGCTGCGCTTCGACCCCGACCCGGCGATCCCCGAGCCGATCGTCGCCGGCACGGACATCCTGCACGTCGACGTGTGGGCCCCCACCGAGGGCGCGGGCCACCCGGTGCTGGTGTGGATCCACGGCGGCGGCTGGGAGTCCGGGTCATCGCACCAGCCCTGGTTCGACGGGACCGCCTTCGCGCGCGCCGGGATCGTCGTGGTCTCGGTGGGCTACCGCCTGGGCGTCGAGGGGTTCACCGCGTTCCCCGACGCCCCGGACAACCGCGGGGTGCGGGACTGGATCATGGCCCTGGAGTGGGTCCGCGACGAGATCGCGGCGTTCGGCGGTGACCCCGGGCAGGTCACGGTGTCGGGTCAGTCGGCGGGCGGCGGGGCGGTGCTCTGCCTGCTCGCCTCGCCGTTGGCGGCCGGCCTGTTCCACCGGGGGATCGCCTCGTCGCCGGCGGTCCTGCGATCGCCTGCCGCGCAGGCCCCCAAGGGCACGACCGCCGCGGAGCTGGCAGCCGGCGGCCGGGGCGCCGTCGACGAGTTCCACCGGCGCCTGCGCAAGGACAATCCCTTCCTCATGCCGTTCCGCCCGACGGTCGGCGACGACACGGTCCCGGTCCCGCCCCTGGAGGGCATCGGGAGCGGTCCCGGGCTCGCCCTGCCCCTGCTCATCGGCTCCACGGCCACGGAGTTCGAGGGGGTCGTCCGGGCCCTCCCCGGGCCGGCGCTGGTGCCGGGTGCCGCGATGATCCTGCGGTCCCAGGAGCTGCCCACCACCGGACTGCGCGCGCTGGCCAGGCAGTCGGCGGGCAAGTCGCTGCGGCGGGCGGTGGGGGCGGTGGTCGACGCCGCGACCATCCACTCGACCGTCGTGCGGGCGGCCGAGACCCGGGTGGCCGCCGGCGCGCCCACCTGGGTGTACGACTTCCGCTGGTCCGAGGGCCGCGGCGCCGTCCACTGCGCGGACCTGCCGTTCTTCTGGGCGGTCCCGGAAGCCGCGAATGTGCGGGCCTACCTCGGAGCGGATGCGTCGCCGGAGCTCGTCGACGCGATGCACCGGTCGTGGGTCGACTTCGTCCGCTCCGGAGACCCGGGGTCCCCGCCCTACGAGGCCCCCGGGAGGCGCGTGCAGGTGTGGGATGACCCTCCCGCTGTCGTCGAGGACGGACTGGCCGACGTCCGCGCGGTCTGGTGGCCCGCCGGCGGCTCCTGACGCCTTGCTACGATTGCGCCGCGCGTGCCGGTGACGTACCCGGCGCGTGCGGGGGGCTATAGCTCAGTTGGTTAGAGCCGCGGACTCATAATCCGCTGGTCGCGGGTTCGAGCCCCGCTGGCCCCACCATCGCTCGACTCATCACCACAGCTGGCCCCACAACCACGCCGCGACCCCACCTCGGACGCGGGTCGGCCCGGTCAGGCGGGCCCGGAGCGCCCGACTACGATCGATCTCATGGTCGCCTCCCTGCTCGTCGCCGGTACGACCTCGGATTCGGGTAAGAGCGTCGTGACCACCGCACTGTGCCGGGCGTTCGCCCGCCGCGGCATCGACGTGGCCCCGTTCAAGGCCCAGAACATGTCCAACAACTCGATGGTGGTCGCCGCTCCTCGCCGCACAGGTCCGCACAGCACAGGCCCGGACGGCACCGCCGAGATCGGGCGCGCGCAATGGATCCAGGCCCTGGCCGCGGGCGTGGCCCCGGAGCCCGCGATGAACCCGGTGCTCCTCAAGCCCGGCGGAGACCGGCGTAGCCACGTGGTGGTGATGGGACAGCCGGCCGGGTCGGTGTCCTCCCGCGACTTCGTCGACGGACGGGCCCACCTGGCCGACGCCGCGTTCGCCGCCTACTCCGACCTCGCCTCCCGCCACGAGCTCGTCATCTGCGAGGGAGCCGGCAGCCCCACCGAGATCAACCTGCGCTCGAGCGACTACGTCAACATGGGGCTGGCCCGTCACGCGGACATGCCCGTCGTCGTGGTGGGGGACATCGACCGCGGAGGCGTTTTCGCCGCCCTCTACGGCACGGTCGCGCTGCTCGAGCCCGCCGATCAGCGGCTGGTCGCCGGGTTCGTCATCAACAAGTTCCGCGGCGACCCCACGCTCCTGGCGCCCGGGTTGCGCCAGCTCGAGGACCTCACCGGCCGCCCGGTCCACGGGGTGCTGCCCTGGAATCCCGACCTGTGGCTGGACTCGGAGGACGCCCTCGCGGTGGGTCCCCGCGCCGCTCACGCCACCGCCACCCTGCGCGTGGCCGTGATCCGTCTGCCGCGCATCAGCAACTTCACCGACGTCGACGCCCTCGGCCTGGAGGCGGACGTGGAGCTGGAGTACGTCACGGAGCCCCGCGACCTCGCGGGGGCGGACCTCGTCGTCGTCCCCGGGACCCGCGCCACCCTCGACGACCTCGCCTGGCTCCGTGCCCGGGGCCTCGACCGTGCGCTCACCTCGCACGTCGAGCGCGGCGGCGCGGTGCTGGGGATCTGCGGCGGCTTCCAGATGCTCGGCGGGGAGATTTCCGACCCGGACGGCATCGAGGGCGAGCCCGGCACGCGCGTGACCGGCCTCGAACTGCTCCCCATCACCACGCGCTTCGGCGCGGAGAAGGTGCTGCGGCTGCCCACCGGACGCGCGCTGGGCCAGGACGTGGGCGGGTACGAGATCCACCACGGGAGGGTGAGCGTCGGCGGCGGGCGCGAGCGGGTCGACGACGACGAGGAGTTCCCCGGCGGAGCCCGGCGGGGCCGCGTGTTCGGCACCATGTGGCACGGAACCCTCGAATCGGACGGCTTTCGGTCGGCGCTGCTGGCCGAGGTCGTCGGCGGCTCCGGCGGCGCGGGGCGTGAGCGCCCGGCGTCATCAGTGAGCTTCACGCAGGCCCGCGAGGCGCGGCTCGACCTACTGGCGGATCTCGCCGAGGAGCACCTCGACCTGGACGCGCTTCTCGAGCTGGCCCGCTCGGGTGCTCCGGAACTGCCGCTGCTGCCGCCGGGGGCGGACCGGTGAGCGTGCTGATCCTGGGCGGGACCGCCGAGGCCCGCGACCTCGCCGTCTTGCTGCAGGAGCACGGCCTGCGGTTCTGCTCGTCGCTGGCGGGCCGGGTCGCGCGGCCGCGGTTGCCGGTGGGGGAGGTGCGCGTCGGTGGGTTCGGCGGCATCGACGGGCTCCGGCGGCACCTCACGGAGGCCGGCGTGACCGCGGTCGTGGACGCCACCCACCCCTTTGCCGCCGGCATCTCGGCCAATGCCGCTGCCGCCTGCGCGGCCGCAGAGGTCCCGCTGCTGCGCCTCGAGCGACCGGGGTGGGCCGCCGCCCCCGGTTCAGGCGGCTGGCACTGGGTCGACGACCACGACGAGGCCGCCGCTACCGCGTCCCGCCTGGGCCGGCGGCCGTTCCTCACGATCGGCCGGCAGTCACTGGACAGGTTCGTCGGCCCCCTCGCCGAGCACCACGCGCTGGTCAGGGTGGTGGACCCGCCCGAGGTGGAGCTGCCCGCGTCGTGGCGACTGCTGCCGAACCGCGGCCCCTACTCGGTGGAGGGTGAGCGCGAACTCTTCGCCGACCACGGCGTGGACGTGCTGGTCACCAAGGACTCGGGCGGCGGTCACACGTGGTCGAAGATGGCGGTGGCCGGCGAGCTCGGCGTTCCGGTCGTGGTGGTGCGGCGGCCCGGACCCGCGCCGGGCGTGCAGGTAGTGGACGGCGCGACTGCCGCTGCGGAGTGGGCCCGCAGCCTGGATTGAGGATGTCGCCCACGCGCAAAGCGTGGCACAATTGTGTACATGTCTACCGAGCCGCTCCGTGATGTCCGGGCCAATTTCAGCGACGTGGTCGACCGTGTCTCCAAGCACCACGAGCGCGTCACCGTGACCAAGAACGGACGCCCGGTGGCCGTGGTCATGAGCCCGGACGATCTCGCCGCTCTCGAGGAGACGCTTGATGTCCTCTCCGACCCGTCAGCGTTGGCGGATATCCGGGAGGCCGATGCGGCGAGGGCGCGCGGAGATGTCGTGCGCGGCGTCGATGCCGTCCGGGCCCTCCGCCAGTAGGCCGCGCGGTGGAGGGCTACGAGCTCGTCGTCGCCCCACCCGCGGCTCGGGCGATCCAGCGGGGCCTTCCGGAGAATATCGCCGCGGCGGTTGTCGAATTCCTCACCGGGCCACTGATCGCGAACCCACGGCGAGTGGGAATTGAACTGCGGAGGGAGCTGACCGGGGTGTACTCCGCACGTCGCGGGACCTATCGCATCCTGTATCGGATCGACGACGACGCCAGAGAGGTCTTCGTTCTCTGGGTCGAGCACAGACGGGATGTGTATCGGTGAGCGCGGTCTGAGCGGCTGGTGTCGTCGGATAGCGCGCTCGTCGTCGCGAAGTCAGACCAACTCGGCGGCCGTGCCCATTCCGCGGTCCGCTAACCGGGCGAACTGCCGAGCCTGCGCCGCGAACCGGGCCGCGAGCGCCGGATGCCCGGCCCAGTGCGTGTGCAGGTACGACGCGTGGACCGACCCGCTAACGAACCCCTCTGGTCCGGCGCTGCTGGTCCAGGCGGGAGCCGCGCCCGGCCCGTCCGTGCTGGGCACGCCCGCGTGAGAGCCCGCCGCGCCCGCCGCGCCGGCGGGCGGGTTGACGGCCGTGCGGTGGAACTCGTGGCCGGTGACCTCGGTGCCGGCGGTCGCAAGGACACTGTCGGCGACCGCGGTCGAGCGGCGGTAGGCCAGCGTGAGCCGCGGGGCCATGGCCGCGTCGGCGTCAACGGCACCGACCATGGGGACACCGTCGAGGGTGCGACAGAGGTAGAGCAGGCCCGCGCACTCGGCGACGGTCGGCGTCCCGGCCGTCGTCGCCGCGCGCAGCGCCCCCAGCATCGGCGCGTTGGCGGCGAGGTCCGCGGCGTGCACCTCGGGGAACCCGCCCCCGAGGTAGATCCCCGCGGCGGTGTCGGGCAGTGCCTCGTCGGACAGCGGGTCGAACGGCACGACCGAGCAGCCGGTCGCCTCGAGCAACTCGACCGTCTCGGCATAGCGGAACGTGAAGGCCCGGCCACCGGCCACGGCGATGAGCGGGCGGCCCTCGTCGTCGTCGACCTCGTGGGCTCGGTCACCACCCAACGCCACGCGCGCCGACCAACCCTCGCCCGCCAGCGGCGGCGCCTCACGCGCGATGCGCATGACCGCCTCGAGGTCGATCGACGCCGCCACCTTCCCGGCCAGGTGGTCGAGCGAGCGCGCGGCCTCCGGGCGTTCGGCGGCGGGGACCAGGCCGAGATGGCGGGAGGGGGCGGTGACGTCGTCGTCGCGCTGGAGGACACCCAGCACCGGGATGCCGAGGGGCGCCAGCGCGCGTCGGACCTCGTCGGAGTGGCGGACCGAGCCGGCCTTGTTGAGCACCACCCCGGCGATCCGCACAGCCGGGTCGAAGGAGGCCATCCCCAGCACCACCGCGGCGATGCTGCGCGAGGCGTGGGAGATGTCCACGACCAGCACGACGGGGGTCCCGGTGAGCGCGGCGACGTGAGCGGTGGAGGCGAACCCGTCGCCGCCGATGTGCCCGTCGTACAGGCCCATGACGCCCTCGATCACCGCGACGTCGGCGGGCCGCCCCGCATCGATCCCGGCCCCGCCCGCGCCCCCACCCGCGCCGGCACCGTGCAGAAGCAGCGGCACGATCCGCTCCTCACCCACCAGGTGCGGGTCGAGGTTGCGGCCCGGACGCCCAGTGGCCAGGGCGTGATAGCCGGGGTCGATGTAGTCGGGGCCCACCTTGTGGCCGGACACCTCCAGCCCGGTGCGGCGCAGCGCGGCCATGAGGCCGGTCGCGACGGTGGTCTTGCCGTGCCCCGACGCCGGCGCGGCCACGACGATCCGCGGCAGCGCGGTCACCATTCGATGCCCCGCTGACCCTTCTGCCCGGCGTCCATCGGGTGCTTGACCTTGGTCATCTCGGTGACCAGGTCGGCGACCTCGAGCAGCCGGGGGTCGGCGTCCCGGCCGGTGATCACCACGTGCTGCCGTCCGGGGCGGCTGGCGAGGGTGGCGACCACGTCGTCGACGTCCACCCAGCCCCACTTCATGGGATAGGTGAACTCGTCGAGCAGATAGAGGTCGTGCCGCTCGTCGGCCAGTCGGCGCTTGATCTCGGCCCAGCCTTCGGCGGCGTCGGCGGCGTGGTCGTCCTCGGTGCCGTCCTTGCGCGACCACGACCACCCCGAGCCCATCTTGTGCCACTCGACCGGCCCGCCCTCGCCGGTCTCGTCGTGCAGGCGGGCGAGGCGTTCCATGACGGTCTGCTCGCCGATGCGCCACTTGGCGGACTTGACGAACTGGAACACCCCGATGTCCCAGCCCTGGTTCCAGGCGCGCATCGCCAGGCCGAACGCGGCGGTGGACTTCCCCTTGCCGGGCCCGGTGTGGACCATGACCAGCGGCCGGTTGCGGCGTTGCCGGGTGCTGAGCCCGTCGTCGGGCACGATCTCCGGCTGTCCCTTGGGCATCAGGCCACCTCGTTCCGGGGGCCGGCGGCGTGCGGGCGGGCGGTGCGCGCGCGGGCTGTGTGAACGCCGACCGCGTCGGTGAGTCCCTCGGCGGTGACCTCGCCCAACGGCACGTGCTCAGCGCCCAGGTGCCCGGCGAGCTCGGAGGCCAGGCCCATCCGGAAGCGGCCGGTCTCGCAGTCCACCACCACCGACGCCACGCCGAGGGAGGCCAGCCCGGTCGCCGCGGTGCGGGACCTGGCGAGGGCGTCCGGGCCGTGGGTGGCGCGGCCGTCGGTGACGACGACGAGGAGGGCCCGCCGCCGCGGATCGCGGACGCCTTCGATGCGCAGGACTTCGGCGGCGGTGAGCAGTCCCTCCGCCAGTGGGGTCCGGCCGCCCGCCGGGAGTTCCGCGAGGCGGGTGGCCGCGATGTCGACCGACGACGTGGGCGGCAGGGCCACGTGGGCCGCGGACCCGCGGAAGGTCACCAGTCCCACCTTGTCGCGGCGGCGGTAGGCGTCCAGAAGCAGGGAGAGGATCGCGGTCTTGACCTGCTCCATCCGGGTGCGAGCGGCCATGGAGCCGGAGGCGTCCACGCAGAACAGAACCAGGTTGGACTCGCGGCCCTCGCGGACGGACGAGCGCAGGTCCTCGGCAGCCAGCCGGAGTCGGCCGCCGTCTGGACCGGCTCCGCGACCCCGGGCGGATTGCTGCGGCGCGGCGGACCGGATCGTGGCGGGCAGGTGCAGGTCGGACCCGGTGAACGCGCCCGCGCCGATGCGGCGGCCGCTGGTGGTGAGGGCCCTCGATCGGCGGCCGGCAGCGCCCTGGCCGGTGCCGGCGACGGCGAGCAGGCGGGTGCGGTACGGCGCTGCGGCCGCGGTGACCGTGCCTGGCTCGGGCGGGGTGGGCCCGGGAGCGTCGGACCGCGAGGCGTCGCCGGGGGTGTCCTCCGCGGCGTGTCCGCCGGGCTGCTCGTCGGCTCGGCCGTCGGCGTCGTCGTCCGATTGGCCGTCCGCCTGGTCGGTGCCCGCGGTGCCGGAGTCGTCGCCAGCTCCGGGGCTGTCCTCGGTCTGCTCGGTCTGCTCGGGTGCGTGCTCGTGCCCGGCGTCCTCGGCCGACGCCCGCGCCGGGGTCGACTCTGCATCCGAGGTGTCTGCCGACGCGGACTCGTCTGCGGACTCCGACTGTTCGGCGTCGTCGGCCGGCGCGGTCTCGTCTCGAGGGTCGGGATCGGGCTCGTCGTCGTCGCCCAGGAGCCGCTCCAACAGGACCTCGTCGAGGCCCGGCGCATCGAACGGGGCACGACGGCGGCGGTGGGGCAGTGCCATGCGCGCGGCGACGCGGATGTCCTCGCGGGTGATCCGGGTCCGGCCCTGCCATGCGGCGTGGGCGGCGGCGGTGCGGGCGGTGACGATGTCGGCGCGCATGCCGTCCACGTCGAAGCCCGCGCACACCCGGGCGATGGTGGACAGCGCCCAGGGGGTCAGCGTCACCCGGTCGAGCACGCGCCGCGCGGCGGCGATCCGTTCGCGCACGGCGGCCTCGTCGGCGGCGTGGTCGGCGACGAATCCCGCCGGGTCGGCCTCGAACACGATCCGGCGGCGCACCACCTCGGCGCGCAGCTCCGGGTCCCGGGGCGCGGCCACCTCCACGGTGAGGCCGAAGCGGTCCAGCAACTGGGGCCGGAGCTCACCCTCCTCGGGGTTCATGGTGCCGATCAGCACGAAGCGCGCGGCGTGCTCCACCGAGATGCCGTCGCGCTCCACGGTCACCCGGCCCATCGCGGCGGCGTCGAGCAGCAGGTCCACCACGTGGTCGTGGAGCAGGTTGACCTCGTCCACGTAGAGGAGTCCGCGGTGCGCGCGGGCGAGCAGGCCCGGTTGGAACACCGTCACGCCATCGGCGAGCGCACTCTCCAGGTGTAGTGATCCGGTGATGCGGTCCTCGGACACCCCGATGGGCAGCTCGACCAGGCGGACCGGCCGCCGCTCGGTGGGCGCGTCGTGGGGGATACGTCCGTCCGGGGTCTCGGAGCCGCGGTCGTCGGGTGCGGAGGAGAAGCGGTCGCCGGTGACGACCTCGACCTCCGGCAGGATCCCGGTGAGGGCGCGGACCATCGTGGACTTGGCCGTGCCCTTCTCACCGCGGATCAACACGCCGCCGACCGCCGGGGACACCGCGGTCAGGGTGAGGGCCAGCGTCATGTCGTCGGAACCGACGACAGCGCTGAAGGGGTAGTGCAGTGGCATGGGGGCTCCCGCTCTCGTCTGCCAGGCTGGTCAGCGCGAGGCCGGTCTCCGGACTTCCCGGCTCATCTCGGACGTGCGCGCGGGGCGCGATCGTCTGAGAGGCCGGGTTACCGTAGCGGGCCCTGTGCCGGATTCTCACCGGCTTCCCTGATTCTCCCCTCCGCCCCGCCTGGGGCGGGTCGTGGGGCACCTCGTGCTGTGGGGTCTGTTCGGTTGTGTGGTCCCGAGGCTAGCCCAACGGCCTGTCCCGGGGCGCCTCAGGTGTCGCGGTAGGGTTCCGCGTCATGAACGCACGGGTGGTGGTCGTCGGCATCGGCGGCGACGGGTGGGCGGGGCTCGACGAGGCCCGCCGTCGCGCCGTCCTGCGCGCCGATGTGGTGCTCGGCGGGGAGCGTCATCTGGCGATGGTTCCGGGCGATGTGACGGCCGAACGAGTGCCGTGGCCGCGGCCGCTGCGGGATGGGTTGCCGGAGCTGCTCGCGCAGTTCCGCGGGCGATCGACCGTAGCCCTGGCCTCGGGCGATCCGCTGGTCGCCGGGATCGGCACCACCCTGATCGACCTGCTCGGCGCGGACGCGGTCGAGGTGCTCCCGGCGGTGTCCTCGGTCGCTCTGGCCCGCGCCCGGATGCGGTGGCCGGCCGAGTCCGTGGCGGTGCTGCGCGACCACCGCGCGCTCGGTCGTGAACTGGCACCGGGGCGACGTCTGCTGGTGCTCTCGGCGGACCGGCACACGCCGGGAGAGGTCGCAGCGCTACTTGACGGCGCCGGCTTCGGGGGGAGCGCGATGACCGTTCTGTCCGATCTCGGGGGCCCGTCGGAAGCGCGCTTCAGCTGCCCGGCGCGCGACTGGGCTGTCGATCACGAGGCCCCCGCCCTACACGTGTTGGCCATCGAGTGCGTGGCCGACGCGTCCGCCCGGCCGCTCGGGCTGGCGCCGGGATTGCCCGACGACGCCTTCCAGAACGACGGCCAGCTCACCCGCCGCGACCTGCGAGCCTCTGCCCTCTCCCGGCTCGCGCCGGCCCCCGGTGAGCACTTGTGGGACGTGGGTGCTGGCGCCGGGTCGGTGGGCATCGAGTGGATGCGCGCGCACCCGTCGTGTCGGGCGACCGCGGTGGAGGCGAACTCCGAGCGGGCGGCCCGGATCAGGCGCAACGCGGCCGCCCTCGGGGTGCCCTCGTTGGAGGTCGTCCACGGACGGGCGCCCAAGGCTCTGGACGGTCTGCCGCGGCCGGACGCGGTGTTCATCGGTGGGGGCGGTACTGCCCCTGGCCTGCTGCGACAGTGCTGGGACGCACTTCGCCCGGGCGGCCGGCTGGTCGCGCACGCGGTGACGCTGGAGACCGAACGCGCGCTCATCGACACCCGCGCCGTATTCGGCGGGGAGCTGACAAGGATCCAGGTCGAGCACGCGGACTCGATCGGCCGGTTCACCGGCTGGGCCCCCGCCCGTGCGGTGGTGCAGTGGGCGGCCGTGAAGCCCTTCGTCGCTGCGGCTGATACTTCGGAAACAGGGGAGAGCTCGTGACCGTTCACTTCGTGGGAGCCGGCCCCGGCGCCGCCGACCTGCTGACGCTGCGCGCGGCTGCGGCGCTTGCCGCCGCCGACGTCTGCCTGTACGCGGGGACGTATCTCGACGACGGTGTGCTCGACCACTGCCGACCCGAGGCCCGGCTGGTGGACACCCAGCATCTGGACCTGGACGGGATCATCGGCGAGATCGTCGCCGCTCACGCCGATGGGCTCGAGGTGGTCCGGCTGTGTTCGGGTGACCCGTCGCTGTACTCGGCTCTCGCCGAGCAGACTCGCCGCCTCGACGCGGCCAGCGTGCCGTGGGACGTGGTTCCTGGTGTTCCGGCCTATGCCGCGGCCGCCGCCGAGCTGGGTGTGGAGCTCACGGTTCCCGAGGTTGTGCAGTCGGTGGTGCTCACCCGCGTTCAGGCGCGGTCGACGGCGATGCCGTCGACTGAGTCGTTGGAGAATTTCGCCGCCACCGGCGCGACGCTTGTGTTGCACCTGGCGATCACTCGGATCCGTGAGCTGGCCGAGCGTCTGGTGCCCACGCACGGTGCCGACTGCCCGGTGGCGGTGGTGGCCAGCGCGAGCCGCCCGCACCGCGTGGAGCTGCGCGGCACGCTCGCCGACATCGCGGACGCGGTCGAGTCCGCCGGCCTGCGCCAGGCCGCGGTGATCCTGGTCGGCCGCGCGCTCGAGCGGCCGGGGGAGGCGGAGTCGTGGCTGTACGCGTCGAGCCCGGAGCGAGAGTCGAAGCGGCGGAGTGTCGCCGATACGCTCGGAGGGGATTGAACGCGGCCAGCGCCCGAGCGCTGACCAGGGAATTTCACATAACCCAACATTATCGGCACATCGCGCGGGGGTGTGAGCTGCGGAAATTACGGAGTGACGCTTCTCGGCCATTGTTCCAATCACCTGAGATGGATCGGGCCCGACGACATACTCCAGCGCCACATCGCAGGTGACAGTGGCTACGGTGAGGCTTGGCGGGCTCCAAGTTCGGCGACCTTGATGAAGTAGAGAAGAACGTCCCTACAGCGATGGTTCTTGCGGGCTCTGGCTACTTGGGTTCAAGTCGGCCGCTGTCGCGCATGCCCGTAATAGTGAGGCGACGGGATTGGTCGCCGAACCTGGTCCGGAGATCCCCACCGCATGTCCGTTTTTACGAAGTGGATAAGGCCTGATGGGCTGCCCGTGGCGCGGGACGCAAATACAGCCGCCCGTCTCGAGGGCGCACGCGTAATCTCAACAGGCATGACGCCTCGCGACAATGATGAACGGCTCATCGGGACCCTTGGCCTTACCGCCTGCGTCCGCTTGAGCTCCTGCGTCCAGCAGCACCGGCTGATCTCCGGTGGCGCAGGGTCTGCAATCGAGTCGCAGCGCACCGACTGTGGGCAGCGGACATGACCGTGCCCGCGTCCGGACGGCGGGTGCTGGTCACCGGCGCCACCCAGGGTATTGGCCGTGCCGTGGCACAGGCGTTTGCCCGGCTCGGGGATATCGTGGCTGTTCACTACGCATCGCGTCCCGAGGAAGCTCGACGTACGCTCGAGTCCCTTGATGGCGAGGGGCACGTCATGGTGAACGCCGACATCAGTGACCCGCACCAGTGCCGAGCCCTCGTGCAGAAGGTTCTGAGCGAGCTGGGAGGGGTGGACGTGCTGATCAACAACGCAGGTATCGCTCCGAGCCCGTTCAACGCTCATCCGATCGCAGACGCAACGTTCGAGGACTGGACGGATCGTTGGGAGCAGATGCTGTCGGTCAATCTCCTGGGAGCCGCCCACGTCACCTGGGCGTTCGCGCAGCAGCTCCGTGAAGGCGCCGGTTCTGGCGCCGTGGTGAACATCGGGTCGCGCGGCGCGTTCAAGGGCGAGCCCGAGCACCCGGCCTATGCGGCCAGCAAAGCCGCACTCCACGCGTTCGGGCAGTCAATCGCCGCGACGCTTGCCCCGTACGGAATCTCGGTCTCGTCGGTGGCGCCGGGCGTCGTAGCCACCGAACGCCAGGCGACAACACTGGCTGGCCCGGACGGCGATGGGCTGCGCGCACAGAGCCCCTTCGGTCGCGTTGCCACCCCGGAAGAGGTGGCACACGCCGTGCTCTACCTTGCCTCCCCCGAGGCGGTCTGGTCCTCGGGCGCCGTACTCGACCTCAACGGAGCCTCGTACTTCCATCCGTAGAGGGCTGACGGCTGACCCGTATGCCGGGTGCATCTCAACAGCAATGCTGGTCGTGGGTCTCCGCCGGGCCGTCAATTCCCGCCGGCCACTAGACCCAGTCGACGGTCTGCAGCAGCGGCTCCTCGAGCTCCAGAGCGGGGTCCCCAAACAGTGGTATGCCAGGGGACGGGCGTCCTCCGGCAGCGGAACGCTCCCGGAGAAGTGGTCGGGATCGACGAAGCTCGTGACGTGCCATGGTTGGCTCAGCCCGACGCTCGGCGCCACGGCGAAGACCCTAGGAGCCGCTCGATGGTTTCGCGCGGAACCGGGGTGCGGTGGAAGTGCCGATGGTCCCGGCGCGCGTCGCCAGAACGCGCCACAATGCCTCGACATCGACCGCGCGATCGTCGCCGGGGCCGGGACCGGTGCTCATGCCCGCACGAACCGGGGGCTCCACACCCGGCCGGAGTCCGTGATCCGCGTCCCGGAAGCGCCCACGATGAGCAGGCACTTCATGTCGATCGACCCACAGTGGAGTTCGCCGAGGGTGGTGACGGTCAACGATTCCTCGGCTCGGCCCACGTCACGGCCCACCACGACGGGCGTGGTCGGGCAACGGTGACGCAGGATCACCTCGCGGGCGTCGGAGACCTGGTGGGTGCGCGAGCGGGAGGCGGGGTTGTAGACCGCCAGGATCAGATCCGCGGCGGCGATCGCGTCCAGCCGCTGGTCGATCACGTCCCACGGCTTGAGCCGGTCCGACAGGCTCACCACGGCAAAGTCCGCACCGATGGGAGCGCCCGCCCGCGCGGCCACCGCCTGTACAGCGGAGACCCCGGGAGCGACGTGGACGTCGATGCCGGTGAAGCGCGGATCCTCCGCGGCTTCGAAGACCGCCGAGGCCATGCCGAACACGCCCGCGTCGCCGCCGGAGACCACGGCCACTTGCTCGCCCGCGCCGGCCAACTCCAGGGCGAGTGCCGCCCGGTCGACCTCGACGGTGTTGCCGGAGCAGTGTCTGCGCAAGCCCGCCCGCTGCGGGACGCGGTCGACGTACGGGGCGTACCCCACCACGTGGTCGACCTCGGACAGGATCCGCGAGGCCTCCGGGGTCAGCCACTCTGCCGGGCCCGGGCCCAGGCCGACGACGTGCACCACGCCGCGCGATGCAGAGGACTGCTCCTCGGCCGAGCCGGCGGTACGCCCCGGGGAGGGCTCCCCGGGTGCAGCGAGCTGCGCGGGCCGGCGGCCGGTGGGGTCGGAGTGCTGAGAGTCGCCGGGGACGACGATGAGCGAGAAGTACGGCACGGAGTCCGGGTCGACCTCGCTGACCGGGTGATGTGCCTCCGCGTCGGTCGACGCGCGCTCCACATAGACCGCGCCCTCGAGCCGACCGGCCGCCTCGAGCGCCCGGCGCACGGCCGGGAAGTTCCGGCCGAGTTTCATGATGATCGCGCCGTCGGTGTCGGCCAGCCGCCGCGCGAGCTCGGGCTCGGGCAGGGTGCCGGGCAGGACGGTGAGGACGTCAGTCTGTCTGACCAGGGGAGTGGCGGCCGCGGCGGTGGCAGCGGCGAACGCGGGAATGCCGGGCACGATCTCGGTCTCGAATCGAGCGGCGAGCTTGTCGTGCATGTACATGAAGGAGCCGTAGAACAGCGGGTCTCCCTCCGAGAGCAGGACCACGTCCCGGCCGGCGGCCAGGTGCTCGGCCAGTCGCTGCGCGCTGCGCTCGTAGAAGTCCGCGATCGCGCCCGCGTACCCGCCCGGGTGGTCGGTGACGCCCGTGGTTACCGGATACTCCAGTCGCTCCTCGATCGCGCCGGAAGGGATGAGCTCGGCGGCGATGCGACGCGCGTTGGATTCCTTGCCGCGCCCAGCGTGAAAAGCCACGACGTCGGCCGCGCCGATGAGCCGGGCGGCCTTGAGCGTGAGCAACTCGGGATCGCCCGGTCCCACGCCGACGCCGTACAGACGGCCGGTCACTCCGCCTCCTGGGCCAGGGCGTTGACAGCAGAGGCGGTCATCGCGGACCCGCCGCGCCGGCCGTGCACGGTGACGAAGGGGATGTCGATGCCGTGGTCGTCGGCGAACGCGGCGAGCGCGGCCTTGGACTCGGCGGCTCCGATGAAACCCACCGGGCAGCCGACGATCGCGGCGGGTCGGGGAGCACCGTCGAGGATCATCTCCAGCAGGTGGAACAGGGCGGTGGGGGCGTTGCCGATCGCGACGACGGCGCCGTCGAGGCGGTCGCCCCACAACGCCAGTGCGGCGGCGGATCGGGTGGTGCCCATCCGCGCGGCCAGGTCGCGAACGCCGGGATCGGACAGGGTGCACACCACGTCGTTGTCGCGGGGGAGCCGAGCCCGGGTGATCCCGGAGGCGACCATGTGGGCGTCGCAGAGGATCGGCGCGCCGGCGTCGAGCGCCGACCTCGCCGCGCTGACCAGGCCGGGGTGTACCTGCAGGTCACGGGTCAGGTCGGTCTGACCAGTGCCGTGCACCATCCGGACGGCGAGTCTCTCGGCGTCCGCCGGAACGCGGGACAGGTCGGTCTCGCGGCGGATGGTCGCGAAGGAGTCGACGTAGATGGCGGGCCCGTCGTCGACGTAGTCGTAGCGACGCGGCGGCCTCAGGGCAGCACTCATGGGGTCCTCCTCGGGGTTCTCGCCCCGGTGTGAGAAGTCGCAGCGACGCGGTGGGAGCGCGCTGATCCCCGGTGAGTATCTGGCTGGGCCCATCGGCTCGACGGGCCTCACAGTGGCGGAACCGCCCCGGACTTGCACCGGGTTCCTCGCCGTGGGACAGCCCGCAGCCTACTCGCGGACGGCCAGCACCCCGCGCCACGGGGTCACGATGAGCTCGGCGACGTCGCCGCCGGTGAGCCGGGCGATGAGGTCGCGGTCGAGGATCCCGTCCGGCGCCTCGACGTGCTCGATCGGCTCCGCCGAACCCGCGACCGGCCCGTACGGCAGCGCCGGGGCCGGGCTCGGCAGTCGGCCGTCCGCGGGGCGGGCCTCGAAGAGGGGGGTTGGCAGTTCCCGCACGTGCCACGGGGCGTCCGGCCCGACGCCGCGGGCGTCGACGAACTCGCGGGCCAGCTCGACCAGCCGCTCGGCGGCGTCGACCAGTGGCACCACCTCGGACCAGCGGTCACCCACGCGCAACTGCGCGGTGTCGGCATCCAGGGCGACCAGGCCCAGGTCGCAGGAGCGCTCGAGTAGGTCCCCGCGGCCGTCGTCCAGGACGAACAAGAACCGGCCCGGCAAGCCGCCGAGCGCGGGATCGGCCAACAGTCTGTCGTCCAGGGCCGTGGTCACCGGCCGCAGGTCCGCGCGGCCCCGGGCCTGCCCGCCGAACGACTCGCCCAGGCCCGTCAGCGGCGAGACGAGGACGTTGCGCACCAGCTCGTGCCCGGGCGCGGGGAGCAGGCCCGTCTCCGCGATCGCCGCCACCACCTCGCCGGGCAGCTGCCCGTCCGGACCGATCGGCAGAGCCCGCAGCTGCAGGTTCGCGCGCGTGGTCACGTGCACGTTGTCGTCGTCGCCATATCTCACGGCGACCCCGTGCAGGGCGGACAGGGCCGCCGGTGACACGCGGCCGCCCGGCACGCGCAGCCGGACCAGGGCGCCGTCGGAGGCCGGCCACGGCCGCAGGACGCCCGGGCACAGGTCGCTACGGGTCCGGCGGGTGGGTTCGCTGATGCTCACGGGGGCCATTGTGGCAGCCCATCGAGGGTGTACTTTTCCCAGATCGCAGATGGTAAGTTTTTTCTTCACAACTGAAGAAGCGGAGCTCCACCGTGACAACTCGCCGCGTACCCACCCTTCTCGCCTCCGCCCTCACCGCAGTCGCACTGGTCGCGGCCGGGTGCTCGTCGGACGCCGCCACCGAACCCGCCGCCACCGAAGCGGCCAACACCACCACGGCATCACCGGCCGCCGGGTCCGTCGCCGAGGTGACCGTCCCGGACGCGTTCACCGCGCTGACGATGATTCCCATCGGCAACCCGCCGCTGCCGTTCAAGGGCACCGACGGCAAGTACCACGTGGCCTACGACCTGCAGCTCACCAACGCCACCAAGGTGCCGGCGAGCGTGGACAAGATCGACGTGGTGGACGGCGCGGATCCCACGACGGTCATCGCCAGCTTCTCCGCCGCGGAGCTCGTGGACCCGGACTGCGTGTTCGGCGACTGCAACCGCCTGCGCGACCTGCCCGCGGGGTACGTCGACACCGCGCAGATCCCGCCGCAGGAGAGCCGGGTGCTGTTCATCGACTACACCTTCGACTCCCTCGACCAGGCACCGAAGGTGGTACTGCACCACCTCTACGGGACCGGCGCCGCCTCGCCGGCGTTCGGGGAGCCGGGGCCCATCGACTACCTCACGACGCCGGTCGCCTTCTCCACCCGCACCGTGCCGGTCATCGCGCCGCCCGTGCGGGGCGAGAACTGGGTGGCCCTCAACGGGTGTTGCGAACCGGGCTTCCCGCACCGCAGCTCAGTGATGTCGGTCAACGGCAAACTCAACAACAGCCAGCGGTTCGCGATCGACTGGAAGCGCACCAACGACCAGGGCGAGTTCTTTGCCGGAGACAAGAACCACAACGAGAGCTACGTGGACTACGGTGCCGAGATCCTCGCCGTGGCCAACGCTACCGTGGTCTCGGTCCTCGACGGGATGGACGCCAACGCGCCGGGGGTCCTGCCCGCGAGCAACCCGGAACTGGCCTCCAAGCTCACCGTGGAGAACGTGGACGGCAACCACGTGGTGCTCGACCTCGGCGGCGGCGTGTACGCGATGTACGCACACATGATCTCCGGCTCGGTCACGGTGAAGCCCGGGGACAAGGTGACCGAGGGCCAGGTGCTCGGCAAGCTCGGGAACACCGGCAACGCCAACGCCTCGCACCTGCATTTCCAGCTCATGGACGGGCCGAGCCTGCTGGAGGCCGACTCGCTGCCGTACGAGCTGAAGGGGTTCGACTACGCCGGGCAGGTCCCGCCGCAGCGGATCGCCGACGCCGACGACTTCCTGTCCGGCACCTTCGTCGACACCGCGGACCTCTCGCCGGAGCCGCGGAGAGGCGAGCTGCCACTCAACCTCGCGGTGGTGGACTTCCCCTGACCGGGATGGCCGTCCCCGGCTGACGCGAGGCAGCCGGGCGGCCACGGGCGGGGTGCGCCGGATAGGCTCGCCCGTGCCGTGGTGTTCGGGAAGCCGGAGGAAAAGCCGGCGCGGCCCTCGCCACTGTAGTCGCGGAGTCGCGCCCCCTCGTCCGTCCCTCACGGGGCGGAGACCACTGGATCCACGGGTCCGGGAAGGTCGGTCGCGCGGCATTGATGCGGAAGCCAGGAGACCGGCCACGGCGACATGTTCCACGAGGGTTTGGAGAAGAACATGCGCCCCGACCGGCGTTCGGCGTCCCCTGATGACGCCTCGGCACAGCACGACGTGCCCCGCATCACCCTGTTGTCCACCTCCGACACGGACCTGCTCTCCGCGCGGGAATCCCGCGCGGATTGGTCGCTCGGCAACCCGTCCCGACTCGACGTCGAGGCGAATCTGCCCGAACTGCTCGACGGCGCCGACCTGGTGGTGGTCCGCATCCTCGGCTCGCGGCGATCGTGGGAGGCCGGGTTCGCCGCCGTGCTCGGCGCGGGCGTCCCGGTGGTGGTCCTGGGTGGGGAGCAGACCCCCGACGCAGACCTGATGGAGCTGTCCACGGTCCCGATCGGCATCGCGGCCGAGGCGCACCGCTATCTCGCCGAGGGCGGCCCGGGCAATCTCGCGCAGCTGCACGCGTTCCTGGCCGACACCGTGCTGCTCACCGGCGCCGGGTTCGAGCCGCCGGTCAGCGTGCCGGTGTGGGGGATGCCGCCGCGCCCGGACACGACGGAAGCCCCCGGCCTGCCCCGCGTGGGCGTGCTCTACTACCGCGCCCACGAGGTGAGCGGGAACTCCGGGTTCGCGCACTCGCTGGCCGACGCGATCGACGCTGCTGGCGCGGTGGGAGTGCCGGTCTTCGCCGGCTCTCTGCGCTCGGCCCCCGACGAGCTGTTCGACGCGCTCGGCACTCTCGATGCGCTGGTCGTGACGGTTCTTGCTGCCGGCGGCACCACGCCCGGCGCGGTGAGTGCGGGCGGCGAGGACGAGACGTGGGACGTCGAGCGCATCGCCGCGCTGGACATTCCCGTATTGCAGGGCCTGTGCCTGACGTGGAGCCGGGAAGACTGGGCGGCCTCAGACGACGGCGTCAACCCGCTGGATTCGGCCAACCAGATCGCGATCCCCGAGTTCGACGGCCGGATCATCACCGCGCCGTTCTCGTTCAAGGAGATCGACGCCGACGGCCTACCCCGCTACGTGGCCGATCCGGAGCGGTGCGCGCGTGTCGCCGGGATCGCCGTGGCCCACGCGCGGCTGCGCCACGTGGCGCCGGCCGACCGCAAGGTCGCGCTGGTCCTGTCGGCCTATCCGACCAAGCACTCCCGCATCGGCAACGCCGTCGGCCTGGACACCCCGGTCTCGACCATCCGCCTGCTGCGCCGGATGCGCGACGAGGGCTACGACCTGGGCCCGGACGACGGCCCCATCGCCCGGTTCCTGGACACAGCCGGGGACTACGCCGACGACACCGCCGCCGGCGACGCCCTCATCCACGCGCTCATCGCCGCGGGCGGGCAGGACGAGGAGTGGCTCACCAGCGCCCAGCTCACCGACAGTCGCGTGCGGATCTCCACCGACGACTACCTGCGCTGGACCGCGGACCTGCCCGAGGCGCTGCGCGCGGAGATGGTCGAGGCGTGGGGGCCGGCGCCGGGGAAGCTGTTCGTCAACGACGCCGGCGAGATCGTGCTGGCCACCATCCAGGCAGGGAACGTCGTCCTGCTCATCCAGCCGCCCCGCGGATTCGGCGAGAACCCGGTCGCTATCTATCACGACCCCGAGCTCGCGCCCTCCCACCACTACCTGGCCGCCTACCGCTGGCTCGCCCGCGGCTTCGGGGCGCATGCGCTGGTGCACATCGGCAAGCACGGCTCGCTCGAATGGCTGCCGGGCAAGAACGCCGCGCTCTCGGCGGACTGCGCCACCGACGCGGCGATCGCCGACCTGCCGCTGATCTACCCCTTCCTCGTCAACGACCCCGGCGAGGGCGCGCAGGCAAAGCGCCGTGCGCACGCGACGATCGTCGACCACCTGGTCCCGCCGATGGCCCGCGCGGAGTCGTACGGAGACATCGCCCGCCTGGAGCAGCTGCTCGACGAGTACGGGAACATCGCGTCGATGGACCCGGCCAAGCTCCCGGCCATCCGCGCGCAGATCTGGACCCTCATGCAGTCCGCGCACATGCACGAGGACCTGGGCCTCGAGCAGCGCCCCGACGACGAGGAGTTCGACGACTTCCTCCTCCACGTGGACGGCTGGCTGTGCGAGATCAAGGACGTCCAGATCCGCGACGGCCTGCACGTCCTGGGCCAGGCGCCCGCGGGCGAGGCGCGCGTCAACCTGGTGCTGGCGATCCTGCGGGCCTCGCAGGTGTGGGGCGGCGAGTCCGGGGCGGTTCCGGGCCTGCGTCGCGCACTCGGGCTGGCCGAGGGCGCGCCGACCGAGGAGGTCGACCGGGTCGAGGCGCTCGCCAAGGCGCTGGTCGAGGGGATGGACGCGCGGGAGTGGGACGTCGCCGCGGTGCCCGACGTCCTCGCCGCCGCGGGCCTCACCGCGGGTGGGGCGGGTGACGGCGCGTCCGAGGGCGATGACGACAACGACGACGACAACGACGACGACGAGGTCGCGCAGGTGCTCGAGTTCGCCGCCCGCGAGGTGGTGCCGCGCCTGGCCGCCACTGTCGACGAGCTGGACGCCGTCATCCACGCACTGGACGGCGGGTTCATCCCGGCCGGGCCCTCGGGATCCCCGCTGCGGGGTCTGGTCAATGTGCTGCCCACGGGCCGGAACTTCTACACGGTGGACCCGCGCGCCGTCCCGTCGCGGCTGGCGTGGGAGACCGGTCAGGCCATGGCGGACTCGCTGCTGGACCGGCACGTCGCCGAGACCGGGGAGTACCCGAGCTCGGTGGGGCTGTCGATCTGGGGCACCTCGGCCATGCGCACCTCCGGGGACGACATCGCCGAGGTCCTGGCCCTGCTGGGCGTCCGCCCCGAGTGGGACGAGGCCTCCCGCCGGGTCACGGGCCTGGAGGTGGTCCCGTCCGAGGAACTGGGCCGCCCGCGCGTCGACGTGACCGTGCGCATCTCGGGCTTCTTCCGCGATGCGTTCCCGCACGTCATCGGGATGCTCGACGACGCCGTGCGGATGGTCGCCGAGCTGGACGAGCCCGACGAACACAACTTCGTCGCCGCCCACACGCGGGCCGATCTGGCCGAGCACTCCGACCACCGCCGGGCCACCACCCGCATATTCGGCTCCGCACCGGGCTCCTACGGCGCCGGGATCCTGCAGACCATCGAGGCGGGCAACTGGCGCGACGACCGAGACCTGGCCGAGGTCTACACCCGCTGGGGCGGGTACGCCTACGGCCGCGACCTCGACGGAGTCCCCGCGGCCGACGACATGCGCACCAACTACCGGCGCATCGCGGTGGCGGCCAAGAACATCGACACCCGCGAGCACGACATCGCCGACTCGGACGACTACTTCCAGTACCACGGCGGGATGATCGCCACCGTCCGCGCGCTCACCGGCGCCGAGCCGCGCGCCTATGTGGGCGACTCGACCACGCCTGATGCCGTGCGCACCCGGTCGCTGGCGGAGGAGACAACGCAGGTATTCCGCGCCCGCGTGGTGAACCCGCGGTGGATCGCGGCCATGCAACGTCACGGCTACAAGGGCGCGTTCGAGCTGGCGGCCACGGTGGACTACCTCTTCGGGTTCGACGCCACCGCCGGCGTGGTCCACGACTGGATGTACGACTCGCTCGCCCGCGAGTACGTCCTGGACGAGACCAATCAGGAGTTCCTGCGCCGGTCCAACCCGTGGGCGCTGCGCGGGATGATCGAGCGGCTCTCCGAGGCCGCCGACCGCGGGATGTGGGCCGAGCCCGACGCGGACATCATGGATCGGCTGCGGCAGGTCTACCTCGACGTGGAGGGCGATCTCGAGGAGTCCCACGGTGACTGAGTTCCCCACCGGCCGGCGGCGCGTGCGCGTGGTGGGCATCGGCTCGGGCGGGCTCGACCAGATCACGGTCGAGGCCGCCCGGGCCCTGCGCGCCAGCGACTACGCCCTCGCGGCCGTGAAAGGCCCGACCGACCCGTTGATCGATCTCCGCGCGCGGCTGCTCGCCCGCCACGCGCCGGGCGTCGAGCTGGTGGGTGTGCCCGATCCGGAGCGGGACCGCTCGTCGTCGTCGACCTCCTCCGACGCCGGGTATCGCGGCGTGGTGACAGACTGGCACGAGGCCCGCTCCCTGGCCTGGGAACGCGTCGTGGCCTCCCGGCCCGGCGATGTGGCGATCCCCGTGTGGGGCGACCCGGCGTTCTACGACTCCACGCTGAGGATCCTCGACCGGATCGCCGAGCGCGGTGCGCTGGACCTGGAGGTGGAGGTCGTGCCCGGGATCTCCGCGCTCCAGGTTCTGGCCGCGCGCCACCGTCTGGTCCTGCACGAGATCGGCGGCACGGTCACCGTGACCACCGGTCGCCGGCTGCGCGAGGTCGTGGCCGCCGGCGCCGACAACGTGGTGGTGATGCTCAACGGCGACCTGCCGCTCGATGACCTGGCCGACTGGAACATCTGGTGGGGCGGGAACCTCGGCGACGCCGGCGAGACGCTCGTCGCGGGCCGCGTGGGCGACGTCCTGCCGGACCTGCGCGCGCACCGCGAGCGGCTGCGCGACGAGCACGGCTGGGTGATGGACGTGTATCTACTGCGACGCGGAGAAGGGACGACGGCCCGATGACGGCTGAGAAGGACACCGCCGGGGCGACCGCCGGGGCGACGGCCGGGACGACCGGCGGGAAGGACAGCGCCGGCGCCACGGCCGCGCGGGACTGCGCGGGCCGGGTCGTGCTGGTCGGCGGCGGGCCGGGGGACCCGGGGCTGATGACCGTGGCCGGCCTCGACGCCGTCCGCACCGCCGATGTGGTGGTGACCGACCGCCTGGGACCGGTGTCGATCCTCGACGAGCTTGACCCCGGCATCGAGGTGATCGACGTGGGCAAGGTGCCCTTCGGTCCGGCGACCCCGCAGGAGGAGATCAACCGGATCCTCGTCGAGCACGCGCGGCGCGGGCGCACCGTCGTCCGACTCAAGGGCGGCGACAGCTTCCTGTTCGGCCGCGGCGCCGAGGAGCACCTCGCGTGCACCGCGGCCGGGGTGCCCGTCACCGTGATCCCGGGCGTCACCTCGGCACTGTCGGTTCCGGCCCTCGCCGGCGTCCCGGCCACCCACCGCGGACTCTCGCAGGGCGTGTCGGTGATCTCCGGGCACGTCCCGCCCGACAGCCCGCACTCGACCCTCGACTACGGCGCGCTCGCCAGGTCCGGGACCACGCTGGTGTTGCTCATGGCGGTCACGACCCTGCCCGCCATCACCGCGGAACTCCTGGCCGAGCGGATGCCCGGGGACACCCCGGCTGTGCTGGTCGAGAACGGCTCCACCCCGGCGGAGCGCGTCCTGCACGGGACGCTGGCGACGATCGCGCGGCAGGCGGCCGAGGCTCAGGTCGCGCCGCCCGCGATCACCGTGATCGGGGCGGTCGCGGCGCTGGCAGGGCAGATGATGGCCCACGCCTGAGCGGTGTGGGCGGCGACGGATCAGGCCCCGCCGCCGCCGTCGGTGAGTTCCCGCCCGCGCCGATGCGCACGCGTGAGTTCATCGGCAGGAGCGTGCGACCACACCCAGCACCGCCATCACGACGGTGCCCACCTGGACGCGGTCGTGCAGGAGGATCGCGCGGCGGATGTCGTCGTCCCGGACCGACCGGCCGTCACCGAGGACCGCCCGGTCCTCCACGCCGTACGGGTACGGCGTGGGCCCGCCAAGCCGGACCCCCAGGGCGCCCGCGCACACGGCTTCGACGACCCCGGCGTTCGGGCTCGGGTGCGCCGGTGCGTCACGGACCCACGCCCGCAGGGCCCCGGCGGGACTCCCGCTCACGGTCGGGGCGCAGACCACCCCGAGCACGCCGGCGACCCGAGCCGGCAGAAATCCCAGCACGTCGTCGAGCCGAGCGGTGGCGGTGCCGAAGTGGCGGTACCGCTCCGAACGGTGACCCACCATCGCGTCGAGCGTGTTGGCCGCGCGGTGGACGGCGGCGCCGGGCGAACCCGCCACCGCGGCCCAGAACAGCGTCGCCACCGCCGCATCGGAGGTGTTCTCCGCGACGGATTCGACGACAGCCCGCGCGAGATCCTCCGGGCCGAGCGCGGCCGGATCCCGTCCGCACAACCACGGCAACAGGTCCCGGGAACCCGCGTGATCGCCCCGGGCGAGCAGGTCACCCTGCCGCCCCGCGACCGCGAGCAACGAGGACCCGCCCAGGCACGACCACACCACGGCCGCGTCCCACGCCACTGCCGCGACGCGGTTCCGTCCGGCGAGACGTCCGACGCCCGTCACTGCAGCGGCGGTGCCCCCCACGAGGACGCCGGTGAACAGCAGGCCCGCCGCCCGCTGCGCGTTGGGCGTCAGGCCGGGCCGCAGGAGTCGCGACTCCACGACGAGCGCGACCCGGCCGAAGCCCGCGACGGGGTGGAACCGCCCCGGGTCGCCGACGAGGCGGTCGAGGGCGAACCCGGCCGCGATGCCCGCCGCGCGGGCGGGCAGTGCGCTGCCGCAGCCCCCGTGACGCGCACGCGGGTCAGCGCGCGAGATAGCGGACATGCGCCCCCCGCCCGTCGTGGGTCACCTCGGCCTCCACTCCGTACACCTCCCGGATCAGATCGGCGGTGAGCACCTCGTGGGGCGCGCCGCCGGTCACGAGCCGCCCACCGGACAACACGATGAGATGGTCGCAGAACGTGGCCGCCAGGGTGAGATCGTGCAGGGCCGCGACCACCGTGGTGTCGGTGGCGCGGACGAGGGCCAGCAGGTCGAGCTGGTGGCGGATGTCGAGGTGGTTGGTCGGTTCGTCGAGGACCAGCACCCCGGGCTCCTGGGCCAGGGCCCGCGCGATCTGCACCCGCTGCCGCTCGCCGCCGGACAGCGTCGCGTACCGCTGGTCCAGATGGTCGCCGAGGCCGGTCGTCTCCGCCGCGCGCCGCACCACCGCGTCGTCCCCGGGACCCGGACCCGACCAGGCCGCGCGATGGGGGATGCGGCCGAGTTCGATGACCTCCCGGACCGTGGGGTTCTGGTCGGTGGTCGCCTCCTGCGCCACCAGGGCCACGCGCCGGGACAGGCGTTTGCGGGGGAGTGATCGGATGTCCGTGCCGTCGAGGTGCACCGATCCGGTGTCGGGCCGGAGCAGGCCCGTGAGGATGCGCAGAAGCGTCGACTTGCCGGATCCGTTCGGCCCCAGCACCCCGACCATCGTGCCGGGGGCGGGAGCTACGGTGACGTCGTCGAGGATGGTCCGGCCGCGCACGGACCACGAGACGCCTCGAGCCTCGAGGGTCGACGGGGCGGCGGTCATCGGCCGTGTCCCCGTCGCAGGAGGAGCCCGACGAAGGCCGGGACGCCGATGAGTGCGGTGGCCACCCCGATCGGCAACTCCTGGGGCGCGATCACGGTGCGGGAGACGGCGTCGATCCACACGACGAACACGGCGCCCATCAGCGCCGCGGTCGGGACGAGGACCCGGTGCCGGCCGCCGACCAGGGCCCGCGCGGCGTGCGGCAGTACCAGCCCCACGAAACCGATCGCGCCGCAGGTGCTCACGATGACGGCCGTGACGAGCGCCGTCACCACCATGAGCACCAGCCGCGTGCGGGCCACGTTGACGCCGAGGGCGGCCGCGGCGTCCTGGCCGAAGGCGAACGCGTCGAGGCTGGAGGTGTGCAGCAGGCACGCCACCAGCCCGAGCAGGACCACGACGCCGCACACCGCCACGTCCGACCAGCGGACGGAGGCCAGCGAGCCGAGCAGCCAGAACAGGACGCCGCGGGTCTGCTCGGCGTCGGCGGCGATGTAGACGACGAACGAGGTCACCGCGGAGAACAGCTGGGTCGCCGCGACCCCCGCCAGCACCACCCGGTCGGGCGTCCCGCCGGACGCGAAGGCCAGGACCAGGACGAAGCCGAACGCGGTGAGCGCCCCGACGAACGCCCCCGTGGTGAGCCCGACCGCGCCCGCGCCGACCCCGAGCACCACCACGAGGACCGCCCCGGTGGATGCGCCCGAGGAGATGCCGAGGATGTACGGGTCGGCCAGGGGGTTGCGCAGCAGCGACTGCAGGATGACGCCGCACAGTGCGAGCCCCGCCCCGGCCAGGGCCGCCATGAGAGTGCGCGGAAGCCGCAGGTTCCAGATGATCCCCTCCTCGATCCGCGTGAGCCCGGAGTCGGCTCCCGTGAGTCGGGCCAGCGCGGACTGGATAACGTCGGCGGCGGTGAGTCCGGACGGGCCGATGGTGATGACGAGCGCCGTCGACACCGCCAGCAGCCCCAGGCCACCGAGCCACAGGGTGACCAGTGCGGACGGTCGCCGCAGAGCCGGCCGCCGGCGCGGTGGCGCCGGGACCACCGGGGCGGTGGTCCTCTCGGGTGCGAGGGTCATCGGGTCAGTTGGCCGGGTCCGGCGCGCCGGCCCCCGGCGTGATGAGGCCCAGCTCGGTGAGCCCCGCCGCGACGGTCTCCACCCCGTAGATCGTGCGCAGCGACGGGTTCATCTCGGCACCGGTGATGTCGATGAACCGCTTCTCCCGGACCGCCGCCATCTCCCGGGTGACGGGGTTGGACTCGAGGTAGGCGATCTTGGCCCCCGCGGTCTCGGCGGTCTGGCTCTTGCGGGTCAGGTCGCCCACGACGATCACGTCCGGGTCGCGCTCGGCCACGACCTCCCAGCTGATCTGCGGCCACTCCTGGGTGGTGTCGTCGAAGACGTTCTCCAGGCCCAGGGTGGTCGAGATGAGGCCGGGGGCACCGCAGCAGCCGGCCAGGTACGGGGACTCGGAGTTGGCGAACCAGTACATCGCGGAGATCCCGCGGGCGTCGACGCTCTCGACGGCCTCGTCGAGCCGGCGCTGCAGGTCCGCCACCAGCTCGTCACCGGCCTGCTCCACGTCGAAGATCGTCGCGAGCTCGGTGATCTCGCGGTAGAGCAGGTCCGGGGTCAGTGGGGTCTCGCGGACGCCGTCCCCGGAGTCGGCGACCTTGCCCACACAGTCGGTGGGGGAGAGGTACGTACCCACGCCGAGTTCGTGGAACTGCTCGCGGGCGGCGACCCCGCCCTCGCCGAGGGTGCTGCCGAAGGAGGCGGTGACGAAGTCCGGCTCCACGTCCAGGACGGCCTCCATCGACGGCGCGTTGTCGGCCAGGCGGGGGACAGACCTGTTCACCTCGGAGAACTCGGGTAGGACCGGGTCTGTCCAGGTGGCGGTGCCGACCATCCGGTCGCCGAGGCCGAGGGCGTACAGGATCTCGGTGGAGCCCTGGTTGAGCGAGACGACCCGTTCGGGCGGGGCGTCGAGCTGCACCTGCTCCCCGCAGTTCTCGATCGGATCGGTGCCCGGGCCGGCGATCGCGGCCGGGTCGTGGGCGGTGCAGGAGGTCAGGGTGAGAAGGGTGACGCCGGCGAGGGCGACCAGGGTGGACGAACGCATGGGTGTGCTCCGAGGTCGCGGGCCTGGAACGCGAAGCCCGGTGATGACCTGGCGGTTGTCACCGCGAGGGCCAGCCGGTATTCGGACTCGGGATCACCTGGACGGAAGCGCCTTCCCAGACCGTGCGGCCCAGTGGCACCGTGCCCCGCCATCACCCTCACCGCTGCGCGTCAGCTCCGGATTCGCACCGGATTCCCGCGACCGATCGGTCTCGCTGGCGATCACAAGGTAACACGCGCTCCAGGGTCAGTACGCCAGCCCCATCCGCATCGCGCCCACCGCTTCTGACAGCGCCGAGCGCGCGAGCGGGGTGGCCCCGACGGCGTTGACGAACGGGTGGACCAGTGTCTCGTGGCGGCGCAGCGAGACCGGGACACCGGCATCGGCCATCTTCCGGGCGTAGGCCTCGCCCTCGTCGCGCAGCGGGTCGAACCCGCCCGTGGCCACGTGGGCGGGCGGCAGTCCCGAGAAGTCCTCCGCAAGCAGGGGGGAGGCGCGGGGGTCAAGCCGGTCCTCGTCGGACCGGATGTAGGTCTCCTCGTACCAGTCCATGTTGGCCCGGGTGAGGAAGAAGCCGTCGCCGAACAGCTCGTACGAGCGGGTCCGCGCGGACATGTTGGTGGCGGGGACGAACAGCAGTTGGAAGTCCGGCATCTTCTCTCCGGCGTCGCGCGTCTGCTGGCAGACCACCGCCGCCAGGTTGCCACCGGCGCTGTCACCGCCCACCGCGATGCGCGTCGGGTCCACGCCGAGTTCGTCGGCGTGGTCGCGGACGTACCGGAACGCGGCGATCGCGTCCTCGACCGCGGTGGGGAACCGGAACTCGGGTGCCAGCCGGTAGTCCACGCTGATCACCTTGAGCCGGCCCGTCTTGGCGATGTAGCGGCAGGTCGCGTCGTGCGAGTCGACGCTGCCGAGCACCCAGCCGCCGCCGTGGAAGAACACCAGTGCGGGCAGCGTCTCGTCACCGTGGACCGGCGAGTACAGGCGCGCGGGCAGGTCGGCCCGGTCCGGGTCGGTGCCGCCGAGCGGGAGGACGATGTCGGTGACGACGGCGAGGTCGATCTTCTTCCCCGAGACGGTGAACGCCGACCGCTCGACGGCCGAACGTGCCTTCTCGACGGTCAGATCCTCGTATTCGCCCTCGGACGTCATCGAGATGACCCGGAGCCCGGCCTGGAAGTGCGGGTCGAGGACCTGGCCGTCCATCCGTCGCGGGGTCCCGCCCACGAGTCGGAGTAGCGGGCCGGGCAGGCACCCGGCAGCGGTCATGACGGCCTTGGTCAGGCGATCCGGGATCGACGGGGAAAAGACTCGGTGGCCGGACATGGGAGAGCGCATGGCCACATTGTGACGCAGATCCCTGGGATGATCGGGGTAATCGGACGAAGGAGCTGATCATGCGTTCAGAACACGAGAGCGTGGTGCGGGTCGAGGGCCTGGTCAAGACCTTCGGCCGCGCCCGGGCCCTGGATGAGCTGGACCTGGACGTGCGCCGCGGCGAGGTCCACGGGTTCCTCGGACCCAACGGGTCGGGCAAGTCCACCACCATCCGGATCCTGCTCGGGCTCATGCGCGCCGACTCCGGGCGGGCGACGGTGTTCGGCGGCGACCCGTGGCGCGACGCGGTCGAACTCCACGCCCGGCTCGCCTACGTCCCCGGCGAGGTGACCCTGTGGCCGCGGCTGACGGGCGGCCAGTGCATCGACCTGCTCGGCCGGGCGCTCGGGGGACTGGACCCGGGCCGTCGGGACGAGCTGATCGAACGTTTCCGGTTGGACCCGACCAAACGCACACGTGACTACTCCAAGGGCAACCGACAGAAGGTGTCGCTGATCGCCGCGCTGGCCTCCGACGCCGAACTGCTCGTGCTGGACGAGCCCACGTCCGGCCTGGACCCGCTCATGGAGCAGACGTTCCAGGAGTGCGTCCGCGAGGCCGTCGATGGCGGCGCCACCGTGCTGCTGTCCAGCCACATCATGGGCGAGGTCGAGACCCTCGCCGACCGCGTGAGCATCATCCGCGACGGCCGCACCGTCACCTCCGGGACGCTGGCCGACCTGCGGCGTCACACCACGACCGAGGTCCACGCCGTCACCGACGCCGATCCGGGTTCACTCGGGCGCGTGACGGGGGTCGACGGCCTGCGGATCGAGGAGACCGTCGACGGTCGGTTCGAGGTCCGCTGCCACGTGCCGGCCCCGCAGCTGGGTGAGGTCACCGGCCTCCTTCACGCGGCCGGCATCCACACGCTCACCGCGACCCCGCCCAGCCTGGACGACCTGTTCCTCAACGCCTACTCCGGTGCCGGCGAGGCCTCCGGAGACGATGACCGAACGGGGGACCGGCGATGACCTCGCCGTTCGCCGGCACAGGCCTGCTGGCACGCATCGCCCTGCGCGCCGGGTGGCGGGCCGCGGCCGCCTGGGTCCTCGGCCTGGCCGCGCTGTACCTCGTCACCGGGCTGTCGATCGCAGCCCTGTACGACACCCCGCAGGAACTCGCCACGTACGGCGCCTCGGTCGGCGAGTCGATGATCATGCTCACCGGCCGGGTGGCCGGGCTCGACACCCTCGGCGGCGTGATGATGAACGAGTACTCGTTCATGGTCGCCTTCGGCATCCCCGTCATGGCGATCGCCCTGACCGCGCGTGCCACCCGCAAGGAGGAGGAGTCCGGACGGTCCGAACTGCTCCTGGCGGGCCGGGTCGGCCGGCTCGCCCCGACGGCGGCCGCCCTCGTCGTCGTCGCCGGGGTCTTCACCGTCCTCGGTCTGGCGCTGTGGGCGGCGACCCTCACCGTCGACCTCGACCGCGCGGGCGCGGCGCTGTACGTGGCCTCGATCGTCGCCGCCGGCTGGGTGTACGCGGCCGGCACCGCCGTGCTCGCGCAGGTGTTCGCGCACAGCCGGACCGTGTGGGCGGCGGCGATGACCGTGGCCGGACTGACCCTGATCACACGCGGGATCGGCGACGTCAACCGCAACTGGCTGAGCTGGACCTCGCCGCTGGGCTGGCACGGCCTGACCCGGCCGTTCGGCGAGTCCTCCGTGGTGCCCCTGATCGTCGCCGTCGTCGCCGCGGCCGGGCTCGCCGCGGTCGCGCTGTGGCTCGCCGCGCGCCGCGACGTGGGCCAGGGGATGGTCCCCGCCCGGACCGGCCCCGCCACCGCGTCCCGGTGGCGGGCGTCCCGGACCGGGACCGCCGTACACCAGCACCTGGGCGCACTGACGGGTTGGACGATCGGCGTGGTGGCGTTGATGGCCATGTACGGCGCGCTGATGAACGTGGTGGTCGAGACGATGATGTCCAACCCCGACCTGGCGGTGTTCCTCGGCGACTCGGGCACCGTGGTCGATTCCATCGTGCAGATGCTGGTGGCGTTCACCGGATTCCTCGGGGCCGGGTTCGCGTTGCAGACCCTCACCGGGTTGCGCGGGGAGGAGACCGCGGGACGACTCGAGATGGAACTGTCCACGGGGCGCTCGCGGTGGTCGTGGCTCGCCGCCCACACCGCGGTCGTCGCCGCCGGCACCGTCGTCGTGGTCCTCGCCGGCGCCGCCGCGTTCGGGATCTCCGCCGCCGCCGTGCTCGACGACCCGGACCTGGCGGGACGAATCATCGGCGCCGGGGCGTGGTACGTCCCCGCCGCGTTGGTGTTCGTCGCGATCTCGATCGGCCTGTTCGGCGCATCCCCGAGACTGCAGGTCCTGGCGTGGGCGCCGTTCGCCCTCGCCGTCGTCGTCACCCTCATGGGACCCACGCTCCGGCTCGACGAGGACCAGATGCGCCTGTCCCCGTTCGGCGCGGTGGGCACCGCGCCCGTCGGCCCCGTCAACGCGATCGGCGTGGCCGCGCTCCTCACGGTGACGGTCGTGCTGGTCGCCGTGGGGCTGGCCGGCTTCCGGCGCCGCGACGTGCCGCGGACCTGACCGCGGCACCCGACCCGACCTGACAGACTGGCTCGCACGGCCGCCACGCCTCACCGGCGCGGCCGTCACGGACACCGGCGCCGCCGGTCGCACGCGAACCAGGGAGGAACCGATGTCGGACGAGTTCGATCGAGACAGGCTCTCCACCGCGCTGTCGGTGGTCGCGGACTGGCCGGTGGACACCGTCTCGGCCGCGGTGGTCGGCCCCGACGGCGCCCTCGCGGTCCACGGCGACGACACCCGCGTGTACCGCCTGGCCTCGGTGACCAAGCCCCTCGTCGCGATGGCCGCGCTCCTGGCCGTCGAGGAGGAGGCCATCGGCCTCGACGATCCTGCGGGGCCCGAGGGGTCCACGGTGCGTCACCTGCTCGCCCACGCCTCGGGGCTGGACTTCGCCGACCGCGACAAGGTCCGCGCCGAGCCGGGGGAACGGCGGATCTACTCCTCGGCCGGGTTCGAGGTGCTGGCCGACCACATCGCCGACGCCACCGGGATCGCGTTCGGCGACTACCTCCACGAGGCGGTGTGTCAGCCGCTGGACATGGAGTCCACCACGCTCGAGGGCTCCGCCGGGCACGGGGCCTCCGCCAGCCTGGCCGACCTCATCGCGTTCGCCCGTGAACTCGTGGCCCCGCGGCTGCTCGCGCCCGAGACCCTCGAGGAGGCCGTGACCGAACAGTTCCGCGGCCTCGACGGGATCGTGCCCGGGTACGGCATGCACAAGCCGTGCCCCTGGGGGCTGGGCTTCGAACTCCGCGACGCCAAGCATCCCCACTGGACCGGGCAGCACAACTCGCCCGCGACCTTCGGGCACTTCGGGCAGTCCGGGACCCTGCTGTGGGTCGAACCGGAGATCTCCACGGCGCTGATCGTGCTCACCGACCGCGACTTCGGCGACTGGGCCAAGCCGCTGTGGCCGGAACTGTCCGACAGGGTGGTCGATGCGGCAACCCGGCGTTCGCGCGAGGAGGACTCGCTCGGCGGGTGAGTCCGCCACCCGCGACACGCCCGCACTCGTGCCGGGCGCGGGAATCACCGTGCTGTAACTTTGCTGAGAGTCGAGAAGTGTCGCTGGTGTAATTCGATCACTTCAGGCACAGTGTTAACTGCAAGCAACAGAAGCAACATCATTCACACGATTTCGTGAGGTCGTTGGGGAAGACGTCCCTCAGTGAGTCGGGAGTGAAGTGATGTCTGACCATAACTATCTCGCGGATACGACGACCGGCGTGGTGTTCATCCATGCCGCGCCTACCGCGTTATGCCCTCACGTCGAGTGGGCTCTCGCAGCCACTCTCGACGCCAACTCAGCCATGCGCTGGGAAGACCAGCCGGCCCAGCCGGGCGCTCGCAAAGCGATCGTCGACTGGATCGGCCCGGTCGGCACCGGCGCGCGTCTGGCCGATTCGCTGGCCAAGTGGTCGATGCTGTCCTTCGAAGTGACCGAGGACCCGAGCGACCTCGTCGACGGCGAACGCTTCTCCCACACACCCGAACTCGGGATGTGGCGGGGGCAGACGGGCGCCAGCGGCGACGTGGTGCTCAGCGAGAACCGGCTCCGGCATCTCATGAAGGCCGGCCCCGCCGCCTTTCATGCCGCGGTGGAGGACGAGCTCGGCACCGCCTGGGACCGCGCCCTCGAACCGCTGCGCGGCCACCCGGCCGCCGCCGAGGTCACCTGGCTCTCCCGGGTCGGCTGACCCACCGCACCACCGCACTCCCGCACTCCGGACAGCGCCCGCCCCAGTTCTCGGGGCGGGCGCTGACTCGTGTGCGCGACACGCTGGCGACACCCGGCACCGGCTGCGGGTGGCCACCGCGTCCTCCCGGGACACGACTGCGCCCCCTCCCGTCAGATCGGGGAGGGGGCGCAGTCGTCGGGTGCGGATCTGCCGAAAGTGTTCCGGCCGGATTCAGGTCACAGCGGGATGTTCTTGTGCTGGCCGCGGGTGTGCGCGGCCGCGTCCAGCGCCTCGGCGATCCGTCGGCGGGTGTCGGTGGGCTCGATGACCTCGTCGACCACACCGATGGAGACCGCGCGACCCACGCCACCGGCGATGGCCGCGTGCTCATCGGCCAGACGGTCGTGCAGGGCCTCCCGCTCGTCCTCGGGAGCCGCCGCGAGGGTGCGCTTGTGGAGGATGCCGACGGCGGCCTTGGCGCCCATCACCGCGACCTCGGCGTCGGGCCAGGCGAACACGGCGGAGGCTCCGAGAGCGCGCGAGTTCATCGCGATGTAGGCACCGCCGTAGATCTTGCGGGTGACGAGCGTGACCCGGGCGACCGAGGCCTCGGCGAACGCGTGCAGCAGCTTGGCGCCGCGGCGCACCACGCCGTCCCACTCCTGCGAGACGCCGGGCAGGTAACCGGGGACGTCCACGATCACGACCAGCGGCACGCCGAAGGCGTTGCAGAGCCGGACGAACCGCGAGGCCTTCTCCGCGGACTCCGAGTTGAGGCAACCGCCCAACCGCAGCGGATTGTTGGCGATGACACCCACGGTGCGGCCGGACATCCGGCCGAAGCCCACCACGATGCTGGGCGCCCACTTGGCCTGCAGCTCCTCGAAGGTGGTGCTGCCATCGAGCTCCGAGGAGTCGAGCAGCCCGTGGACGAGAGGACGGACGTCATACGCGCGCTTCGGTGAGTCGGGGAGCAGGCCCGCAAGATCGGTCTGATCGCCCTCGAGGGCACGCGGGTCGAACTCGCCCTGCGCGGACAGCAGGGTCACCAGACGACGCGCCCGGTGCAGGGCATCACGCTCGTCGGTCGCGGCGATGTGACACACCCCCGACTTGCGGTGGTGCACGTCCTGGCCGCCCAGGCCCTCCATGTCGACCTGCTCGCCGGTGACGGAGCGGACCACGTCGGGACCGGTGACGAAGATCTTGCCGGCCGGCGCCATGATGACGACGTCGGTCAGCGCGGGGCCGTAGGCGGCGCCACCGGCGGCGGGCCCGAGCACGACGGAGATCTGGGGCACGTGGCCCGACGCGCGGACCATGGCCTCGAATACGAGGCCGACCGCGTGCAGCGCCTCGACGCCCTCCGCGAGTCGCGCCCCACCCGAGTGCCAGACGCCGACGACGGGCAGATGCTCGTCGATCGCCACGTCGATGGCACGCACGATGTGCCGGCACCCGTCCAGGCCCATGGCACCACCCATGACGGTGGCGTCCGTCGCGTACGCGATGGTGGGTTCGCCGTCGATCAGGCCGCGCGCGGCCATGGCGCCGGAGGCGTCGGGCTCGGTGATGAACTCGAGCGAAGCCGGGTCGAAGAGGTTCTCGAGCCGGACGACGGGATCTCGAGGGTCGATCTGGGTGTTCTGGTCAACAGGGCTGGTGATGGTCATATGTGCAGTCCTTTCCTCGGCGCGTGTCCCTGGAAGGGAGAGCGCGCCTGCGATGGACCCCCGGACTGGCTTGTGGGCGATCGGCGTTCGGATCGGGACCCCCGTCCCGGTCCGGACCTCTCGCCCGGCACCCCGCCGTGAGCGGGGTGATCATTGTTGGGCCCTGTGTGGGGGAGGGGACGCGGGCTCGACGTGGTGCACCGACCGCACCTTCGGCCCTGACTGCGTCCCCGCCCCGGCACACGGGGCCGGATGTCAGCTCTGGTCGAGCTTCTGGATGTAGTCGACCGCATCCTGAACAGTACGCAACTTGGCGAGGTCTTCGTCGGGGATCTCCACCCCGTAGCGGTCCTCGGTCTGCACGGCGATCTCCACCATGGAGAGCGAATCGATGTCGAGATCGTCTACGAAGGACTTCTCCGGGGTCACCTCGGAGGGTTCGATCCCGGTGACCTCCTCGACGATCTCCGCCAGTCCTGCGATGATCTCGGCCTCGGTGCGTGCCATGTGGTGTCCCTTTCTGATGGGTGGTGTCGTGCCCGGCGGGCGCGACGGGTGGTCTGATCGCGATCGACGGTTGGGGCCGCCGATCGGGGGTGGGAGGAGCGGTCAGGCGCCGCTGAGAGCGGGGACCGACTCGAGTGCGAACTCGAGGTCCTCGACGGTGGTCACGCCGTAGCGGGGCACATCGCGCATCATGCGCTTGGCCAGTCCCACGAGCGAGCCGGAGGGCGGGAGTTCGACGAACGTGTCGACGCCCAGCTTGAGCATGGTCTGCGTGCACAGGTCCCACCGGACGGGGTGGGTGATCTGGGATACGACCCGGTCGAGGGCGTCGCGACCGGAGGTGACCACCATGCCGTCGGCGTTGGAGATCAGGGTCAGTTCGGGGTCGTTGACCTCGATCGTGTCCGCGAGCTCGCAGAACTCGGCGACGGCGGAGGCCATGTGGTGGGTGTGGAACGCCCCCGCGACCTCCAGTCGGCGCAGGCGGGCCCGGCTCGGCGGGTTCTGCTCCAGCGCGTCGCAGGCCTCGAGCGGGCCGGCGGCCACGATCTGGCCCGCGCCGTTGCGGTTGGCGGGCTGCAGACCGGCCGTGTCCAGGGACAACAGGACGTCCGCCTCGACGCCGCCCAGGACCGCGATCATCCCGGTGGGACGTTCGGCGCACGCCCGGGACATCGCCGCACCACGGACGGACGCCAGGCGCAGGGCGTCGGCTTCCGACACGACCCCGGCGATCGCCAGCGCCGCGATCTCACCGATCGAGTGACCGGCGACCATCGTGTCGGAGGGAACCTGGCCACGACGGCGCAGCTCCGCGGCACCGAGCAGTGCGGAGGCCACGACGAGTGGCTGGGTCACCGCGGTGTCGGTGATCTCCTGCAGGGTCGCGGTGGTGCCGAGACGCTCGAGGTCGAGTCCGCTCGATGCGGACCACTCGTCGAGGCGGTCCGAGGCACCGGGCAACTCGAGCCAGGGGGCGAGCATCCCGGCTTTCTGAGACCCTTGTCCAGGGGAGGTAAGGCAAAGCACGAATATCAGAGAACACGTCCGCACCCACTTCGGATGATGTTCCCCAAGCCAGAAACGCAGCCCGGATTTTGTACACTTCCCACAAATGCCGAGCTGGCCGGTCGTCCATCTGCATTCTGTGCGGTTTCGTTACACCCTGTTACAGAAGTGACTAATTAGGACTCCTGAGTACTTCGATCGGCGAACTTCCCGAGGACGAGGGCGATTCTGAGGACAAAAGCGTCCCTTGCGTTAAGTGGATCGAATTTGGTGATTTGGCTCACTCTCTTGAGGCGGTACCGCACCGTATTGGGATGGACGAACAACTCGCGGGCACAGGCCTCGACGTGCCCTCCGGAGTCCAGATAGGCCCGCAGGGTGTCCTCGACCGAGGAATCGGCGCCACGCAGGGGAGTGACGACCCGGTCGACCAACATCGCCGCCGCACCACGATCGCCGGCGAGGACCCGCTCGGGAAGGAGGTCGATCGCTGCCACCGGCCGGGGTGCACCGGGCCAACCGCAGACGGCCGCCGACCCGGAGAGCGCCTCGGCCGCGCTGTCGGGGGCCTCGGCGAGGGAGCCCACCGTGTGCCCGACGACGATCGGTGCATCCGGTGAGAAGGAGTCGAGGACCCCGGCCGGCACGGCGGAGGAGGACTCGAGTTCACCGGAGAGGATGACGACGAGACGGGCGCCCTGCACCACGGCCAGGGCGTGCCGGTTGGCGGCGACCGCAGCCCGGTGGGCGGCGGGTACCGACGCCAGTCCCAGTTCCTCACGGGGCCTGCCGACGATCACCGTCGCCGCGGTGGTCGGGTCCCAGTTCAGGGCCGAGGCACCGGAGGCGAGGTCGGCATGGCGGTCACCGCGGACCACGGCGTCGACCAGCATGGCCTCCATCCGGGTGTCCCAGGCACCCCGGTTCTCCGCGGCGGCGGCATAGACCGACGCCGCGGTGAAGCCGAGTTCGCGACCGAACTTGAGCACCGCGGTGATCATGAGACCCCGTTGGCGCTCGTTGTGGGTGATCCGCGGCATCACCAATTCGAAGTACTCACACGTCGACCGGACGAGCTGGACCGTCTGCTGCAGGGTGAGACCCTGGCCGAGCCCCTTGGGGAGCAGCTTGAATCCCGCGATGGTGTCCGTGTGCGGCGCCTCCGGGTTGCGCATCCAGGTCACGAAGTCGCGCACCGCGCTCTGGATGATCAGTTGGATCTCGGCCCGCTGGTCGGCGGACAGCTCGCCGAAGAACGGCAGCTCCTGCTCGAGCGCGCGGACCGCCTCGGTGGACAGGGTCCCCGAGTACCGGGTGATGCGCTTGAGCAGGGCATCGGAGACGGGTCGCTGGTCCGGCGGCGTCGAGGAACGCCGCCGGACGGGCTGTGGATCCTTCTCCCCGGTCCCGGGGCCGGTCGGGTCTGTCACGCCACTCCGGGGTCCGTCGTCGGCTCGGGCGCGGCCATGACGTCGTCGATCCGGTACAGGCGGGCGGCCTCGAGGAGGGTGCGCTTCTCGATCGCGCCCTCACGGACCAGACCTGCCAGGACGGCGACGACGATCGATTCCGCGTCCGTGTTGAAGAAGCGGCGCGCGGCGGGCCGGGTGTCGGAGAACCCGAAGCCGTCGCACCCGAGAACGGTGAAGTCGCCGGGCACCCAGGCGCGGATCTGGTCCGGAACCGCCTTCTGGAAATCGCTCACCGCCACCTTCGGCCCCTCGGCCGAGGCCAGGGCGGCGGTGACGAACGGGGTGCGCGGCTGCTGGTCGGGATGGCGCAGCGCATGACGCTCGCACTCGAAGCCGTCGCGGGCGAGCTCCGTCCACGAGGTCGCCGACCACAGGTCGGCCGCGACGTCCCACTTGTCGGCGAGCATCTTCTGCGCCTCGACCGCCGCATACATCGCCACGCCGGACGCGAGGATGGAGGCCTTGTGGCTCCCGGCCTCCGCCGCGCGGAAGCGGTACAGACCGCGCAGGAGCGCGTCTGCGTCCAGGTCCTCGGGCTCGGCCGGCTGGGGGACGGGCTCGTTGTACAGGGTGATGTAGTACGAGACGTTGCGGTCGATGCCGTCGGTCTCGGTCTCGTGGGCCGCCCCGGGGCCGTACATGTGCTCGATGCCCGCACGCATGATGTGGGCGACCTCGTACGCCCACGCGGGGTCGTAGGAGATGATCCCCGGGTTGGTCGCGGCCAGGAGCGGGGAGTGGCCGTCCATGTGCTGCAGTCCCTCGCCGGTGAGCGTGGTGCGGCCGGCGGTCGCACCCAGCAGGAAGCCCCGGGCGAGCTGGTCGGCGGCGGCCCAGATGCCGTCGCCGGTGCGCTGGAACCCGAACATCGAGTAGAAGATGTACAGCGGGATCATCGGCTGACCGTGGGTCGCATAGGCGGTCCCGGCGGCGGTGAACTCGGCGACCGAGCCCGCCTCGCTGATGCCCTCGTGCATGATCTGGCCGTCCTTGGCCTCCTTGTAGCTCAGCATGAGGTCGTGGTCCACCGAGGTGTAGTTCTGCCCGTGCGGGTTGTAGATCTTCAGGGTGGGGAACCACGAGTCCATGCCGAAGGTGCGGGCCTCGTCGGGGATGATCGGCACGAAGCGGTCCCGCAGTGACTCGTCGCGCATGAGCTCCTTGGCCGTCCGCACGAGCGCCATCGTGGTGGCCACGGCCTGCTTGCCCGACCCCTTGCGCAGGGACTTGAGGGAATCGATGTCCGGCACGGCCAGCGGCGTGAACGTCTGGCGCCGCTCGGGGACGTGCCCGCCGAGAGCGGACCGGCGCTCCAACATGTACCGGATCTCCGGCGAGTTGGGTCCGGGGTTGTAGTAGGGCGGCTGGGTCGGGTCGGCCTCCAGCTCCTCGTCGGTGATGGGGATCTCCTGCTTGTCGCGGAACTGCTTGAGATCGTCCAGCGTCAGCTTCTTCATCTGGTGGGTCGCGTTGCGTCCCTCGAAGTTCTGGCCCAGCCCGAAGCCCTTGATGGTGTGGGCCAGGATGACCGTCGGCCGACCGGTGTGCTCGAGCGACGCCTTGTACGCGGCGTGGATCTTGCGGTAGTCGTGCCCGCCACGGCGCAGCGCCCAGATCTCCTCGTCCGTCATGTCCTCGACGAGCTTCGCGGTGCGGGGGTCGCGTCCGAAGAAGTGCTCACGGATCCACGCACCGTCGTTGGCGCGGAAGGTCTGGTAGTCGCCGTCGGAGACCGAGTTCATCAGCGAGACCAGGGCGCCCTCGGTGTCCTTGTCGAACAGGGCGTCCCATTCGCGACCCCAGACCACCTTGATGACGTTCCAGCCAGCGCCGCTGAAGTACGACTCCAGCTCCTGGACGATCTGCCCGTTCCCGCGGACCGGCCCGTCGAGACGCTGGAGGTTGCAGTTGATGACAAAGGTGAGGTTGTCGAGGGCGTCGTTCGCGGCGATCTGGAGCGCGCCGCGCGACTCGACCTCGTCCATCTCACCGTCACCGAGGAACGCCCACACGTGCTGCTGCGACGTGTCCTTGATGCCGCGGTTGTGGAGGTAGCGGTTGAACCGCGCCTGGTAGATCGCGTTGATCGGCCCCAGGCCCATGGAGACCGTGGGGAACTCCCAGAACTCGGGCAGCGAGCGGGGGTGGGGGTAGGAGGGGAGTGAACGCCCCGGATGGCTCTTCTCCTGGCGGAACCCGTCGAGGTCCTGCTCACGCAGTCGGCCCTCGAGGTACGCGCGGGCGTACATGCCGGGGGAGGCGTGACCCTGGAAGAAGATGTGGTCGCCGCCGCCGGGATGGTCCTTGCCGCGGAAGAAATGGTTGTACCCCACCTCATAGAGCGGGGCCGCCCCGGCGTATGTGGAGATGTGGCCACCGACGCCGATCCCGGGCCGCTGGGCGCGGTGGACCATGATGGCGGCGTTCCACCGGATCCATCGACGGTAGGTCCGCTCCACCGCCTCGTCGCCGGGGAACTCCGGCTCGAGGCTCGTGGGGATGGTGTTGACGTAATCGGTGGACGTGAGGGCGGGCAGCGGAACACGCTGCTTGGAGGCCCGCTCGAGCAGACGGAGCATGAGGTAACGGGCACGCTCGGGACCGGCCTCGGCGAGCAGGCCGTCGAGCGAGTCCATCCACTCCTGGGTCTCCTCGGGGTCGGAGTCCGCCAGGTAGGAGGCGACCCCTTCCCGGAGAATCGGCACGTTGGTGGGGGCGGTCCCGTCCCGTGGGCCTTCGTTTCCGCTCATGCGTATCGTCCTCACTTCTGTGATTCGTACCGTGGACGCCCGGTGGGGCCTCCACATGTCGTGGTACTTCGTCGGGCCCGGGCCGCGGTCCGCAGGTGTGGGGCGGATCGCGTCGGGCTCGGGACGGGCCACCGTAGGCCCACCGGTTCCGATTGTGCCCCAAAGCGTGACGCGCGACACCGTCACCCGAGCCCGGGCACCGGTAAATGGGCGGTAGTCGTTTCCCCGGTGAGCATGCGCGGGTAGTGTTCCTGGTCAGCGAAGGACCCGAGAAGTAGCACGACGGAATAGAGGGAGGAACACCACGGTGGTCGCCGCGGCGAACCAGCAGGACGGAGCGGACCAGGTAGCTGGTCAGCTCGAACTGACGGAGGGCATGCTCGTTCAGGAGGTCGGATGGGATTCCGACTGTGACGAGTCGATCAGCGAGGCCGTCGAGGACGCCGTCGGATCAGAGCTGCTGGAGGAGGACACCGACGAGGTGGTCGACGCGGTGCTGCTCTGGTGGAGGGACGGTGACGGTGACCTCGTCGACCGACTCATGGACGTCATGACCCCCCTGGCGGACGACGGTTCCGTGTGGGTCCTCACCCCCAAGACGGGGCGCGACGGGCATGTCGTGCCCGCGGTGATCGCGGAGTCCGCGCAGACCGCGGGGATGTTGCAGACGCGCACCGCCGCGCTCGGGGACTGGGCCGGCAGCCGGCTCGCCCTGCGGAAGAACAGCATGCCGCGCAAGTGATCGCGGCACCCCGGACCTCTCGTGCGCCCCGGGGTGGGGCGCGGTTCCGGGTGGGTTAATCTGACCGCACCGGCGCGATCGACGCGTCGGTGCGCACGCGCGCGTAGCTCAGCGGTTAGAGCTCTGGTCTTACACACCAGCGGTCGGGGGTTCGATTCCCTCCGCGCGCACCGATGAAGACCGACCGATGACGACCGACCGCACCCGGTGCCGAGGGCTCGGCGTAGGTGGTCAGGTCCGGAGGCGGTCCGCTCGGCGGAAAGCCCTGCGCTGCTCGGCGTCGTTGCGATCGCCGTAACGGGCCCGCATCGCGCGGTCACGGGCGGACGCCTCGTCGAGCTCGGGGGTGCCCCGGTCGCCGCCGCCCGAGTCACCGCCCGCCGTGTCACCGCCCGTCGTGTCGCCTCCAGCGGCGCCGCCGCTGTCGCGGCCGAGGTCGTCGGTGTCGCCACCCCGGGCGTCGACCCCCGCGGTGGGCGTGGCGTCGTCCCCCGGTGTCCCGGACCCCTGGTCGGCGTCGGCGTCAGCGGCCGCGACCTCCGCGTCGCGCCGCCGGGCCCGGATCTCCGCCCAGGCGAAGTAGATGAGCGCGGCCGGGGCGAGCACGCCGAAGGCCAGCCACTGCAGTCCGTAGGACAGGTACGGGCCGTTCTCGATGCCGGGGATCGGGGCGGGGGAGAGCGATCCGGGCTGGCCCCCGGCCAACTGCAGGTAGCCCTCCGACACGAGGTCGTGCCCGAGGGTGTCGCCGATGACGACCGGGTCCACCACGCGCACCGCGGGCAGTCCGGCCATCGGGACGGGCTCGGCCTCGCCCGGCTCGGTGACCCGCAACCGGGCGGTGATCTCGACCTCGCCGGCGGGGGCGGCGGGATAGTCCGGTACCGCGTTGTTCTCCCCGACGAGCACGTATCCGCGGTTGACCAGCATGTCCGCGCCGCTCACGGGGTCGAACACCGTGAGAACCTGGTAGACCAGCTCGCCGTCCACCGACCGGAGTCGCAGCAGCGCCTCGGAGTCCGGTCGCCACTCTCCGGTGAGGGTGACCAGGCGCCATTCGCGCTCGGCGTAGGCCCGCGGGCCGTCCACCACCTGCGCCAGCGGCGCGGGCTCGGCCTCGACGGATTCGGCCAGCCGGGCGTTGCGGGCGTCGAGATCGTCGCTCTTGCCCAGCTGCCACGGGGCCAGCAGCGCGAAGCACGCCCACGCGAACAGGGTCGCGGCGAGGACGCCGATCACCCATCCCGGGGTCAGGAAACGCCGCAGTATCCGCATGCTCCCAGGGTATCCGTCCCGGCCCGCCGGGTCCCGTGGCAGGTGTGCCCGCTACCCCGTGAGCTCGCGCACCTCGGCGACCAGCCCGGGCAGGGCCGCGGTGATCTGCAGGCGGGTGCGGGTGAAGCCGCTGTCGTCACCGTAGTACGGGTCGGCCACGTCAGCGCCGGCGGCGCCGTGCTCGTGTGCACGGGGGTCGTAGGACCGCAGCAGCCGGATCCGGCCCGGGTCGACACCCGCCCGACGCAGGTGGTCGCGGTGGCCGGTGTCGAGGGCCACCACCAGGTCGGCGTCGTGGTCGCCGGGGGACAGCTGCGATGCCACGTGCCCGGTGTCGTAGCCGTGGGCTGCGAGTTCGGCGGCGGCGCGCGCGTCCATGCCGTTGCCGACGTGCCAGTCGCCGGTGCCGACGCTGGAGACGGTCACCCGGTCGCCGAGTCCGGCGTCGTGGAACGCCCGGCGGGCAAGGACCTCTGCCATGGGGGAGCGGCAGATGTTCCCGGTGCAGACGAACACCACCCGCACCCGCGACTCACCACCCACGGATGATCTCCTCCAGCGCCGCGGTGTCGACGGCCGACCAGTGGGCTCGGTCCCACTCGTCGGGCCGCCCGTAGCCCCAGCGCACGATCGCGGTCGGGACGCCGTAGCGGGCGGCGCCCTCGATGTCGTGTTCGCGGTCGCCGATCATGAGTACCTGTCCGGTCCCGCCGCCGTCGACGGGCGTCGGGTCGATCCCCATCGCCGAGAGGGAGTGCGCGATGACGTCGGCTTTTGCCATCCGGCCGACGGTGATGTCCGCCCCACCGATGAACTCGAAGGGGGCGGCCAGGTCGAAGTGCCCGAGGATCCGGCGCGCGGCGACCTCGTCCTTGCTCGTGGCGACCGCCATCCGGTAGCCGTCCACGGCGAGCCGGTCGAGCAGGGCGTCCATCCCCGTGAAGACGGCGTTCTCCAGCCACCCCACCTCATCGTAGCGCTCACGGTAGGCTGCCACCGCCCGGTCCAGGTCGGACCCGGCGAGGCCGAGCGAGGTCAACGTGTCGACCATGGGCGGGCCGGCGATGGAACGGATGTCGCGGGAGTCGTCCCAGCGCGCGCCCACCACGCCGAGCGCGTGGTGGAGGGACTTGGCGATGCCGTCGAGGGAGTCGGTGATGGTGCCGTCGAGGTCCACGAGGAGGGTCGGGCGGTCGGTCATGCCGACATCCTCCCAGAGTCCGCCGGGCGGGTTCCCCCGCCGGTCCGGGGCCGCGCGCCGTTCGTGGTCGTCCTACGCTTCCGGGAATGAGCGAGAAACCCGGAGAGCGTCCCGATCAGGCGTCGTGGGCGGCGCTGCGACACCACGGTGACGCCGAGTTGGTCCCCGGCGCCCTGGACTTCGCCGTCAACGTGCGCGGGTCGGGGCCGCCGGGCTGGCTCCGCGACAGGTTGGCGGCCCGCCTCGCCGACCTGGGGGGATACCCCGGGGGCGACGACGACGAGGCCGCCGTCTCCGCCGTGGCCGCCCGTCACGGGGTCGGACGCGACCGCGTCCTGCTGCTGGGCGGGGCCTCGGAGGGATTCCACCTGCTCGCCGCCCACGCGGCCCGGAACCAGCTGCGAGCGGCGGTGGTGCACCCGTCCTTCACCGAACCGGAGCTCGAGCTGCGACGGGCCGGCGTGCCGGTAGAGCGGGTCCTTCTGCCGGTTCCGTTCGACCTCGGCCCCGGCCTCGTCCCCGAGGAGGCGGACCTCGTCGTCGTCGGCAATCCCACCAACCCCACCTCGGTGGCGCACCCCCGGTCCACCGTGGCGGCGCTGTGCCGGCCCGGACGGGTGACGGTCGTCGACGAGGCGTTCTGCGACATCCTCGCGGACGAGGCGGCCCACACCCTGGCCGGCGCCGACCTGCCGGGCCTCGTGGTGCTGCGGTCGCTGACCAAGACGTGGGCGCTGGCCGGCCTACGCGTGGGGTACGCCGTCGGGGACCCGTCGGTGCTGGCCGATCTCGCCGCGCACCGGCCCCACTGGCCCCTGGGCACTCTCCAATTGGAGGCCATCCGGGCGTGCGTCGGTCCGGCGGCTGATCCGGAACTCCAGGCCGCGCGGGCGCAGGTCGTCTCCGAGCGCGACGCGATGGTCCGCGCCCTCGACGCCGCCGGGATCGAGGTGGCGGTGCCCCCGTCCGCACCGTTCGTCCTGGTCCGCACCCCGGCCGGGATCGACCCGGTCGCGTTCCGGACCGGACTCGTGCGCCGGGGGATCGTCACCCGCCGCTGCGACACGTTCCCCGGCCTCGATGCCACCTACCTGCGACTGGCGGTGCGGCCGGGCACGATGGTGGACGAACTCGTCGGAGCCTGGCTCGGGGAGGTCGCGGCACGGACTGATCGCGGCACGGACAGGTCCCGCCGCGGCGGGTGAACAGGAAGGGGAGCGACCATGACCACCGGCAGGCCCACCCTGGCCGACGTGATCGACCTGTTGGAGCACGCCTACCCGCCGCGGCTGGCCGAGTCGTGGGACCGCGTGGGGCTGGTCGCCGGAGACCCGGCGGCCGAGGTCGGACGGGTCGTCGTGGCGGTGGACGCCACCGACGCCGTGGTCGACCACGCGCTCGCCGAGGGCTCCGACCTGTTGCTGGTCCACCACCCGCCGCTGATGCGCGGCGTGCACTCCGTGGCGGCCGACACCCCCAAGGGCCGGCTGCTGCACGAGCTCATCGCCGGCGGGTGCGCGCTGTACTCCGCGCACACCAACGCCGACTCCGCACGGCCCGGCGTCAACGACGCCCTCGCCGACGTGCTCGGCCTGACGCCCGGTCGCCCCCTGGCCCCCACCGGTGACGGCACCGTCGACCGGTGGGTGGTGACCGTGCCCGACGACGACCTCGACGACCTGCTGAACGCGGTGTTCGCCGCCGGCGCGGGACGGATGAGCGGCTACACCGAGTGCTCGTTCTCCGTTCAGGGCACCGGCCGGTTCCGCCCCGGCGACGGCACCGACCCGGCCATCGGCACCATCGGCGAGCCCGAGCGGGTCTCCGAGACGCGGGTGGAGTTCGTGGCGCCGCCCGAGCTGCGATCCGCGGTGCGGCGAGCCGTCCTGGCCGGGCACCCCTACGAGGTGCCCGCCATGGACGTGTTCGTCAACCACGCCGGACCCGGGCCGGGGCCCGAGGACACCGGGCTCGGGCGGATCTGCGAACTCGACGCACCGATGACGCTTGCGCAGTTCACCGAGCTCGTGGCCGAACGTCTGCCCACCACCGAGTGGGGGGTCCGCGCCGCGGGCGACCCCGACGCCGAGATCCGGCGCGTCGCGCTGTGTGGCGGATCCGGCGACTCACTGTTGGGCGCGGCCCGCGCGGCGGGCGCCGACGTCTACCTCACCGGGGACCTGCGCCACCACGTCGTGGACGAGCACCTTCGCTCGGGCGGGCCCATGCTCGTCGACGCCGCGCACTGGGCGCTGGAGTTCCCGTGGTGCGCCCAGGCCGCTGCCCTGCTCGAGGAGGGGGCGGACCTCACGGCGACGGTGTGCGAGCAGCGGACGGACCCCTGGACGGTGGCCGCCGGGGGAGGGCGCGTACAGCGGTAGTCTTGGCACCCATGAAGGCCGATCCCCACGACCAGCGTCGACTCGTCGACATCGCCGACCTCGACCTGCGCCTGGCGAGTCTGGAGCACCGGCGGTCGCAGCTACCCGAGCAGACGACCCTGGACGAGCTGGAGGCCGAGCGGCGGGCCGCCACCGAGTCCGTCGCCCGGGCCCGGATCCACCTGGAGGACCTCGACCGCGCCCTCGCCAAGCTGCGGTCCGATCTGGAGGCCGTGCGCCGGCGCCGGGCCGCCGACTCTGATCTGCTGGCCAAGGGCGGCCTGTCCGAGCGACAGGCCACCGAACTGGACTACGAGCTGCGTTCGCTGGCCCGCCGCCAGGAGGACCTCGAGGGCGAGCTGGGTGAGCTGGGCGAACGTCACGAGGCCATGGAGGCCGACGTCCGCCACTCCGGGGCGATCGTCACCGACCTGGACGCGCGGATCGGGATGGCCGCGACGCTGCGGGACACCGCTCTCGCCGAGCTCGAGGACGCGGTCACCGAGACGATGGCCGAACGGGCCCGCGACACGGAGACCGTCCCCGCCGACCTCCTCGATCACTACACCCGTAGCGCCGCGGAGGCGGGCCGAGGGGCGGCGATCCTCAACGGAGGCCGCTGCTCGGCGTGTGCCATGGACCTCGACCGGAGTACCGTCTCGGCGTTCCGGTCCGCTCCCGCGGACGAGGTCCTGAACTGCCCCGAGTGCGGCGTGATCGTGGTCCGCACCGACAACTCGTGAGCGGCGGACCGGGCTCCACCGGCGGGCCGGGCTGGACCGGCGCCACCGGGCGCCCCACCCGGATCGTCCTGGCCCGTCACGGCCAGACCCCACTGTCGGTGGACCGGCGCTATTCCGGCCAGGGCGACCCCGAGCTCACCGAGTTGGGCGTCACGCAGGCCGAGCGCACCGCCGCCCGGCTCGCGGCACTGCCGGATCTCGCCGCGGTGGTCTCCTCCCCGCTGCGCCGGTGCCTGGGCACCGCCGAGCGGGCCGCCGACGCCGCCGGCGTGCCCCTGGTGGTGGACGAGGACCTCATCGAGACCGACTTCGGGGGGTGGGAGGGGCTCACCTTCCGGGAGGCCGCCGAGCAGGATCCAGACCTCCACTCGCAATGGCTGAGCGACACCGCCACCGCGCCCCCGGGCGGCGAGAGCTTCGCCGTGGTGCGGGCGCGCGTCGAGCGGGGACTGCGGCGCATCGTCGCCGACCGCCCCGGCGGCGTGGTCGCCGTCGTCAGCCACGTCACCCCCATCAAACTGGCGATCCGGGCGGGCCTGGGCGCCGGTGACGAACTGCTGTTCCGGCTGCACCTGGATCTCGCCTCCGTCTCCGACGTGCGTTTCTACTCCGACGGGCCCACCTCGGTGCACCTGGTCAACGACACCTCCCACCTCGTTTGAGCCCGCACCCCGACCGACCCGCGCGGGCGACTAGACTCCCTGGGGCGAACGAGTCGGCCGGACGGCCGCGGACAGGGGAACCGGCGCCACAGGCGACCAGGCCCCGGCCCGAGGAAAGTCCGGACTCCACAGAGCAGGGCGGTTGCTAACGGCAACCCGGGGTGACCCGCGGGACAGTGCCACAGAAAACAGACCGCCGCGCCTGCGGGCGCGGTAAGGGTGAAACGGTGCGGTAAGAGCGCACCAGCGCCCCGGGTGACCGGGGCGGCTAGGTAAACCCCGCCCGGAGCAAGGTCGAAGGTCGCACCGCTCGCGGTGCGGCTGCGCGGATTGTGTGCAGCGATGCACGGGAGGGCTGCTCGCCCGAGTCCGCGGGTGGACCGCTCGAGGTACCCGGTGACGGAGTGCCCAGATGGATGGTCGTCGCCCTCCGCCCGCGGAGGGCACAGGATCCGGCTTACAGGCCGGCTCGTTCGCCCCATCCCCGGCAGGCGCCACCGCGGCGCGCGGTGGCGGGTCCGGACCCGGATAGTAGTGTCCGAGGTGACAAGCCCGTCCCGTCGAACCGAGGAGGCCCACCGTGTCGGACGAACAGTGGTACTACGACATCGCCACAGGTCAGGCGCAGCAAGGCAAGGTGACCAACTGGGACAACCGGATGGGCCCCTATGCCACGCGCGGCGAGGCCGAGGCGGCGCTGGCCAAGGCGAAGGCCCGCAACGAGGCCTGGGACGCCCAGGACGACTAGTACGAGCCCGGGGGGTTGAGCCGGGCCGTCCTACTTCTTCCCGCCCTTCTTCTTGTTCTTCTTGTCCTTCTTCTTCCGGCGCCGCCGTGCCGCACGCCGTGACTCGGACAGTTCGCGATAGGCGGCCGTGACCGCCGCGGCGTCGCTCTCGAACCCCTCGAGGGTGCGCTCGGAGAACCCTCGCTCGTGCTCGAAGAGCACCCCGAGGCCGAACGTCGACTCACCAGCGAACTCGGCCCGCCGCGCGATGCGCCGGATCCACTGCCGGGTGGTGACGCTGTCCTGGACCTCCCCGAGCACCGTGTGCAGCCGGTCGCAGGCCGTACGCAGCGGGGCCACCGTGAGGTCCTCCGTGTTCGGAACCGCACTGACGATGCGGCGCAGTGCCTTGGCGCGCTTGCGCACGACGTGGGTGAGTTCCTCCCGCTGGGCCAGCGTCAGATCGAGGGAGTCCAGGTCGCGCTCGGTGCGAGTGCGGACCTTGGTGAACTTGGAGAACTGCCGGTCCACCCCGCGCAGCAGTGTCTCCTCGGCCTCGCGCCGCTTCCTACCGCCCTTCGACCGAGCACCGCCCTTCGACGACGCCCCGCCCCCCACTGCGGCAGGGCCGGTGCCGGCGACGCGGACCAGCTCGTGGAGTCGGTCGACCACGTCGAGGTACCGGTCGGAGAGCAGCGCCGCGGTGACGCGTTCGCCCGCGCGCTGCTCCTCGAAGTCCAACTCGGTGCGCAGGAGATGCCGGGTCCGTGCGGTCACGACGTCCTCGGGGTAGTCGGCTGCCAGCGCCCCGAGTCGCTGGTCGACCACCTGGATGTCCCGGGCCTTGCCCAGCACCGCGGCGAGTTCCTTGAGTTCGGCGAGGAGCGCGGCCGGGTCGATGTCGGTGCCGGCGGTCTCCGCCCCGAGCTCGTCGGCGTACGAGCTGATGGTGCTCCGCAGGCCACGGACCGCGACGCGCATCTGGTGGACGCCCACCACGGTGACGCGCCGGGCCGCCGGATCGTGGTCGAGGAGTTGCTGCAGGTCCTGGACAAGGGCGTCGCGCACGGGCGAGACGCCGCGCTCGTAGAGGTCGGGGAGTGGGCCGATGGTGCGGGCGAGTTTGGACGACGACGACGAGGCGTGAGCCCCGGCGTCCGCGCAGGCGGCGGCGACGGTCGCGAGGAGATCGTGTGCATCGGGTCGCGCCGGATCGACCAGTTCGGTCTCCCATTCCCGCCATCCCGCCGTTGATCCGCCGGCGACGAACGACTCGGTGGAGACACGGTCGTCGCAGAACTCGATCACCGCGGCCCCGTCGGGGTCCCGCAGCGTGAGGACCTGCCGGCGGTTGTCGATGCGGGCGACGGGCTCGAGGGGCCGACGGCGGACCAGCCCGGCGACGGCCGTGACGAGCTCCGCGGGGACGACGTCGTCACGGGGGTCGCCGTCGCCGAGCGGGGCCTGCAGTTCGACGCGTCCCGCCCGGTCGGGCAGTTTGAGGTGCCAACCCTCGTCGTCCCCGCCGGTGCGGCGCCGGAGTGTGACCTTGTGCCGGGTGAGCGAGAGGTCGGCGGTGTCGTAGTAGGTGGCGGAGAGCTGGTGCTCCACCGGGACGTCCGCGACGAGAGGCGCCAGGGCGTCGACCGTGGGCAGCGGGGTGTGCTCGTCGACCTCGAACTTGCTCTCGACCTCGACAGTCTCGTTGATCGTCATGGTCCGGTTGTATCAGTAAAGGATGAACACCGGCAGTGAGCGCCGCCCCTTCCGGACTTACCGGCGGGTAAGGTAAGTGGCTACGGTCACACATTCGTCGTAAGGGAGAGACTGTGGATCAGCCGAAAATCGTCGACGTCCTGGTGGTGGGGGCGGGGTTCTCCGGGCTCGGTGCCGCCATCCGGCTCGCGCAGGAGGGCTTCGACGACCTCGTCGTCCTCGAACGCGGCCCCGAGGTCGGCGGGACGTGGCGCGACAACAGCTATCCGGGCGCGGCGTGCGACGTCCCGTCCCACCTGTACTCGTACTCCTTCGCCCTCAACCCCGACTGGTCACGGGCCTTCTCGCCGCAGGGCGAGATCTACGACTACATCCGGAAGGTCACGCACGAGGCCGGCGTGCGCGAGAAGATCCGCTTCGGCGTCGACGTCACCTCGGTGGACTACGACGAGTCCCGCGGCCGGTGGACGGTGCGCACCAGCGAGGGGGAGTACGACGCCCGCGTGGTGGTGCTGGGCGTCGGCGCACTGTGCGAGCCCAGGCTCCCGGAGATCGACGGCGTCGGCGACTTCGCCGGGCCCGTCTTCCACACCGCCCGCTGGGATCACTCGGTGACGCTGGCCGACAAGCGAGTCGCGGTGATCGGCACGGGCGCCTCGGCGATCCAGGTGGTGCCGTCCATCGCCCCGACCGCGGCGCACCTCGACGTCTACCAGCGCACCGCGCCCTGGGTCCTGCCCCGGATGGACCGGCAGTACCCCCGGTTCGAGCGGTCGCTGTACCGCCGGGTGCCCGGGTTGCAGCGCGCGGTGCGGGCCCTGCAGTACGCCAGCCGCGAGTTCCAGGTGGTGGGCCTGACCCGCACCCGCGCCGCGCTGGCGCCCATCAAGGCGCTCGGACGCGCCCACCTGGCGATGCAGGTGCGCGACCGTGCCCTGCGCGCGCGGCTCACCCCGCACTTCGAGATCGGGTGCAAGCGCATCCTGCTGTCCAACACCTGGTACCCGGCACTGTCCCGGGACAACGTCGACGTGGTCACCGAGCCGATCACCCGCGTCACCGAGGGCGGGATCGTCACCGGTGACGGGACCGAGCACCCCGCCGACGTCCTGGTGGTGGCCACCGGCTTCCACGTCACTGATTCACCGTTCTTCGAGCGCGTCCGCGGAACGGACGGGCGCACCCTGGCGGACAAGTGGCAGAGCGAGGGGATGGAGGCCTACAAGGGGACCACGGTCGCCGGCTACCCCAACCTGTTCGTCCTGGTGGGCCCCGCGACCGGACTCGGGCACTCGTCGATGATCTACATGATCGAGTCCCAGCTCAACTACCTCGTGGACGCGCTGCGCACCATGCGCGACCGCGGCCTGCAGACCGTCGAGGTGCGTGCGGCCGTCCAGGACGCGTACAACCGCGAACTGCGCGACAGCACCGGCGAGACCGTGTGGGTGACCGGCTGCAGGAGCTGGTACCTCGACGACAAGGGCAACGCGCCGGCCGTGTGGCCGGACTACACCTTCACCTTCCGCAACCAGACCCGGGAGTTCGACCTGAGCGCCTACCGGCGGACCGCGGCCGACGCCACGGCCGCGACGCGTACCGGGCAGGAGGCCCTCCGGTGAGCGCCCCGATCGGCAGACTGTTCGGCACGGTCGGGTCGCTGGCCCGCCGCCCCCGCTGGCGGATGGACGGCAAGGTCGTCGTCGTCACCGGCGCCGGCTCGGGGATCGGGCGCGAACTGGCGCGCGAGGCCGCGCGGCGCGGCGCGCGGTTGGCACTGAGCGACATCGACGCAGACGGACTGGCCCGGACCGTCGAACTCGCGCGCGGTGACGGCGCGACCGACGTGCACTCGCAGCGTCTCGACGTGACAGAACAGGCGATGGTCGCCGAGTACGCGGGGGCGGTCGCCGAGCACTTCGGCGTGGTCCACCTGGTCGTCAACAACGCCGGCATCGCGTTCACCGGGGCGGTCGAGCAGTCCGGCTACAAGGACATCGCCCGCGTGATGGACGTCGACTACTGGGGCGTCGTGCACGGCACCAAGGAGTTCCTCCCGCACCTCATCGCCTCCGGCGACGGCCACCTGGTCAACATCTCCAGCATCTTCGCGTTCCTGTCCGTGCCCACCCAGAACGCCTACAACGCGGCCAAGGCGGCGGTCCAGCAGTTCACCGAGTCCCTGCGGATGGAGATGATGGCGGCCGGGCACCCCGTCGACGTCACCTGCGTCCACCCGGGCGGGATCAAGACCGCCGTCGCCCGGAGCGCCGGCGCGGCCGAGGGGCTGGACAGCGCGAACTTCGCCGCGATCTTCGACGCGAAGTTCGCGCGCACCGAGGCGTCGACGGCCGCGCGGGTGATCCTCGACGGCGTCGAGCGACGTAGGGCGCGCGTGCTGGTGGGGGTCGACGCCCACCTGCTCGACGCCCTGGTCCGGCTGTTCCCGACCGGCTACCAGAAGGGCACGGTCGCGATGACGCGCCGCTTCGGGGTGGTCTGAGCCGGGAGCGCGCCCGGCCCGGGCTCCTCAGGGCCGGAAGCGGTCCGTGGCCTCCAGCAGGTGGTGCGTCGTGCCGGGTTCGGCCATCGCGTGCCCCGCGTCGGGGACGATGTGCAGCTCCGAACCCGGCCACGCGGCGTGCAGCTCCCACGCGCTGGCGACCGGGCACACCACGTCGTAGCGGCCGTGGACGATCACGGCCGGCAGGTGGGCGATCCGGTCCATCCGGTCCAGGATCGCCCGGCCCCGCAGGAACGCGTCGTGGACGAAGTAGTGGTTCTCGATCCGGGCGAAGGCCAGGGCGAAGCGATCGGGGTCGCCGCCGGTGCCGGCGGGTCGGGGGAGCAGGGTCGAGGTGGACGTCTCCCACGTGGTCCACGCGCGGGCCGCCTCGAGTTCGACCTGCGGATCCCCGCAGTGCAGGAGCCGGTGGTAGGTCGCGACGTGGTCGTAGCCCGGCTGATGGACGGCGTCGGGGCCGTCCGCGGCGAGCAACGGCGCGAGGTAGCCCTCCCACACGTCCGGGAACAGGTGCGCGGCCCCACCGCGATAGAACCAGTCGATCTCGCTCGGGCGGCACAGGAAGACGCCGCGCAGGATCAGACCGCGGACCCTGGAGGGATGCTCCTGGGCGTACGCCAACGCCAGGGTGGAGCCCCACGAGCCGCCGAAGACCAGCCACTCCTCGACCCCGAGGTGCTCCCGCAGACGCTCGAGATCGTCGACCAGGTGCCAGGTGGTGTTGACCGTCAGGTCCGCGCCGTCGGCGACGTGCGGGGTGCTCCGCCCGCACCCCCGCTGGTCGAGAAGGATGATCCGGTAGGCCGCCGGGTCGAACATGCGTCGGTGCTCGGGCGTCGTCCCGCCACCGGGTCCACCGTGGACGAACAGGACGGGGGCGCCGTCCGGGTTGCCGGAGCACTCCCAGTACACGTGCTGCCCGTCGCCCACGTCGAGCATCCCGCTGTCGTGGGGCTCGATCGCCGGGTACGGGGCACGGCGGGCGGCGCCGCGCCGGGGGTCGGTCGTCGGTGCCACCACGGTCAGAAGGAGTGCTCGGCGCCGGGGAAGGCCCGCGAGCGGACCTCGGTTCCGTACTCGCGGGCGGCGTCACGCAGCGTGTCGGCCAGCTCGGCGTACCGCTTGACGAACTTCGCGGTGCGGCCCGTGCTGTGCCCGGCCATGTCCTGCCAGACCAGCACCTGGGCGTCGCACCCGTTGCCGGCCCCGATGCCCACGGTGGAGATCTCCAGTTCGGCGGTCACCTCCCGCGCCAGGTCGGCGGGCACCATCTCCATCACCACGGAGAACGCCCCGGCCTCCTGGACGGCGCGGGCGTCGGCGCGCAGCTGATCCGCCGCGTCGCCGCGACCCTGGACCCGGAACCCGCCCAGCCCGTTGACCGACTGCGGCGTGAAGCCGATGTGCGCCATCACGGGGATCCCGGCGTCGACGATCGCCTTGATCTGCGGGACCATCCGCACGCCGCCCTCGAGCTTGACGGCCTGGGCGCCGCCCTCCTTCATCATGCGGGTGGCCGCGGCCACGGCCTGCGTCGGCGAGGCCTCGTAGCTGCCGAACACCAGATCCGCCACGACCAGCGCCTTCGGGGCGCCGCGGGTGACGGCCCGCACCAGCGGGATCATCTCGTCCTCGGTCACCGGGACCGTCGTGTCGTAGCCGTAGACCACGTTGGCGGCCGAGTCACCGACGAGCAGCACCGGGATCCCGGCCTCCTGGAACAACCGCGCGGAGACGAAGTCGTAGGCGGTGAGCATCGGCCACGGCTCGCCGGCGGCCTTGAGCTCGGCGAGGTGGTGCAGACGGGTGACCCGGGTCAGGCCCTGCGGCCCGTCGCCCTTCGGCGTCTGGTCCGGTGCGCCGCCGGCGCCGTAGACCGGGGAGTCGGGGGTGTCGCTCATGGGAGTGTGGCCTTCCTTCGGTGACCTCGAGGCCGGCTGGAGCGCCGGTACCCGGGTGGACAGGGGGCGGTGACGTGCGCGGCGGGATCCGTGCGCTGTCGCGGACGAGTCTGCCACGACCGGCACGGAGGGGTCCGGTGGGCGTCGAGGCGGGCGGATGTCACACGCTCGTAACACGACAGGCACTAGGTTGGACCGCATGAACCGCCAGCAGGAGTACGTTCTCAGGACCTTGGAAGAGCGCGACATCCGGTTCGTCCGGCTCTGGTTCACCGACGTCCTCGGCACCCTCAAGTCGGTCGCCGTGGCGCCGGCCGAACTCGAGGGCGCCTTCGGGGAGGGGATCGGCTTCGACGGCTCCGCCATCGAGGGCTTCTCCCGGGTGTCGGAGGCGGACACGGTCGCCAAGCCCGACCCGTCGACCTTCCAGGTGCTCCCGTGGGCCCACGCCGACGGCAAGCAGCACTCCGCGCGCATCTTCTGCGACATCTTCAACCCGGACGGCAGCCCCAGCTGGGCGGACCCGCGGCACGTCCTGCGCCGCCAGCTCAGCAAGGCCGCCGACCTCGGGTTCTCGTGCTATGTCCACCCCGAGATCGAGTTCTTCCTGTTCAAGGACCTGGACACGGACGGCGCGGAGCCGGTGCCCACCGACAACGGTGGCTACTTCGACCAGGCCGTGCACGACTCCGCCCCGCACTTCCGGCGCCACGCGATCGAGGCGCTCGAGGCGATGGGCATCTCGGTGGAGTTCTCCCACCACGAGGGCGCCCCGGGCCAGCAGGAGATCGACCTCCGCTACGCCGACGCCCTGAGCATGGCGGACAACATCATGACGTTCCGCTACGTGGTCAAGGAAGTGGCCATGAACAACGGGGTGTGGGCGTCGTTCATGCCCAAGCCCCTGCGTGACCACCCGGGCTCGGCCATGCACACCCACATGAGCCTGTTCGAGGGCGACGCCAACGCGTTCCACGACCCGGACGACGAGTACCAGCTGTCCGATACCGCGAAGTCGTTCGTCGCGGGCATCCTCACCCACGCGCCCGAGTTCTCGGCGGTGACCAACCAGTGGGTCAACTCCTACAAGCGACTCATCGGCGGAGGCGAGGCCCCCACCGCGGCCACCTGGGGCCGGGCCAACCGGTCGGCGCTCGTCCGCGTGCCCATGTACACGCCCAACAAGGCGTCCTCGCGCCGCATCGAGGTGCGTAGCCCGGACTCGGCCTGCAACCCCTACCTGGCCTACGCGGTGATGTTCGCCGCCGGGATCAAGGGCGTCCAGGAGGGGTACGAACTGCCGCCGGAGTCCGAGGACGACGTGTGGACCATGAGCCGGCGCGAGCGGCGGGCGATGGGATACACCGACCTCCCCGGCAGCCTCGAGCAGGCGCTGGACGCCATGGAGGAGTCCGAGCTCGTCGCCGAGGCGCTGGGCGAGCACGTCTTCGAGTTCTTCCTGCGCAACAAGCGGCGCGAGTGGCGCGAGTACCGCAACGACGTGACCCCGTACGAGCTGCGGCACTACCTCAACTTGTGACCGGGGGCGGCATCGTGAGCAGGGACTCCTCGCGCCCTCGGTTACCGAGCCCGGGCCGCCTCGGGCTGCTCGACGACCGGGCCGCGGACTGGCTCGACTACCTGGGGTGGACCGACGACGACGCGGTCCCGGTGCTGTGGTCGCTGTCCCGGGCTCCGGACCCCGACCTCGCCCTGGGAGCCCTGGTGCGGCTCCACGAATCACTCACCGCCGAGTCCCACGATGAGGGCCCCTCCGCGCGCGCCGGGGCCGACACCGGGGTCGCGGCATTGGACGCCGCCCTACGGTCCGATTCGCGGCTCCGGGCGAGGCTGCTGGGGCTGCTCGGATCCTCGAGCGCGCTGGGCGACCACCTCGTCGCCGAGCCCACCCGGTGGGCGCTGCTGCGCGGAGGACTGCCGACGTTCGAGGACGTTCTGGCCGACATGCTCGGGGCGGTCGAGGCCGTGCCCGAACAGGCGGTGGAGGGCGCGCCGCCGCCGTCCCAGAGGGAGGACCTGCGCAGCGTCGGGACGTATCGCGCCGGGGTCACCGGCGGCGCCGCCGTCAGCGTGCTGCGCTCGACGTACCGCGACCACGTGGCGCTGCTCGCCGCGCACGACGTGGCCGGGTCGGTCGACGACGACGAGCCCGTCCTGCCGTTCACCGAGGTGGGCCGGCGCCTGTCCGACCTCGCGGACGCGGCATTGACGGCCGCTCTCGCGGTCGCGGTGGCCACCGTCCACCCGGACTCGCCGATGCCGGCGCGGTTGGGCGTGGTGGCCATGGGCAAGGGCGGGGCGCGCGAGCTCAACTACATCTCGGACGTCGACGTCATCTTCGTGGCCGAGCCGGCCGACGCCAGGACCGGCCGCGTGGCCGGGGAGTTGATGCGCATCGGGTCCATGGCCTTCTTCGAGGTCGACGCGGCGCTGCGCCCGGAGGGCAAGTCGGGCGAACTGGTGCGCACCCTCGACTCCCACACGGCCTACTACAAGCGGTGGGCCAAGACGTGGGAGTTCCAGGCCCAGCTCAAGGCGCGCCCCATGACCGGCGACCTGGCTCTGGCGGTGGAGTATCACGACACCGTCCACCCGATGGTGTGGACCGCCGCCGAGCGGGACGACTTCGTGCACGACGTGCAGGCGATGCGCCGACGCGTGGAGGAGAACGTTCCCGAGGCGCTGCGCGAGCGTGAACTCAAGCTCGGGCGCGGCGGTCTCCGCGATGTCGAGTTCGCCGTGCAGCTGCTGCAGATGGTCCACGGCCGCACCGACGAGGACCTCCGCGTCACCAGCACCGTCGAGGCGCTCGGCGCGCTGCGCGACGGCGGGTACATCGCCCGCGAGGACGGCGCGGAACTACTCGCCGCCTACGAGTTCCTCCGCCTGCTCGAGCACCGCCTGCAGCTGCAGCGCTACAAGCGCACCCACCTGCTACCGGAGGACGACGACGAGGAGGCCTACCGCTGGTTGGCCCGCGCGGCGCACATCCGGCCGGACGGGCCCAACGACGCCGCCCAGGTGCTGCGGCAGAGTCTGCGCGAGCTGCGCCGCCGGGTCCGCCGCCTGCACTCCAAGCTGTTCTACCGCCCGTTGCTGGACTCGATCGCCTCGTACGACGCCGAGGCCCTGTCGCTCAGCACGGAGGCGATGGAGCGTCAGCTGGCCGCCCTCGGCTTCGCGGCGCCCCGCAACGCGTTGGGTCACCTGCGGGCGTTGGCGGGACAGAGCAGTCGCCGTGGCCGTATCCAGGCGCTGCTGCTGCCCACGTTCATGGAGTGGCTCGCGGACACCGCGGACCCGGACGCGGGGTTGCTGGCCTACCGGCGGTTGTGCGAGGAGAACGAGGAGATCACCTGGTTCCTGCGCACGCTGCGGGACGACAGCATCGTGGCCCGCCGCCTCGTGCGGGTGCTGGGGACCTCGGCGTTCGTCGCGGGCTTGCTCATGCGCAACCCCGAGGTGATCCCCGACCTCACCGACGGCGCGCAGGGCCCGGTGCTCGTGGCCTCCAAGGTCTCCGACATCGCCTCCGCGCTCACCGCCTCCGCCGCCCGGCACCCCACGCCCGAGCGGGTCATCGCCACGGCGCGGTCGCTGCGCCGCGCCGAGCTGGCCCGGATCGGGGCCGCCGACGTCCTGCAGATGATCTCCGTACCCGATGTCGGGCGGCGACTGTCGGCCGTGTGGCGGGCGGTGCTCGAGGCGTCCCTGGCCGCCGTGGTCCGCGACATGATGCCCGAGGGCGGTGCGGCGCCGGCTCGCCTCGCCTACATCGGGATGGGGCGGCTCGGCGGGGACGAGCTGTCCTACAGCAGCGACGCGGACGTGATGATCGTGTGCGACCCGGTCGAGGGCGCCAAGGAGGAGGAGGCGGTCAGGTGGGCCACGCAGGTGGCCGAGCGGGTGGGCAAGTTGCTGGCCTCGCCGTCGTCGGATCCCCCGCTGGACCTGGACGCCGACCTACGCCCGGAGGGCCGCAACGGCCCACTCGTGCGCACCCTGGCCTCCTACCGTGCCTACTACGCCAAGTGGGCCGAGACGTGGGAGTTGCAGGCGCTGCTGCGGGCCTCGTTCGCCGCCGGGGACCGCGAGCTCGGGCTGGATTTCCTCCACATGATCGACGAGTTCCGTTACCCGGAGCAGGGCGTGCCCCCGAAGGTCGTGCAGCAGATCCGCCGGATGAAGGCGCGGATCGACTCGGAGCGCCTGCCGCGTGGCGCGGATCCGGCCACCCACACCAAACTCGGCCGCGGTGGCCTGGCCGACGTGGAGTGGAGCGCCCAGTTGTTGACGATGCAGCACGCCGCCAGGGTGCCCGGGCTGCACACGACGTCGACCCTCGAGGCACTCGACGCCGCCGCCTCGGCCGAGTTGCTGCCGGAGTCCGAGCGCGATGCGCTGGTCGACTCGTGGCTCATGGCCGCCCACGCCCGCAACGCGTTGGTCCTGGCGCGCGGCAAGGCGGTCGACCAACTGCCGGGTCAGGGCTCGATCCTGGCGGCGGTGGCGATGATCTGCACCGGTTCGGCCGACGGCGCGGGGTTCCTCAACGAGTACCTGCGCGTGACCCGTCTCGGTCGCAAGGCGGTCGACCACGTGTTCTGGGGCGAGGACTGACGCCGGCCCCGGGGGTGAGCCGGGTCCGGGACCAGGGTCGTCCCTGATGCGGCGGGGGCTCCCACGCCGATAACCTGGGTCCATGCCTGTGACCATGAACCTCACCCTCACCCTCGACGGCGTGACCTACGGCGAGCTGTACGAGTTCGTCGACGCCGTCCGCGCCGCCGGGGTGCCGGCCGACGAGCGGGTCCGCTGCCTCGGTTCCGACGACAAGGGCGACCGCTTCGAGGTGGACCTCGGCCCGGACCGCCGTCGGGCGGGATCGGCCCGTGCGGCCTCCGGCGCGCTGGTGGGCCACCCGGTGGAAGGTCCCGCCGCGCCCGGGGCTGCGTCGTCGTCCTCACCGACCGTGGCGTCGGTCGCCGAGACGGTGCGCTCGATGGTGCGTAACGGCGACGACCTGGACCGCGTGATCGCCGCGCTGGGGGACCTGCGCAAGTTCCTGCGTTGAGCCCTCGCCGCCCGGTCGCCCGGGCCGTCGCCGTCCTCGCCGCGCTCGTCGCCGGCGCGGGTGTGGCGCTACACCACTCCCGCTCGGAGATCCCGGCCGTACCGGTGCTCGCGAGCTTCGCGGTCGCCGCCTGGGCGTTCTCCCTGGTGGCCCTGATCGCGGCACTGCGTGCGCGGTCGGTGCTGCTCGGGATCATCGCCGTCGTGTTGGTGGGTGCCGGGGTGGTCCAGTACGGGCCCCTCGTGGCACCGCCACGCCAGATCGACGACGACGAGGGCATCCCGATGCGGGTGATGGTGCAGAACCTCGAGTTCGGCCGAGCCGCCCCACACGACGTGGTCCGGGCAGTCCGCACCGGCGGGGTCGATCTGCTCATGACCGTGGAGACGACCCCGGAGGCGGCGGACGCGCTGCGCACGGCGGGTCTCACGGGGCTGCTGCCGCACGAGGCCGCCTCGACCGCTCCCACGACGCAGGGGGTCGCGGTGTGGTCGCGGTTCCCGCTCTCCCCGCCCGAGCGGGTCCCGGGCTTCAGCCTCGGGCTGGTACGCACCGAGATGGCGGGGCCGGGCGGCCCGGTGACGGTGGTGGCCGCGCACCCGGTGGCCCCGGTGTTCGACGCCCCCGCCGCCGTGGAGGAGGCCGATCGCCTGCGCTGGTACCTCGGCAGCCTTCCCGGACCCGCGCCGGTGGTGGTGGGCGGGGATTTCAACGCCACCTGGGATCACGTACGGTTCCGTGACCTGAGGGGCCTCGGGTACACCGACTCCGTCTCCGGCGGGAGTGACGGCTGGGTGCCCACCTGGCCGGCGGGTCGACGGATCCCCCCGCTCATCGGGATCGACCACGTGCTGGCCCGCGGAGCGGTCGCGGTGGGGGACACGGACACCGTGGAGGTGGCCAGGACGGACCATCGCGGCGTGATCGCGACGGTGCTTCTGCCCGCGCCGCGGGCGCGGTGACCTAGCATGCGCACCATGAGTTCACGCATCCGCCTGATCGCCAGCGGCGTCACCTCGGCCGCGGCGGTGGCCCTCCTCGCGGGGTGCGGCGGGGCGACGGTGGACGGTCAGGCCCCGGAGGTGTCCTCGGACCCGGCCGCGTCGGCCGCCTCGTCGTCGCCGTTCGCCGAGGAGCGGCCGGAGAAGCCCACCGGTCCCGTCCCGCCCCCTCCGCCGCAGTCACCGGCTCCGGAGCCGATGCCGGGGGAGCCCGAGCCACTGCCTCCGCCCGAGGACGCGCCCGCACCCGCTCCGGAACCCGCTCCCGCGGAGACCGCGCCACCGGCTCCGGGTGCGGGGGACTTCGTCGCCCTGCTCGAGCGGCGGGGTGTCGTCCTGCCCGAGGGCGTGGACCCGGTCGCCACGGCCACCGAGGCCTGCGGCCGGTTCGACGGCGGGCAGCAGATGGACGAGGTCTCCGGATGGCTGGGTGAGCGGGCCCGCCTCGACGCGGATGGCCAGGGTTTCTTCCTCGGCGCCGCGGTGGGGACCTACTGCCCGGGGAACTTCCCCAAGCTCGGCTGAGGCACGCCGGGCCGGGTCACGCCCGGCGGGCGAGTGCTCGGCCGTGTCACGCCCTGCGCGGCCGGGTCACATCCGGCCGTACCGGGCCCGCCCGATCGAGTAGAGGCCGTACAGGGCGATCCCTGCCCCGGTGAGCACCAGCAGTACCTGACCGAAGGGTTGCTCGCCGACCGCCCGCAGTGCGGCGTCCAGCCCGCCCGCCTTCTCCGGATCCGCGGTCACGACGGCCGCGATCACCAGGCCCCCGAGGATCGCCAAGGCGATGCCCTTGGCGACATACCCCACCCGGCCCGTGATGATCATGGCCCGGCCGACCTCCCCGGACCCGGTGCGGTCGAGGTCCTCGACGAACTTCGTGGTGGCCCCCTTGTAGACGTGGTAGCCGCCCACCGCGAGGATGGCGATCCCGGCGACGACCAGGGCCATCTTCCCCACCCCGGAGCCGAGCAGCCCGGCCGTGGCGCCGGAGGCGGTCGCGGAATCGGACCCCCCGCCCCCGGAGGCGAACCGCGCGGTGGTCAGTCCCAGGACCACGTACACGGCCGCCTTGGCCGCGGCCTTGATCCGGTCAGAGGTCTCCTCGGACCCGAGGACCAGCTCGGTGATCTGCCACAGACCCAGCGCGAGGAAGCCCACGGCGCCGACCCATAGCATGACCTGACCGCCCGGTGCGCTCGCGATCTCCGCCAGCGCACCCGAGTTGGACGCCTCGCCGCCGCCCGACCCGAGTGCGATCCTGACGGCGATCCAGCCGATGAGCAGATGGAGCACGCCGTTCATGACGTATCCGGCGCGGGCCAGCCACTCGAGCGCGGGATGGTCGGCGGCGGAGCGCGCGGCGCCGGAGAGGGTGGCAGAACGTATCGGGGAGTTCATGGGTGAACTCTCCCACGTCGCCGCGGATTCACCACTCGAACCCTGTCACCACTCGATCTCGCCGAGGACCTCGTTGCGACGGCGCAGTTCCGCCAACCGCAGTTCGGCCGCGCGGTGCTCCTCCATCCGCATCCGCGCCTGTTCGGCGAGGGCGTCGGCCTCGACCTCGGCGAGCAGGAGCTGGAGTCGGTCCTTCTGCTCACGGAGCGTCTCCACCGAGGTGTCCATGGCGATGAGCTTCCGGGAACCGGCCACGGCGTGGAGGAAGGGGTTGCGCTCGAGGATCAGGCGCGCCTCCTCGGGGGCCAGCACCCTCGACAGTTTGAGCAGGACCGGATAGCCCTGCCCCTGTCCCTGCCGGTCGGTCTCGGGGTCGTGTCCGGGATCCAGTGCTGCGGCGACGACCTTGAGCGGCCGGGCCCGGGGCGAGGAACTCCGGAAGTCGAACTCGTCGGTGTCCATGTGGTCCGGCTCCTTCCCGGCGTCCTGCCCGGCAGTGGCTGCTTACCTGCCACCACCGTAGGCGTACCGGCCGGGACGGCCGGGCGGTTCAGGGTTTTGCGCTCCGGAGGGGCTCAGCAGCTGTAGCGGGGTGTGCGGGACGACCGCGTCCCGGCGGTGTGCCCGCCCGGCGCCGATACACTCGAGCTGTGACTACCGGCAATGAAGGCGCAACCGACCTCGACTACCTGCTCCGCCAGATGGCAGAGGGCATCGAGCAGGCTCCCGTGAACTTCCCGATCACCCTGGTGATCGACGGGAACACCTGGGAAGGGAACCTCACCACCGAGGGTGAGTTCATGCGGATCCAGGCGGCCACCTTCGACGCGCTGACGGGTGATGAGAAGTCCGAGCAGGTGGCTGATGCCCAGGCCAGTGCATTCCGGCAGATCGGCATCACCAAGTACGAGGAGGCACTGGACGGGGAGGACAGGGTGGCCTCGTTCATCCACGTCACGGACGCCTGGCAGAGGGGAGAGAAGGCTCCGATCCCGGTCATGCGCGTCCGGATCTCGTCGGTGGATGCGTGGACCTTCGGCCACGCGAGTAGCTAGAAAGGCGCCGCCCGCCCGGCCATCGAGGTGATGACCGCGCGGGCGGCGCCCGGCACTACGACCGAAGTCGATGCGCGCCCCGGCCTGCGCGGGGCAGGTCAGGGCGGGCATGAGGGTCAGCAGTCGTAGTAGAGCTCGAACTCGTGCGGGTGCGGACGGAGGTTCACCGGGGCGATCTCCTTCTCGCGCTTGTACGAGATCCAGTTCTCGATGAGGTCCTCGGTGAACACGCCACCCTCGGTGAGGTACTCGTGGTCCTGCTCGAGACGGTCGATGACGGCGGGCAGCGAGGTGGGCGCCTGCGGGATGTCGGCGGCCTCCTCCGGCGGGAGCTCGTAGAGGTCCTTGTCGACCGGGGCCATCGGCTCGATCTTGTTCTTCACACCGTCGATGCCGGCCATCATCATCGCGGCGAACGCGAAGTACGGGTTGCCGGACGAGTCGGGGCAGCGGAACTCGATGCGCTTGGCCTTGGGGTTGTTGCCGGTGATCGGGATCCGGACACACGCCGAGCGGTTGCGCTGCGAGTACACAAGGTTGATCGGGGCCTCGTAGCCCGGGACGAGCCGGTGGTACGAGTTGATCGTGGGGTTGGTGAATGCCAGCAGCGACGGCGCGTGGTGCAGGATGCCGCCGATGTAGTAGCGGGCGATGTCGGACAGCCCCGCGTAGCCGGACTCGTCGTGGAACAGCGGCTTGCCGTCCTTCCACAGCGACTGGTGGGCGTGCATGCCCGAGCCGTTGTCGCCGAAGAGGGGCTTGGGCATGAACGTGGCCGACTTGCCATTCTTCCAGGCGGTGTTCTTGACGATGTACTTGAACAGCTGGACGTCGTCCGCGGCGTGCAGCAGGGTGTTGAACTTGTAGTTGATCTCCTGCTGGGCGCCGGCCACCTCGTGGTGCAGACGCTCGAGCTCGAAACCGGCGTTGGTGAGATTGGTCGACATCTCGTCGCGCAGGTCGACGAAGTGGTCGTACGGGGCGACCGGGAAGTACCCGCCCTTCTCGCGGACCTTGTAGCCGAGGTTGGCCGAACCGTCGGCCTCCTGGGAGGCACCGGTGTTCCAGTGGCCGGCGCTGGAGTCGACCTCGTAGAAGCCGTGGTTCGTGCCGGAGCCGTAGCGGACGGAGTCGAAGACGAAGAACTCGGCCTCGGCCCCGAAGAAGCACGTGTCAGCGATGCCGGTGGAGAGCAGGTACTCCTCGGCCTTGCGGGCGACGTTGCGCGGGTCGCGGCTGTAGGCCTCACGGGTGAAGGGGTCGTGGACGAAGCAGCTGATGTTGAGCGTCTTGGCCCTGCGGAAGGGGTCGAGACGGGCCGTCGCGACATCCGGCAGGAGCATCATGTCGGACTCGTGGATCGACTGGAACCCCCGGATGGAGGAGCCGTCGAAGGCCAGGCCGTCCTCGAACATGTCCTCGTCGAACGCCGCTGCGGCGATCGTGAAGTGCTGCTCGTTACCCGGCAGGTCGGTGAACCGGATGTCGACGTACTCGACGCCCTCGTCCTTGACGTACTTGATGACCTCGTCCGGCGTGGAGAATGCCACGATTCGCTCCTCGTCTCTGAAGTGCGACGGGAAACCGGTGTCTCCCGTCGTGCGGTGACCTCACGATATGGGCGAGGTGTTGCCCGGCCGTCAAGCGAATGTTTCGCTGGTGTTACGTCACCGGCCGGGTGGGTCCCTCCCAATAGGGTCAGTTTAGTCACCCGAAGCGGGGTATCGCCGACATGGGGATCGGCAGGTCGCCCGGCTACCCTGGGCAGTATGCGTGACGTTGCGGGATCATGGTTGTCCGGCCCCACCTCCGGCAGTGGGCCGGAGCAGAAGTACAAGGGTGAGAATCTCGGTCTCCCGGCGTCCGGCGCGGGCTCGATCGCCCCGTTGGGCGTTCGTGTCGGCGCGCTGGCGGTGGACTGGTTCCTCGCCTACGGGCTGGTCGCCGTCATCGTGATGCTGCTCAGCCCGGAGACGCTGGGGGGCGACTCGTTCTCCGCCGTCTCCAGCTGGGCCGTGCCGCTGCTGTGGGGCGTGAGCGGCGTGGTCTGCGTGTGGCTGTTCGCCCAGACGCCGGGGCAGGCGCTGGTCGGCATCGGCACGGCACGGGTCGACGCCGAGGAGCGGGTGGGTTTCGTCCGTGCGCTGGTGCGCGTGGTGTTCATCTTCTTCCTGCTGCCCCCGCTCATCCAGGACGAGGACGGACGCGGCATGCACGACCGCGCCACCGGCACCACTCTGATCCGTACCCGTTGATCCGTACCCGCTGACGAGACGACGCCCGCCGCCCGGGACGGGCGGCGGGCGTCGTGAGCCCGGTGGCTGCGACAGCCTGACGGCGGACGGCTCAGCCGCGGCGGCGGGCGCTGCGCTGGATGTTGCGCACCTTCGCGCCCTGGGGGACCGGGCCCTTGGGCATCTGGTTCTGAATGCCGGTCTTGGTGCTCAGCGCGCGGAGCCGGGTGTCGAGGGCGTCGACCTTCGCCCGGCTGATGTTCATCGGGTATCGGGTGAGCCGGCGGTTCAGCTTGCGCAGTGGCACCTGCTCGGGGGTCGCGTCCTGCTCCTCGCCGACGATCAACTCGTAGATCGGGGTGTCGCCGACGACCCGGGCGACCTTCTTCTTCTCCTGTGCCATGAGCGGCTTGAGCCGGCGCGGCTCGCCCTCGCCCACGATCACGATCCCGCACCGGCCGACCACGCGGTGGACCGCGTCGAAACTCGTCGTGGCGGCGACGGCCTGGTTGACCCGCCACCCGGACCGCAACTGGTCCAGGGCCCACGCGGCCGCGCCCGGCTGCCCCTCGGCCTTGCCGTACACCGTGTTCTGCACGCGGCGCGAGAAGATCACCATCGCGAGCATGAGGCCGGTGAGCACACCGAGGGGGAGCATCCACCACTCGCCGCCCCACAGCATGCCGAGGAGGAAGAACACGACCGTCGACAGGACGACCGCACCGATCATCAGCGGCCACAGGAGCTTGTCCTGCTTGGACTGGATCTTCAGCGCCTGCCACATCTGGCCGCGCTGTTCCTTGCCCGCCTGCCGCCGAGCGGCCCGGGCCGCCTTCTTGTCCGCCTTGGTGAGCTCGCTCTTCGCCATGGTCATCAGGATACGTGCCCGCCACCGCGGTCCGGGAACCGCGGCTGACCCGAGGGGTGCCCCGCCCCGGCCGACTGTGGGCGGGTCAGACGCGGGCGCGCTCGCGGTCCAGGACGCTCGAGGCCTCCTGGGACGCCGAACCTCCTGTCGTCAGCTGCTGCAGGTGCTCCGGAACCGCCTGCCCGCGGTGCTCCAGCGCCTGGACGTAGAGGCGGCCGGCTCGGTACGACGAGCGGACGAGCGGTCCGGCCATGACGCCGGCGAAACCGATCTCACGGGCCTGATCGGACAGCTCGACGAACTCCTCGGGCTTGACCCAGCGGTCGATCGGGTGGTGCAGCGGGCTGGGCCGGAGGTACTGCGTGATGGTGAGGATGTCGCAGCCGGCGGAGTGCAGGTCGCGCATCGCGTCGACGATCTCGTCGGTGGTCTCGCCCATCCCCAGGATGAGGTTGGACTTGGTGACGAGGCCGAAGTCGCGCGCGGCGCGGATCACGTCGAGGGAGCGGTCGAACCGGAACGCCGGGCGGATCCGCTTGAAGATCCGCGGCACGGTCTCGAGGTTGTGCGCCAGCACCTCGGGACGCGACTCGAACACCTCGGCCAGCTGGTCCGGGTCCCCGTTGAAATCGGGGATGAGGTTCTCGACCCCCGTGTTGGGGTTGAGCTCGTGGATCTTGCGGACGGTCTCCGCGTAGAGCCAGGCCCCGCCATCCTCCAGGTCGTCGCGCGCGACGCCCGTGATGGTGGAGTAGCGCAGACCCATCTCGCGCACGGACTCGGCCACGCGCCGCGGCTCGTCACGATCGAGGGCGCTGGGCTTGCCGGTGTCGATCTGGCAGAAGTCGCAGCGGCGGGTGCACTGCTCGCCGCCGATGAGGAACGTGGCCTCCCGGTCCTCCCAACACTCGTAGATGTTGGGGCAGCCGGCCTCCTCGCACACCGTGTGCAGGCTGCCGGTCTTGACCAGCGTCTTGAGTTCCTTGTACTCGGGACCCATGGTGGCCTTCGTACGGATCCACGACGGCTTGCGCTCGATCGGCGTCTCGGCGTTGCGGGCCTCGATACGGAGGAGCTTGCGGCCTTCAGGAGTCACAGTCACGGCCGCAAGCCTACGCGCGAATCACGCCACGGGCAGTCGGCCGTCCAGCGCCTCCACCATGTCGGAGGTGACCTGGTCGAGAACCTCCGACACCGGCACCACGCGACCGAGTTCGGCGCTGAGGGACGTGACCCCGGCGTCGACGATCCCGCAGGGGACGATCCGCGAGAACGCGGTCAGATCGCAGTCGCAGTTGAGGGAGAACCCGTGCATCGTCACGCCCCGCTGGACACGGATCCCGATGGCCGCGATCTTGCGCTCGGGCCTGCCGTCCGAGGCCGCACACCACACCCCGGAGCGCCCGTCGACGCGCCCGGCCTCCACGCCGAGTCGCGCGCAGGTGGAGATGAGGGCCTGCTCGACACGACGGACGTACTCGACCACGTCGATGGGGTCGGTCAGCGCGACGATCGGGTACCCCACCAGTTGGCCGGGTCCGTGCCAGGTGATCCGGCCGCCGCGGTCCACGTCGACGACCGGGGTCCCGTCGGTGGGACGGTCGGACGGCTCCGTGCGTTTGCCGGCGGTGTAGGTGGCGGGGTGCTCCAGGAGGAGGATCGTGTCGCCCCGCTGCCCGTCGGCGCGCTCCTCGGCGAGGGCACGTTGGAGCTCCCAGGTGGGGCTGTACTCGACGGTGCCGAGCCGACGGATCTCCGGGGGCGCCGGGTCACGGCGGAGGGACTGACCGGTGTGCGACATGTCCCCAGGGTAGGCCGAGGGGTGTGACGACGACGACGGGCGCCCTCCGTGAAGGAGGACGCCCGTCGCGGGGGTCAGCGGAACCTACCGATCAGCCGGCTTCACAGGTCGAGGTCACCGTCGAACTCGGCCTTCTCCAACCGGTCCTTCACCGTGGTGAGGAAGCGGCCGGCGTCGGCGCCGTCGATCAGGCGGTGATCGTAGGTCAGCGGCATGAAGCCCATCGACCGGATGGCGATCGACTCGCCGTCGGCGTCGGCATCCACCACGGGCCGCCGCACGATCGCGCCGGTGCCGAGCATCGCCGCCTGCGGCGGGACGAGGATCGGGGTGTCGAACAGGGCCCCCTCGCTGCCGATGTTGGTGATGGTGAACGTGCCGCCCTGGAGGTCGTCCGGCGTGAGCTTGGACGCCCGCGCCCGCTCGGCCAGGTCGATGATCGCCTTGGCCAGCCCCGGGATGTCCAGGTCCTGCGCGTTCTGGATGACCGGGGAGAGCAGCCCCGCCTCGGTGTCCACGGCGATCCCGAGGTTCACCGACCCGTGGTAGGTGATCTCGTTGGTCTTCTCGTCGTACGACGCGTTGACGTTCGGGTGCGACACCAGGGCCTCGACGACCGCCTTGGCGTAGAACGGCAGGTACGAGAGCTTGGCGCCGTGCTTGTCGGCGAACTGCTCCTTGACCTGCGAGCGCAGCTGCGCCACCCGGGTCATGTCCACCTCGAAGACCTGCGTGAGCTGAGCGGTCTGTTGCAGCGACTCACGGGTCTTCTGCGCCGTGATCTTGCGGATCCGGTTGGCCTTCTTGGTGGTGCCGCGCAGCTCCGCGAGCTCGGGCCGGACGCCGGCCTTCGACGGGCCGCCGCTGGGCGCCTTCTCCTCGGCCGGGGTCTCGGAACCGGAGTCGGAACCCGAGCCCTCGGCCGCCGCGAGGACGTCCTGCTTACGGATCCGGCCGCCGATGCCGGTGCCCTTGACCGAGTCCAGGTCGACGCCGTGCTCCTGCGCGAGCTTGCGCACCAGCGGGGTGACGTACGGCGAGCTCCCGGACTTGGCGGCCGCCGCGGGCTCGGCCCGCTCGGGCAGGTCGCCGGAGGGCCCGCTGTCGGACTTCTCCGACCCGCGCGGCTTCGCGGCCTTCTTCTTGCTCTTCTGCTCGGCCTTCTTCCCGGACGTCGACCCGGACCCGGACTCCGCCTTGGCGGCGGCCTTCTTCTCGGTCTCGGGGGTGTCCTCGGGGACCTCGTCCTCGTCGGAGGCGTCCACGCCCTCGTCCTTGGCGTCGGTGGCGTTCTGCTCCTCGGCCGACTGTTCGTCCGAGTCAGAGCCGGAATCGCCGGAGTCGTCGTCGGAGTCGCTCGCGGCGTCGCCGTCGCCGATGACGGCGAGGGTGGCGCCGACGTCGACGGTCTCGTCCTCCTCGGCCACGATCTTCTGCAGGGTGCCGGCGACGGGGGAGGGGATCTCGGTGTCGACCTTGTCGGTGGAGACCTCGAGCAGGGGCTCGTCGACCTCGACGGTGTCGCCGACGGACTTGAGCCACTTGGTGATGGTGCCCTCGGTGACGGACTCGCCGAGTTCGGGCATGACGACGTCGGTGCCCTTGCCGCCGCCCCCGCCTCCGGAGGACTTCTTGGCCGGGGCGGACTCCTCGGCGGGCTCGTCGTCCACGGGCTCGTCCGCGGCATCCGACTCGTCGGCCTCGTCGGCCTGATCGTCGGAGTCGTCGGCCTCATCGGCGGAGCCGGAGTCAGAGCCGGAATCGCCGGAGTCGTCGTCGGAGTCGCTCGCGGCGTCGCCGTCGCCGATGACGGCGAGGGTGGCGCCGACGTCGACGGTCTCGTCCTCCTCGGCCACGATCTTCTGCAGGGTGCCGGCGACGGGGGAGGGGATCTCGGTGTCGACCTTGTCGGTGGAGACCTCGAGCAGGGGCTCGTCGACCTCGACGGTGTCGCCGACGGACTTGAGCCACTTGGTGATGGTGCCCTCGGTGACGGACTCGCCGAGTTCGGGCATGACGACGTCGGTGCCCTTGCCGCCGCCCCCGCCTCCGGAGGACTTCTTGGCCGGGGCGGACTCCTCGGCGGGCTCGTCGTCCACGGGCTCGTCCGCGGCATCCGACTCGTCGGCCTCGTCGGCCTGATCGTCGGAGTCGTCGGCCTCATCGGCGGAGCCGGAGTCAGAGCCGGAATCGCCGGAGTCGTCGTCGGAGTCGCTCGCGGCGTCGCCGTCGCCGATGACGGCGAGGGTGGCGCCGACGTCGACGGTCTCGTCCTCCTCGGCCACGATCTTCTGCAGGGTGCCGGCGACGGGGGAGGGGATCTCGGTGTCGACCTTGTCGGTGGAGACCTCGAGCAGGGGCTCGTCGACCTCGACGGTGTCGCCGACGGACTTGAGCCACTTGGTGATGGTGCCCTCGGTGACGGACTCGCCGAGTTCGGGCATGACGACGTCGGTGCCCTTGCCGCCGCCCCCGCCTCCGGAGGACTTCTTGGCCGGGGCGGACTCGTCATCCGCGGAATCGTCGGCCTGGTCGGCCTCGTCGTCAGAGTCGTCGGCATCATCGGCGGAGCCGGAGCCGGAGCCGGAGTCGTCGTCGGACTCGTCCGAGTCGTCGGACCCGCCCGAGCCGTCGTCGATGACGGCGAGTTCCCCGCCGATCTCGACCGTCTCGTCCTCATCGGCGACGATCTTCTTCAGCGTGCCGGCGGCGGGCGACGGGATCTCGGTATCGACCTTGTCGGTGGAGACCTCGAGCAACGGCTCGTCGACCTCGACCGTGTCCCCCTCCTTCTTGAGCCAGCGGGTAACCGTGCCCTCGCTGACGGATTCACCGAGAGCCGGCATCTGTACGGAGAAGGCCATGGTGTCGTGACTCCTCAAGAGTTCTCATTCGCTGCCAGCAAGCGCGGTCCGCGCCCGCGTGAGCGGCGTCGTGGGTGTGAGTTATCTGTTCGTCGTGTCGATCCGGGGCCGGATGCGCGGTGGCGCCCCCACCCAGGATCGTCGTCCATTGTGCCCTCTGCCACCTCTCGGCGTCGGCGGACGTGCCGATCCCGACCCCGGTGGGTGCCCGATCCGCCGGTCGCCCGCAGCGTGACGGGCGTCGGGCGTCGGTACGATCGTGTCCCATAGGAGGCCCTCACCCCGTACGGGGGCCCGACGGGAGGGATCGACGGTGGGTATCCGTGACCTGTTCGGGCGTCGTGGGCCGCGGGTCCGGGCGGATCCGGCCGATCTCGACCACCTGCGCCGGTGGTGTCGCACCCGCGTGGGCGTGGAGGCCTATCTCGAACCGGAGACCCTCGTCTCGGTCCCCGGCCTGTGCCTGGTGGCCTTCGACGGCGAGTGGACCCGCCGACCGGTGGGCGACGTGGCCACCGCGCGGAAACTCGCGGCGCAGTTGAAGCTGCCCCTGTTCGACGCCGCGGTCCGGGGCTACCCCCAACGGATGCGCGACTACGAGGAGGTCCGCATCAAGCGTGAGCGGCGCGAGCGGGCCGAGCGCCTCCGCGACCGGCTGCGCGAGCCCGAGGGGGGCTAGCCGCGCTGACCCCGCCGCCCGCGGCCGACTCAGGCTCCGGCGGCGATGTCCTCGAGGACGGCGAGCATGGTCCGCACGGGCACCCCGGTTCCGCCCTTGGGCAGGTACCCCTCCGGGCCACCGTCGTTGTAGGCGGGGCCGGCCACGTCGATGTGTGCCCACTCGACGCCGTCCGCGACGAACTCGGAGAGGAACAGTCCGGCCGAGAGCATGCCGCCCCACCGGTGCGGGGTGACGTGGGTCAGGTCGGCCACCTCGGAATCCAGCCCGGCACGCAACTCCTCGGGCAGTGGCATCGGCCACCCGCCCTCGCCGACCGACCGGCTGAGGTCGGCCACCCGGTCGCGGAAGTCCTCGGTTCCCATGACACCCGGGGTCTTCTTGCCCAGCGCCACCATCTGCGCACCGGTGAGGGTGGCGGTGTCGATGAGATGGGACGGGGAGTCCTCGCAGGCGCGGACGATCGCGTCGGCCAGGATGAGCCGCCCCTCGGCGTCGGTGTTCTTCACCTCGACGGTCGTGCCCCCGTACATGGTCAACACGTCGCCGGGCCGGTACGCCGTCGACGACGGCATGTTCTCCGCCATGGGCACGGTCGCCACCACGGTGAGATCCAAGCCCAGCCGCGCGGCGAGGATGACGGTGGCGACGACGGCCGCGGCGCCACCCATGTCCATGGTCATCTGCTCCATGCCGGCGGCCGGCTTGATGGAGATGCCGCCGGTGTCGAAGGTGATGCCCTTGCCCACCAGGGCCACGGTGGGTCGACCCTCGGCGCCCCGGTGGGTGAGCCGCACCATGCGCGGGCCGCGGGAGGAGCCGCCGCCCACGGCGAGGATGCCGCCGTAGCCACCCTCGGTGAGCGCCTCCTCGTCCAGCACCTCGACCTCCAGACCGGCGTCGCGGGCCAGTTCGGCGGCCCGATCGGCGAACGATCCGGGGAACAGCAGGTTGGGCGGGGTGTTGACCAGATCGCGCGCCAGCCCGACACACTCGGCGACGGTGGCGGCGCGGGTCACGGCGTCGGCGCCGCCCTCGGCGACGAACACCTTCAGCGAATCGCTGTTCTCGTCGTCGTCGTCGTTCTTCGAGGTGACCTTGGCCGGGCGGAACGATCCGAGCCCCGCTCCCAGGGCCACCGGCTCCGCGCGCTCGGCGTCCAGCAACACCAGGGCGGACCCGAGTCCGCGGCAGGCCCGCGCGGCGGCGCCGGCCGCGCGGCGCAGGGACTCGTCGGACACCTCGTCGTCGGAGGACCCGAGCCCCACCAGCACCACGGACCCGGCCGACACACCGTCCGGCGCCGGGACACGGGTGGTGGAGGCGACCTTGGTGGACGCGCCCACCGACCGCGCGACCGCGGCGAGCGCCGCGGTGACCCCACCCTCCAGGCCGGGGGCGACGACGACGGGCGCCGCATCCTCTCCGGCCCCGGCATCGGCCGCGATACCGACCACCACGACGTCGGCGTCCACCGGCGTCGTGACCGCCTCGATCGGGGCGAGATCAGGGCTGTGGGTGAGGATCGACTGCGCGGTCGGCATGAAGCGCTCCTGGGGGTCGGCGGGACGTACGGGAAGGGTCGTGATGCCCGGACGACGCGGCGGGACCGCCACGGCGAGGGCACCATAGTCTATCGACTAACGTGGGCAGGCAGCCGGACCGAAGAGCGCGAGGAGTGGCCACATGACAGACACAGGGGACCTTCACGAGGGACCACTGCACTCCCGCCACGTGGAGGCCGGCGCCACCTTCGCCCCGTTCGGCGGCTGGTCGATGCCGGTGCAGTACGCCGGCACCGTCGCCGAACACACCGCCACCCGCACGGCCGTCGGGCTGTTCGACGTCAGCCACCTCGGCAAGGCGCTCGTGACCGGCCCGGGCGCCGCGGAGTTCGTCAACTCGTGCTTCACCAACGACCTCGACCGGATCGCCGCCGGCAGCGCCCAGTACACGCTGTGCTGCGACGAGTCCGGGGGAGTGGTGGACGACCTCATCGCCTACCGGGTCTCCGACTCCGAGATCTTCCTCATCCCCAACGCCGCCAACACCGCCGAGGTGGTCCGCCGGATGCAGGCCGCCGCGGCCGAGCGGGCGCCCGGGGTCACCGTCACCGACGAACACCGTTCCCGCGCCGTGATCGCGGTCCAGGGCCCGCTCGCCGGAGAGGTGCTCGAGGCGGTGGGGCTGCCGACCGACCTCGACTACATGGCGTACGTCGACGCCGACTGGAACGGACACTCCGTGCGGATCTGCCGCACCGGGTACACCGGCGAGTACGGCTTCGAGGTGTTGCCCGCCTGGGACGAGGCCGGCCCGATCTGGGACGCGCTCGCCGAGCAGGTGCTGTCCCGCGAGGGCGCCCTGTGCGGTCTCGGTGCCCGCGATTCGCTGCGCACGGAGGCCGGCTACCCGCTGCACGGCAACGAACTGTCCGTGGACCTCAGCCCGCTCGAGGCACGCTGCGCCTGGGCCATCGGCTGGGACAAGCCCGCCTTCTGGGGGCGCGAGGAACTGCTGCGTCAGAAGGAGGCCGGCCCCGCCCGCCGGATGTACGCGCTCGAGGTCACCGGACGCGGGATCCCGCGCGCCGGACAGACCGTGCGCGCCGGTGGACGCGACGTGGGCGTCACCAGCTCCGGCACGTTCTCACCGACCCTCAAGACGGGGATCGCGCTCGCGTTCATCGAGCTGGACGCGGGTCTGAAGAAGGGCGACGAGGTCGTCGTCGACGTACGCGGACGAGAGGTACCGTGCCGCCTCGCGGTACCCCCGCTCATCGAGATCCGCACCCGCTGACCCGCCCCCTTCCTCCAGGAACGAGACCCGCAATGTCCGAGTTCGACGTCCGTCCGTCCGCCTCGCCGAGATCGACCGCCGAGCGCGAGGCCATCCTCGCCGCCCCCGGCTTCGGCAAGCACTTCACCGACCACATGGTCACCCTCCCGTACTCGAACGGGCAGTGGGGCACCCCGGTCGTGGAGGCGTACGCCCCCCTGTCCATCGACCCGTCCGCCGTGGTCCTGCACTACGCGCAGACGATCTTCGAGGGCCTCAAGGCCTACCGGCAGGCCGACGACTCCATCGCCTCGTTCCGACCCGAGCAGAACGCCGCCCGCTTCAACCGCTCCGCGGAGCGCCTCGCCATGCCGCAGCTGCCCGAAGAGCTGTTCATGGAGTCGTTGCGGCAGATCGTGGCGATCGACCGCGACTGGGTGCCCGCCGCCGGCGGTGAGGAGGCGCTCTACCTGCGGCCCTTCATGATCGCCACCGAGACCGGGCTCGGCGTGCGGCCGGCCGACGAATACCTCTACTCGGTGATCGCTTCCCCGGCCGGCGCGTACTTCTCCCGCGGCGTGGCCCCCGTGAGCGTCTGGCTGAGCACCGAGTACGTGCGCGCCAGCCCCGGCGGCACCGGCGCCGCCAAGTTCGGCGGCAACTACGCCGCCTCGCTGCGCGCCCAGGAGCAGGCCGCGGCCAAGGGATGCGACCAGGTGGTCTGGCTCGACGCGATCGAGCGGAAGTACGTGGAGGAGATGGGCGGGATGAACCTGTTCTTCGTCCTCGGCTCCGGCGACTCCGCCGAGATCGTGACCCCCGAACTGTCCGGCTCGTTGCTGCCGGGCGTCACCCGCGACAGTCTCCTGCACTTGTCCCGCCACCTCGGCTACCCCGTGACCGAGCGCAAGGTCTCCGTGGACGAGTGGGAGTCGGGCGTGGCCTCCGGCGAGATCACCGAGGTGTTCGCGTGTGGCACCGCCGCCGTCATCACCCCCGTCGGGTCCGTGCAGCACTCCGGCGGCGGATACACGGTGGGCGACGGGGGCCCCGGGGCCATCACCATGCGCCTGCGGGAGACGCTCACCGGGATCCAGCGCGGCTCCGTGGAGGACCCGTTCGGCTGGATGACGCGTCTGGCCTGAGCGGCCGCGTCAGAGGAGGAGCACCGCCGTCACGAGCGCGGCGGCGGTGCCCGTCTCGATCACCGCTCCCAGGACGTCCCCGCTGATCCCACCGAGCCGACGGACGGCGTGACGACCGAACCCCGCCGCCGCGGCACAGGCGGCGATCCCCGCGGCGGCGCCCACCACGGGCGCCCACCACGCGGCGGCGGACCACCCGGACCCCGCCAACGCGGCGCCCGCGGCCGCACACACCAGTGCGGTCCCCGCCACGGCGACGCGCGACTGCGAGCCGGCGACGAGCGCGCCGAAACCGGTCGGCGATGCCGGGGGGACGCCCCGGCGCAGGAGGACGGCAGGTAGGCAGCGCGAGAGGACGAGGGCGGCGACCGGGGCGAGCCAGGCGCCCGAGTCGACCAGGGTGCCCAGCGCCGCGACCTCGGCGAGCAGAACCAACACCAGGACGGCGGCCCCCATCGGCCCGACGGACCCGGACCGCATGATCTCCAGCGCGCGATCCGGGCCGGCGTACGACCCCAGCCCGTCCGCAGTGTCCGCCAACGCGTCCACGTGCATGCCGCGGGTCAGCGCCAGCACGCCTGCCACGCCGACCACCCCGGACAGCAGCGCGCCCGCTCCCGACGCGTGTGCGCCGTGGGCAAGGGCGGTCGCCACGACGCCGCACACCAGTCCCACGACGGGCATCGCGGTCATCGCCCGGCCGGCCGCCGCGGCGTCGGGTACCCCGGGCCGGCCGACCGGCAGGACCGTCATCCACGACAGGGCGAGCCGGGCCGCGTCGAGCACGGGTCGTCAGTCCTTGCCGGCGACCCCGGCGTCGGCGAAGGTCGCCATCTGCGTGAGGATCGCGACGGCGTTGTGGACGACGGGCAGGGCGGCGACGGCCCCGCTTCCCTCACCCAGACGCATCGAGTGTTCGAGGATCGGGTCGAGGGACAGGTACGTCAGCGCGGCGGTGTGGGCGGGCTCCGCGCTGCGGTGACCGGCCGCCCACCACTGGCGGGAACCGGGTGCCATCGCCTCGGCCATGAGCGCGGCGGAGGTGACCACCGATCCGTCGAGCAGGCACGGGGTCTTCCGGATCGCCGCCTGGGCCAGGAATCCGGCCATCGCGGCGAGGTCTGCACCACCGACCTTGCGCAGCATGGCCACGGGATCCCGCAGATCGCCGGACGCCCGGAACATCGCGTCCCGGATCGCCGCAGTCTTGCGCATCCAGCCCTCGTCGTCGATCCCGGTTCCGCGCCCGACCAACTCGACCGGTTCCCGACCGGTGACGAGGCACGTCAGCACGGTCGCCGGGGTGGTGTTTCCGATGCCGAGGTCGCCCGCGATGAGCAGGTCCGCCCCGGAGTCGACCTCCTCGTCGGCGATACGGCGTCCGGCGGCGATCGCGGCCCGCACCTCGTCGGGGGTCAGTGCGTCCTCCCGGTCGATGGACCCGCTGGAGCGGCGGACCTTGTGGTCGTCGAGCCCGCCGGGTCGCTCGGCCGACATCGCCATGTCGGCCACCCGGACCGAGGCGCCGGCCGTGCGCGCGAGGACGGACACCGCTGCTCCACCGCCGACGATGTTGTCGGCCATCTGCAGCGTGACCTCCTGCGGGAACGCGGACACTCCGTGCCCGGCGACCCCGTGATCACCGGCGAACACCACCACCCTGGCGCGGTCGAGCGGGCGCGGCGGACACGTCTCCTGGCAGGAGGAGATCCAGACACCGAGCTCCTCGAGTCGGCCCAGGGATGTCGCGGGCTTGGTCAGCGTGAGGTGCCGGGCGCGGGCCTCCTCGGCGACGGAGTGGGACGGCGGGTGAACCGGGGGGAAGGCGACGGGGTCGTCGTAGTACGACACGTCGCCCAGGCCGGGGAAGTCGTGGGGGACGGTATCGAGGTCCCGGGGCGCGGCCGCGGCCTCGGCCTCGGGCGCGCCGGCGGCGGCCACCGTCGTACCGGTGGCCACGGCGGCCGCCCCCGTCCGGGCGTCCGGGGTGCGAGTGGCGCCACCGGCGGTCGGGTGCACGGCCTCGAGGGGGAGGGGGCGACCGGCGACGACGAGGACCGCCGAGTCGCACACCCCGGCCAGCCGCCGGTTGAGCGAACCGATCACATCGGCGAACACCCGACCGGAGAGCGTGTCCGGCACGACTCCCAGACCGACCTCGGGCGAGACGAGGACGAGGGTGCCGGAGTGCTCGGCGACAGCGGTGACGAGGGCGTCCAGGTCCGCCGCGACCGCGGCACCCCCGTCGGTCCACCCGAGTGTGGCGTCCATCCGACGCGTCAACCAGCCTCCGAGGTCGTCCACGAGGACCGTCGATGTCGGGTGGTCGGCGAGGACCCGGACGATGTCCTCCGTCTCCTCGGTCACCCACCGGGTGGGCCGGCGCTCGCGGTGTGTCTCGATCCGCGCGGCCATCTCGTCGTCCCCGGGGTCGCGCCGGGCCGTGGCGACGTACACGACGTCGTCGTCGGTGGCCGCGGCCACCGACTCGGCGTGGGCGGACTTGCCCGAGCGGATACCACCGAGGACGAGCAGGCGCATGGGGGGTCAGGCCCTTCCGGGGATCAGTGGCTCTGGACGGGTCAGATGGCGTCGCCCGGGCGGACCCGGGGCCGGGGGGTGCGGAGCATGCGGGGCTGCGTCGCACGCATGACGGCGTACCACCCCATGCCGAAACCGGTGTCGTCGGTGGACGGGAACCTCTCGCGGACCGCCTTGTTCACGGTTCGTCCGAGGAGGATGCCGTCGACGACGACGACCATGATGAGCACCAGGAAGAGGGTCTGGCTGTAGACCATGAGGGTCGGGTTCGGGATGAGCTGGAACACGATCACGAACAGGGCGAGCGGCATGAACCAGTTGATGAGGCGCCGGTGGGTGTCGACCCAGTCGCGCGCGAACCGGCGGACCTCTCCGCGGTCACGGGAGAGCACGTAACGGTCGTCGCCCTCCATCATGAGCTGGCGGCGCTCCTCGCGCGCGGCGCGCTCGCCGGCCCTGGCGGCCCGACGCTCGTCCTTGGTCATGGTCGCCTGGGCGGCCTTCTTGCGCTCCTTGGCCTCTTTGCGGGTGACCGGCGCGGTCACCGGACCCTGGCGCACCCCGCGGGCGCGCTCCTGGTCGCGACGACGGGGCGTCGGCTTCCCCTTGCCCGCGGGGCGGCGCGGGTCGCCGGAGGGCTCGGAGGCAGCCGCATCCGCGGACGCGGGCCGCCCCTCGGGGGCGGGGGAGCCTTTGCCGCTCTCGTCGTCTCTGGAGCCGAATGCACGCAACTTCACACACCCAGGCTAGGCGATCGACACCGGCGCCGGACATTCACCCATGGGCGACAGCAGGCGTATCGTGTGCGGGGGAACGGGTGCCGGGGAATAGAGGACTCCCCGGTGGGCGTTGAACCTTTCACGACGCCCCCGAAGCCCTCTTCCGATCGCAAGGAGAACCGACATGACCACTGCGGAGAACACCGCTACCGGCGTACTGCTCACCGAGGCAGCCGCCGCCAAGGCCAAGGCCCTGCTGGACCAGGAGGGTCGTGACGACCTCTCGCTGCGCATCGCCGTCCAGCCCGGTGGCTGCGCGGGCCTGCGCTACCAGCTCTTCTTCGACGACCGCTCGCTCGACGGTGACGTGGTCGACGACTTCGGCGGCATCAAGCTCGCCGTCGACCGGATGAGTGTCCCGTACCTGACCGGTGCGTCCATCGACTTCGTCGACAGCATCGAGAAGCAGGGCTTCACCATCGACAACCCGCAGGCCACGGGCTCCTGCGCATGCGGCGACTCGTTCAACTGACGCCGCGGTCGCACTGACGACCGGGCGACCCGGGCCGATCACCGATCGGTCCGGGTCGTCTACTGTCTGGGGCATGCCCGTAGTCATCACAGGTTCCATCGCCACCGACCACCTCATGACCTTCTCGGGTCGCTTCTCCGAGCAGTTGCTGCCGGACCAGCTCGCGCACGTGTCGCTGAGCTTCCTGGTGGATTCGCTGCAGATCCGCCGGGGCGGGGTCGGCGGCAACATCGCCTTCGCGCTCGGCGTCCTGGGTCGGCGACCCCATCTGGTGGGGGCGGCGGGCGAGGACTTCGCCGAGTACCGCGACTGGCTCGAGCGGCACGGTGTCGATTGCTCGGCGGTCCACATCAGCTCTGCTCTGCACACGGCGCGGTTCGTGTGCACGACCGATTCGGAGATGGCGCAGCTCGCGTCGTTCTACCCCGGTGCGATGGGGGAGGCGGCGACGATCTCGCTGGCTCGCCTGGCCGAGCGGATCGGCCGTCCGGACATCGTGCTCATCGGGGCCAACGACCCCACGGCGATGCACTCCCACACGATGGAGTGCCGCGAGCTCGGTCTGGACTTCGCCGCCGATCCCTCCCAGCAGCTCGCGTTCCTCGACGGGGACGCGGCCGGTGAGCTGGTCGACGGGGCGCGGTACCTGTTCACCAACGAATACGAGTACGAGCTGCTGCTCAACAAGACCGGGTGGTCGGCCGAGGAGCTGGACGCCAAGGTCGGCACTCGCGTCACCACCCGGGGTGGGAAGGGCGTCGTGATCGTCGAGCAGGGCGCGGAGCCCATCGAGGTCGGGATCGTCCCGTCGGACAACCTGCTGGATCCCACGGGGGTCGGCGACGCGTTCCGGGCGGGCTTCCTCTCCGGTGTCCTGGACGGGTTGTCGCTGGAGCGTTCCGCCCAGTTCGGGGCCCTCATCGCCACCCACGTCCTGGAGACCACGGGCACGCAGGAGTGGACCATCGACCCGGCCGCCGCCCGCCGCCGGCTCGTCGATGCCTACGGGGACGAGGCCGCCGAGGAACTGTCGGCGCTCCTTCCCGCCTGACCGTCCCGCCGCCTCCTGCTAGAGGCGGACGGGGTACTCGCGCTGCTCGATGTCTGGGGTGATCCGGCCCTCGACGAAGATGCCGTGCCAGATCATGAAGCACAGCATGGTCCAGATGCGACGACTGTGATCGGACTCGCCGCGGCGGTGCTCGTCGAGCATCCGCAGTACCGCGGCCTTGTCCACGAACTCGTCGGTGCCGGACGCCGCCACGTGCTCGCGTGCCCAGTCGTGCAACTCCGGCCCGGCCAGCCAGTGACGGGTCGGGACGGGGAATCCCAGTTTCTTCCGGTGCAGCACGTGGGCGGGAACGATCCGTTCGAGGGCCTTGCGCAGTGCGTACTTGGTGGTGCCGTGGGCGACCTTCTCGGTGTGGGGGAGCCGCGACGCGACCTCGTAGACCTCACGGTCGAGGAACGGCACCCGTAGCTCGAGGGAGTTGGCCATGGTGACCTTGTCGGCCTTGACCAGGATGTCGCCGCGCAGCCACGTGAACAGGTCCAGGTGCTGCATCCTCGCGACGGGGTCCCATCCGCGGGACCGCTCGTAGATCGGCGCGGTGACGTCCTGGTGGCTCCACTCCGGTCGGTAGTCGCGGAGGACCGCCTCCACCTGCGCGTCGGAGAAGGAGCGGGCGTTGCCGTAGTACCGGTCCTCGAGGCTCATCGAGCCGCGGTGCAGCAGGCTCTTGCCCCGGGTGCCCTCCGGGATCCGGGTGCTGAGTCGGCCCAGCGCACGACGGATCCCACCGGGGACCTTCTCGAACGGCGCCAGCGACAGGGGCTCCTTATAGATGGTGTAGCCGCCGAACAGTTCGTCCGCGCCCTCACCCGAGAGGACGACCTTGACGTGCTTGCGCGCCTCGCGGGCGACGAAGTACAGCGGGACCAACGCCGGGTCGGCCACCGGTTCGTCGAGGTACCAGATGATCTCGGGGATCGCGGCGGCGAACTCCTCGGGCGAGACCACCTTGACGATGTGCTCCACGCCGATCGCGGCGGCCGACTCGGCGGCGACGTCGATCTCCGAGTACCCCTCGCGCTCGAAACCGGTGGTGAACGTCAGGAGGTTCTCGTTGTGGCGTCGCGCGAGGGCGGCGATGGCGGTGGAGTCGATGCCCCCCGAGAGGAACGAGCCGACGGTGACGTCGGCGCGCATGTGCTTGGCGACCGAGTCCTCGAGTGCGGCGGCGATCTCGTCGTAGCGGCGCTCGGCGTCGCCGTCGGCGACGGGCACGACGGGGAACGTGGGCTCGAAGTAGCGCTGGATCACGGGCTCGGTGCCGGGGGTGACCGTGGCATGGCATCCCGACTCCAGGCGCCGGACGCCCCGGGTGAGGGTCTCGTCCTCCGGGACGTACTGGAGGGTGACGTAGTGCTGGAGGGCGCGGGTGTCGAGGGAGGTGTCGACGACGACGAGGTCGATCAGTTCGGTGACCGACTTCTTCTCGCTCGCGAACACGGTTCCGCCGGGTCCGGTCGCCATGTACAGGGGCTTGATGCCGAAGGGGTCCCGGGCGACGAACAGCGAACGCTCGACGGTGTCCCAGATCGCGAAGGCGAACATTCCGCGGAGCCGGCGGACGGCCGAGGGGCCCCAGTGGTGGAACGCCACGACGATCGGCTCGCCGTCACCCTCGGTGGCGAACACGGCACCGTGCTCGCGCTGCAGCTCCTCGCGGAGTTCGAGGTAGTTGTAGATCTCCCCGTTGAACACCAGCGCGTAACGGTCCGGCTGCTCGGGCGGACCCCAGCGGAGCGGCTGGTGAGAGTGCGCGATGTCGATGATCGACAGGCGGTTGAACCCGAAGGCCATGTCGCCGTCGACCCAGGTGCCCACCTCGTCGGGGCCGCGGTGGCGCTGGCACCCCATGGCGCCGAGGACCCGCGCCTCGTGGGTACGGGCGGAGCCGTCGGGGGTGATCAGACCAAGCAGGCCACACATGCGTCGGGTACCTCGTCCATCGTCGTCGGGGCGTCAGCGGTGACCCGCCCGAGCGGGTCGCGACGCGATCGAATACTACTGGTCGGCGGAACCCCTCCGGCCCCCCGCCGACGGCGTGGGGGAGCGGGCGGGTGAATTGCCGGACCCGCGGCTTCCATTCTGAGAGCCGTGGTCTACTCTTTTAAGGTGTCCCGGCCACGTGGTCGGTGCCGCTGATCAGGAAGGCGTGATGGTGGAACAGCGTGACGGGCGTCGTCGGACGCGCAGGGCGACACTCGCGATGTCTCTCGGCACATTGGGCTTGCTGTTGTCCGGTTGTAGCCTCCAAACCGACAACAAGTGGTGGAACCAGACGATGAACTTCGGCTTCCCGACCGGGATCACCCCGGAGGGCGTCGCGATCCGCGAGTTCTGGACGGGCACCGTCATCACGTCGCTCATCGTCGGCTTCTTCGTGTGGGGCCTGATCTTCTGGTCGATGGCGTTCCACCGCAAGCGGAAGAACGACGACGGCGAGTTCCCGCGCCAGACTGCGTACAACGTGCCCCTGGAGCTGATCTACACGGCTGCGCCGTTCGTGATCATCTCCGTGCTCTTCTACTTCACCGTGGTCACGCAGAACAAGGTGCTCGATCTCCGTCCGCAGGAGGAGGTCGGCGTCAAGGTCGACGTCACCGCCTACCAGTGGAACTGGAAGTTCGGCTACAACAAGGTCGACGTCGCGGGGGCCAGCATCGAGGACGGCACCAACGTCGAGGCGCAGCGCGCGGCCGAGGAGGCCGGTGTGCTCTCCGACGAGGTCCGTGAGGCCCTGGGTCGCGACGGTGAGCCGGCGGCCGGCGGCCCGATCCACGGTCGTCTTGCCGAGGACAAGTCGTACCTCCACTACAACAACATCGAGACCGTCGGTACCTCCGAGGAGGTTCCGGTCCTGGTTCTGCCGACCGACACGCGCATCGAGTTCCGCCTCGCGTCGGCCGACGTGGTCCACTCGTTCTGGATCCCCGAGTTCATCTACAAGCTCGACGTCATGCCGCACCCGGGCAAGAACCAGCAGTTGAGCATGTTCCAGATCGAGGAGATCGATCGCGAGGGTGCGTTCGTCGGACGCTGTGCCGAGATGTGCGGTGTCTACCACGCGATGATGAACTTCGAGCTGCGCGCGGTATCGCCGGAGGCCTTCGCCCAGTACATCCAGTTCCGTCAGGACAACCCGACCGCGTCCAACGCGGAGGCGCTGGAGTCGATCGGCCAGGACCCGTACTCGACCTCCACCGCACCGTTCAAGACCGGACGCAGCGATACCCGTGACCAGAACAACATCATCGAGACCGCGTCGGGCAACTGACGGTTCTCCCGGTATCACGCGAAGGATTCCTGAACGATGAACGCAACAGTACGAATTTTCGACGCCCTGTTTATCTTCCTGGCCGTCATGGGTATCGCGTACGCCTACCTCACCGGTACGTCTCGGACGGGCGTCGAGTGGGTCGGCGCCACGGCCTTCGTGCTCTCGGCCGGCCTGAGCCTGCTGATCGGTGGTTACCTCCGCTTCGTGGCGCGGCGCATCAGCACCCTGCCCGAGGACTTCGAGGAGGCAGAGGTCTCCGACGGCGCCGGCGAGCTCGGCTTCTTCAGCCCGCACAGCTACTGGCCCGTGCTGGTGGCCTTCTCGGTCTTCATCATCGGCTACGGAGCGGCCTTCTGGAACTGGTGGGTGCTCATCGGCGGCGCCGTCGCGCTGGTCATCACCGCCTGCGGCCTGGTCTTCGAGTACCACTGGGGACGCGAGAAGCACTGACCGTCTGACCGTCTTCCACCGGGGCCCGGTGTCGCACGCTGCGACACCGGGCCTTTGTGCTGTCGCCACCAGGGTGTCGGCCCGGGCTCGCCGCGCGCCGGTCAGAAGGGTGGTGGGTCGGGGTCGTGGTGGTGGTCGGGTGGGGTGTCTGGTGGTGGGGCCATGGTGTTGGCTTTGCGTTCGGCGGCCAGGCGTAGGGCGCGTCGGTACCAGTGGGTGCTTTGTGGTCGGGGGTTGAGCCAGGGGCGGCG